>DAINRH010000018.1:34318-38250 GCA_036741905.1 Methylobacter sp. | reverse complement strand
ACGCTATAACCGCGAAACGCTGGAGATACGCTATAAAGGCAAAACCATCAATCAAGTGCTGGACATGACCGTCGAAGATGCGGCCGAGTTCTTCAGCCCGGTACCGGTGCTGGCCCGCAAGCTACAGACCTTGGTCGAGGTAGGCTTGAGCTATATCACCCTGGGCCAGAATGCGACCACCCTGTCCGGCGGCGAAGCGCAGCGGGTAAAGCTTGCCAAAGAACTGTCCAAGCGCGACACAGGCAAAACCTTGTACATACTGGACGAGCCGACCACCGGCCTGCACTTCCACGACATCAAGCAATTGTTGGGCGTGCTGCACACCCTGCGCGATCACGGCAATACCGTCATCGTGATCGAACACAACCTGGATGTGATTAAAACCGCAGACTGGATTATCGATATGGGGCCCGAAGGCGGCGACGGTGGTGGGACGCTGGTTGCTGAGGGGACGCCTAAGCAGGTTTCTGAGAATGAGGCTTCGCATACTGGGGAGTATTTGAGGCGATTTTTTGAGTGATGGGGATTTGCAAAGAAGTTAGGCGCAGTCCTTCTCTATCCCGTCACCAACTCACGCAACATTTCCGGATGAGCCACCGCCACACGCAATAATGTCTGCGCCGCTCCGGTGGGTTTGCGGCGGCCCTGTTCCCACTCTTGCAGGGTGCGCACCGAAACGCCCAACAGCGCGGCAAATTGAGCCTGCGACAGGCCTGAGGCTGTGCGTGCCGCAATCGCTTGGGAACAAACCACTGTGCCGCGCCCGGCCTTCATTTCATGAATGG
Organism: Methylobacter sp.; assembly: GCA_036741905.1. Lineage (GTDB taxonomy): Bacteria > Pseudomonadota > Gammaproteobacteria > Methylococcales > Methylomonadaceae > Methylobacter_A. Next base: position 37,465 of record DAINRH010000018.1, on the reverse strand, counting down.
ACTGCAACAAGTCGGCGTGAAAATCACGTCCATCTTCGAAAATTTCCAGTTCTTCATCGGTCATTGGTTTAGTTGTCGAGGGCATGTTTAATCTCCAGTAGTTGTTTGGCGGTCATCGAGTCACGCTCGGCTTTGGCGTACATCATTAATAATACAATTTCCTCGGCAGCGTTGCGTGTAAAGTAAATCACCCTTACACCACCAGACTTGCCCGATCCGGCGCGGCTCCAGCGCACTTTACGCAGCCCTTCTGCACCGGGAATCACATCTCCGACGGACGGATTTTCAGCCAAGTAAGTAGCAAATGCACCACGCTCTTCTTCATGCCAATAATGCGGCCACAACTTGCTGAACAGCGGGGTTTCAATGACTGTATACATAATCTCATTATACGTCAAAGACGTATTTGTGCAATGTTGAATACATGCTTGCAAGATCACACCCTTTCTCTTCCTTCATTATTCTTCCCGCCGCTTGGTCAAACCGGAAACCACGGCCACCAGCAGCAAGCTGGACACCCAGCCAAACAGAATTTCAATCCACACCACAAGTCTCGTTACATGCTTAAGGCTGCGCGCCTTCAACTCATCAATCCCTGTGGCTTCCGGTGTTGGAATCATCGGCGCCCAATCGTGCTCTTGCTGTAAATCAACCAGCGGCAAGATCAAATCCAGCGAATAAGCCAGTGGACTAAAACCGGTGTATTCCTCACGTAAATCCTTGCACAGATACCAGTTACCCGCGCCTTGAACTGAAGGCAACCCGTAGGCTGCTTTGATCATTTCTGCCTGAGCTTTTTCATTATCTGCCTTGCAAACGTCATACTCTGAATTTTGAAACACCAGCGGATTGCTAGGTGCAAATACGCCATTGCCATAGCGTGCTACGCCCAAATAAAACGCCCCGCAAAGCAGCCAGACAACAACCATTTTGATGAACAACCCAAGTGGGCGATAACCATATCCGATGAGCCACCCAAACAACCGATGAAAACCGCGACTGATTTTCCGATACACGCATGCTGTCAGTTTGCACCAATTTTCTGGCGTTTGCCCAATCAAGTTAGCGCAAAGCAGACGCTTTTCAAAGGCTATCGCCACCTGTCGCGCATCCTCCACATGCCCCATCTCACGAAGCACTTTTTGTAATTGCTGCCAAGGTTGAGGCTTAAAATCTTTTCCATCACCTTCCAGCCCCGCGTGTGAAACAAGCTGCTTATCCAACCATGCCAGCCGATTTTTAGCATCCGTTGGGGCCTTGCCAGTCAGTTTGTCGTAAATAAATCCGTCTAAAATCAGCTCCGCCTTTGCCCAAGACTTGTTATCATCAATCAATCTGCCCACTTTGGCAGAGGATAAAGAGACAATACCCTTAATAGACCGCATATCACTAAAATGGAACGCACCAACTACCGTCATGCCAGCTGCCCGCAATGCGAAGTCATTCATACCATCGAGTGTTGCATCGTTAAACTCCAGATTGCCACCAATTTGTGTTCCCGCCAAACAAACCGAGCCAGTGGCAGTGAAACCGTTTTTTAAAAAGACGCTACCATTAATCACCGCACGGTCACATTCCAAAGCGCGCGGAGTGCCATTGAATACAGCATTACTGCAATCCAGTGAGCCGTTAATTCGCGCCGCCATAAAGCTAACAATGCCGGTAGCAATAAATCGAACTTTATTAGAACCTTTTTCGGAATCATTCAAGAAAACGCTGCCTTGAATGACTGCTCGATCACATATCAAAGCATCATCGTTTTTAACATCAAATTTACCACCGTGACACTCCAGATTACCGCCAAGTTGTGTGTTTAGAAGACGAACTGGACCTGTGGAGGTGAAGTCTTTCAGGAATACGCCACCACTGCACACCATACCGTCAGCCGATATCCCATTAACAACATAACACCCCTGAAAGCCCACACAACCATGAATATTGCTGTGGCGCAAAATAATATTGGTCAAATGGCAATCCCTCAGTCCTAAACCATGTGGCAAAAAAGCGCTCTCAATATTCAGTTCATTTTCAACCCAAGCCCCCTGAAGCAACACACCTCTTTCATTAACTGGAGCGAATTCATCACCGCCCAACGCAAGAAAGCGTAGAAAGGATGCTCGTACGATATTATTATCATCTGCTTGCTCGGGTCGCTGTTCTGAGATGACTGCTTCCTCTCCACTTCGACAGGCATCCAGTAGCTTTTGTTCGGCGGGTTTGAGCGGGATAAACTCGGCTAATTTGCGTCCATCAGGTTTTAAAGGTGAATTAACCATTCTTGCACTCCAGTGTGCTTATTTCGAGGTTATAAAATTTACATTCCGCACATTCTAACGCATTACATTGGTTTCTTTTTAGCCGGATAGACGTTAAGGCATTGATGGTGAAACGATAGAAAGCAATCCCAATACCCGCAGAGCTGTAGAAACGTAGAACTCCCGTGGATATTGAGCTGTCCGACACCTTCTCTATGCTATTATTCTTTCCAAACCTGTCAAATTTGAAGTGCGGAAAAAATCTTCAGGAGAATATTATGTATCGTTTAGGCTGGCCGTTTTCGGCACTCTTTTCAAAAATAGGGATACCGCTATTAATTAAAGTTGAAATTATCCATGATGATGAAGCGAACGTTTATGTCGCAACCAGTTCCGATTTAAAAGGACTGGTGGTGGAAGCGGAAACTTTAGATGAACTGGAAAAAGAAGTATTGGATTTAGCGCCGCAATTACTTGAGCTCGACACCCCAAAATTACACACCAAGACTGCAACGTATTTATCGTTTATTCAACACCCCATCACTCTGAAAAACCGGTCAAAGAGCAATTACTCAAGCACGGTTATAAATTAGTTCGTACCGGTAAAGGTTTGCATGAGATTTGGGCGACTGAAAAAGGCGTGTCTGTTACGGTCAATCATTGCTGCAAATCACGACACACGGCAAACAGCATCATGAAAGCGGCAAATATTGCGCATCGTTTTTGAAAATATCGCTACGAGGAACGCTGGCTTTATCCCACCACGTCTATTTACGCCACACGCCCCTTTTGTATCTCCGCCATCGCCGCACGCGCCAAAAAACCGGAGCGGGTCAAATGATGCGACTTGGCATAACGATCAATGTCTTGCACCAAATTTTCCGGCAAGGAA
>DAINRH010000018.1:33313-34291 GCA_036741905.1 Methylobacter sp. | reverse complement strand
GTTGATAACCGTGAAACATCGACATCCACCAGCAGCCATGCTCCGCCTTCATATTCCGGACGGGATACTAATTGTTCCAACGGGGTCGGCACGGGAATTTCCATATCTTCCCCTTCGCAATACAATTCAATAGCTTCCTGGATGTTGGCCGGCAACGATTCCCAATCATCCGCCGCCGAGAAACAGCCCGGAAAATCGGGAATGGTCACGCCATGCGCGCGTTTATCATCCCCCAAATGCACATAGACTGAATACAACATTATTGCCACTCCCAACCGGCTTGCCGGTAAATATTTCTTAATGTGCCTAACGCCACGTCTTTACGTGGATGCGGCACGACTACATGACCTTGCTTATCCGGATGCTTAAATTTGATGTAGTCGCCATAATTATTCACCACGAAGACACGAAGGGCACGAAGTTTTATTTCTTCGTACCCTTCGTGTCTTCGTGGTGAACTAAAAACTCTGATCAATTACTTACAGTTATCTTCTTCCACCCCAAATCCCCGCCAGCGCACTACCAATCAAACAATGAAATACCGCCGAAATCGCGGCAGGAACCGGAGCCATCGCCATATCGGCAAAATGCGTTTTAGCCAGCGATGCGCCCAGTCCGCTGTTTTGCATGCCCACTTCGATTGATACGGTACGGCATTCTACCTTGCCGTAGCCCAGCCATTTCATCACAACATAACCTAAGGCAAAGCCGGTGGCGTGAAATAAAAAAACCGCACAGAATAATTTCGGCCCCACCTGTCCAATCGCCGCTTTATTACCCGCCACAATGCTACTCACCACCAGCACAATCACGGCAACACTGACGATAGGGCCGACCCTATGAATGACGCCGCGCACGGCGTGACGTTTGTGCTGCTGGACGCGATCCAGCGCGGTGTTGATAAATAATCCGGCGATTAACGGTATCAATACCACGACAACCATCGAACGAAACAAGCCCCAGCCATCGACCGGCAAG
>DAINRH010000018.1:21926-33202 GCA_036741905.1 Methylobacter sp. | reverse complement strand
GCCGCCGGGACAGGCGCCGACCAGGATCAGCCCTATCGCCAAGCTCGTCTCCAAGTCCAGCACTTTTGCCCAAACATAAGCCGACAGCGGCATAATCACAAACTGCGCCAAAACGCCGATGGCAATGATCTTCGGCATACGGAACACTTCCGAAAAATCGGCCAGCCGCAGGGTCAGGCCCATGCCTAACATGATCACGCCCAATCCGATTGTGATGTATGGCTGAAACCAAAGCCATGCCTCAGGTTGCCACCATGCCCATAAGCAGCCGATTACAATCCACAAGGAAAACCATTCGGCTATTTTTACGCAGGCTTTTTGGCGGATATTTAACATGGTGATGGTCCTTTGTTGCCTTGAGTGATTGTGGTACATACTGCCGACCTTAGAGCTTGCGCTACTTCTCTCTCAGGGAGGCCTACAAGGATGTAGGTAGTAGAGCAATGCAGGAGCGGTTGCCGAGAAGGTTGGGCTGAGGGGATAAGAATAAGCTTTTTCCTTATTTTAATTTCCCCTCACAAAGCCCTCTCCCACTGGACGACTGCTCGGATGCAGGAGGTAGAGCAATGCAGGAGCAATTGCCGAGAGGGCTTTGTGCCGCTTGAGTCAATAGTATTGCGGGGTTATTCACTCCAGCTTTGAGCATCAATAACCTGTATTTTAAACGCGGCTTGCGCGACAAAATCACAAAAGGCTTTATCGACTATGTTTTGTTCGGCGAGCTGATGCAGGCTAATACTACTATCAATAGCGACTGACTTTATCAGGATCAATTCGGCTGCCGAAACTGTTGTGGCCAGCCATGCCGCGAGGCTGTCCGAAGTTATATCCCAGCTTGCCTCAATACCTGCGTTATCAAGTTCGATAATATCCGGCGACCAAATGACGGTTTTTCGCCTGTTTAGTTGGTCTTGAATCGCCGCAACGCTGTGAACGACAGCAAAATCCGGTTTAAGCCCTTTAAACATCAAGGCCATTTGCTGCATGGCTAAAAGAGCCATGTGGTGCGCGGTGTTATCGTCGAATTGCCAATGCTGGTGAGCCAGCCTGACTTGATCGGCAAACGCGCCGCCGCCGGGGACAATGACTACCGCCCTGCCCCGATAGTTTTTTTCGACCGCATTCAGGCAGTTAGCCAGGGTATCCGAACGGGATAGGCTGCCGCCCAGTTTGATAATGATCACGTTACATTCGCATGACGATTAATTTACCTGACCGTAAATTGCCGCAATAAATCGAGCATAGCCGCCGCCTTGTCAAAACTTTCCTGATATTCTTCTTCGGCTACGGAGTCATTGACGATACCGCCGCCAGCCCAGAAACGAATGGTGTTTTCGGAATGCACCAACGTTCTGATGGCAATATTGGTGTCCATATTGCCGTTGAAACCGATGTAGCCGATAGCCCCGCAATAAACGCCGCGCCGGTTGGGTTCGAGTTCTTCTATGATTTCCATGGATCGGATCTTCGGTGCGCCGGTAATCGATCCGCCCGGAAAGCAGCTTTTCAACAAATCCAGGGCGTGCTGATCATCCGCCAATGTGCCGGTTACGGTGCTGACCAGATGATGCACGGTGGCATAACTTTCCACGTCGAATAACACCGGCACTTTGACTGAACCGCTTTTGCAGGTTTTACTGATGTCGTTGCGCAGTAAATCGACGATCATCAGGTTTTCCGCCCTGTCTTTGTTGCTGGCGGCCAGGTTTTTTATTTGCTGCTGATCTTCCACGTAATCGGGTTTTCTCGGCCGCGTTCCTTTAATCGGCTTGGTCTCGACCACGCTATCGGTCAGTTTTAAAAACCGCTCCGGAGACGAGCTTAATATCCGCACTTCGGGCAGGTTAAGATAACAACTGAACGGGGCGGCATTTAATTTGCGCAAGCTTTGATAAGCCGTCCACGAATCGCCTTCGCAATCGGCCACAAACCGCTGCGCCAGATTCACCTGATAACAATCGCCTTCCTTGAGGTAATGCTTGATCCGGTTAAAGGCATGAACGTAGGAATCCTTGTCCATGTTGGACTTAATCTCGCCGACGACCTTAAACGCAGGATAATCCTGCCTTGCCGGTAAGTGGCTGAACTGAGCGATCAAATCCTGCCATTTTTGCCGATCGCAATTTCCTACCAGATAACTCTTTTGCCGGTGATGGTCGACGATGACGGCCCACTCGTAAATCCCTACCGCCATTTCGGCAATATGTTCGGCATCTTTAGCCATCGTCGGCAGCGTTTCCAATCGACGGGCTAAATCATAGGCAAAATAGCCGATGGCTCCGCCGTTGAACGGCAAGTCGTCAAGCCCCGTATCCGGAAACGCACGAAGCTGCTGTTTAACTAAATCGAACGGGTTTTCAGTGGATTTGAGTGTCGCGCCGTTACCGCTAATCTCGGTGATCTCACCATGCGTGACCAAGGTACACACCGGCTCGGCGGCAATAATATCGTATCGCCCCTGCTTGCTGTGAGGAAAGCCGCTATCCAGAAAAACCGCCCACGCTTTATCCACGCAGGTGGAAAACAGTTCTGCACTGTCGATAAAATAAGGGAGGGGAGCGATAAGTTGATTCGGTGACGGCATTTATATGGGGGAACTTGTGATGCGTTTTGCATTAACAATACGGGATAAATCGTGATTGTTCAAATAGTAGAGCGGGCAAAAAGATATTTATGACTATTTGCCCATAAACTGCCCAAATGCCCGGCTGCCTTCACCGGTTTGAATGGTATCGATCACTTTCAAGGTTCTGGCGTCGATCACCGAAACATTGCCGTCAAACCAGTTAGCCACGTAGACATGCCGGTCATCAGGATGGGTGCTGATACCTTCGGGTTTGGTACCCACGGTAATCAGGGCGATTTCTTTTAGGGTTTCGGTGTCGATAACAGAAACCGAACCGTCGTCCTGATTAGTCACCAACAGGCGGCTGTCGTTAAGCGCCAGTGCGGTTGCGTAAGGCAGCATATTGACCTTTACCGTAGCAATCGGTTTCATTCGTGCCGTTTCGACAACCGTGACATCATCGCTTTGTACGTTGGCGACATAAATGCGTTCGCCTCTGGCATCAATGGTAAGTCCGAACGGGTGCGTTCCAACCTGTGCGGTTTTCTTAACGGTCAGCGTCTTCAAATCGATCTGGGAAACTGAATTGCTGATCCGGTTGGCGACGTACAGCCAGCGATTATCGGGACTGACTACCAGGCCGGACGGCGATTCGCCGACACTGATGGTACGAATGATCTTTAGACTGTCCGCATCGATAACCGAAACATTATTCTTGTACCAATCGGCCACATAAATCCGCTTGCCGTCCGGGCTCACCGCGATACCCAGCGTGCCGTCATTGACAGCAACGCGGGCGATGACTTCGCGTTTTTTACTATCGACAACCGCAAAGCCTTTGGCCTCGGGGGTACTGACATAAACTTTACTGCCGTCAGGCGCAACCGCAACACCGGCGGGTTTGCCGGTAACGGCAATGGTATCGACTACGCCGCCCGTTGCCGTATCGATAACAGACACGCTATCGTCCAATTGATTGCTGATGTAAGCGAAGCTTGCCGCTCCCAGCTTTACATCCCTGTAAGCAAAAGGCTGGGCCGCAAGCGGCGTAGATAAGAAGGCTGTTGCGATACAAATCGCTACAGCCTTCTTGCCGAGGATGGTGCGGTGGCAGTTCAATGAGAACACTCGCTAAACCTTATTTTTCAGCCAATTTTTTCAGGTTAATCAATCCTGTTTCCAAAACGGCTTTCACTGCGGTATTTGCGGCTTCTTCGTTCATTTCTTCCGGCGGATTGTTGTTCATGTAAGCGCGGTAGTAACCGGCTTTCCAGATAACGTCAGTTTTGCCGCCTTTATCAGCCAGTTCAATGCTTGCTGCGTAATCGTTTACCGGCAATGCGGGGACTTTTTCTTCAGCACCGGCATGAGTAATGGTTTTAGATGAACTCATGTCGGTGATTTTGTAAGCGTAAGACATTTTAGCTTCGTCGTACTTTTTCAATTCTTCGGTAATTGTGCCGCCGTCTTTTAAAGTTAAAACGCGCACCGCACCTTTGCTGTTATCGCCTTTAACAGTGGTACTCATAATGCCGGGATGCCAAGACATATCGCCATAGTTCTTAATAATCTCCCAGACTTTTGCAGCCGGTGCATTAATGGTGATTTTCTCTTCGGCTTTTTGACGCACAGGACCGTGAGCATTGGCTATTGAAGTAAAAAAGAACAGCACAACCGAAACGAACAAAATGATTTTCTTCATATTAACTTTCCTTATGGGAACATAAAAACTAAAACGCGCATTATATGACAACCCAGCGCCGCTGGCATCAGCTTAGCCAACTTAAAATACAATATTAGACAAACAAACCCGACCACCGCAATTGCCCTTTTTTATTGCCGCGCGGTTTCTTTTGCTCTTACCGACGGCGGCAGCGAGTAATGGGATTTTTCATTAACCGGTGTTAGGCGCTGTCCATTGCAGCCGCGACACGCAAATATCTTGTTCCTCGTATAGGCCTATCGGCCGTAGGGCATGCCGTGCGTGTCCTTAACCTTATCTGTTAAATTACCGGTAATGTCACAAAAACGGCCTGGCGCTTGAATTACGCCAAGGATTACTTTTCAATAATAGCCAGCTTGTCGGCTTCAATCCCGAGTAATAACTCCCCTTTTAACAAACCGACCAGTTCCCTGCCGGCCATCTGAAAACGCCAGCCATGCAGTAGCGGACACTCATCATCGTCATTGAACAACAGCACTTCCAAATCCTTGCGTGTCGCAAGAATAATGGGATTCAACGCGTTTTCTTCAGCGCGTATTCTGACCAGCGCCGTCAGAATATCCAGTATCGCTTCCTGTTGCTGCGTTTTTTTAGCGGGCCGGCCTTTTTCATTCAAAGGTATCGGTGCGCGGTTTTTCGCCGCCGTAATGAGTTGACACAATTCTGCGCCATATCGGTTAACCGTACGCTCGTTAATACCGCGAACATTGGCTAATTCACTTACCGCTTCCGGTTGCAGCTTGGCTAAATCGAACAGCATCTCATCGCGCAGCAGCCAACTCTTGGGTCGGTCTTCAGACTGCGCGGCTCGTTCCCGCCATTCGGCCAAGGCCTGAACAATTGATAATTGCCTGCCGGTCAGTTTGTTTTTACCCTTGATTTTCAACCAGGCTTTTTCAGGCTTCACCTCATAAAGGTCCGGATTTGCCAGTTCGGCAAAATCCCGCTCCAACCATTCGGTTCGTCCGAGTTCGGCTAATTGCTGCAACATCATTTGATAAATCTTGCACAGATAAATCACATCGTCGGCAGCATATTGAATTTCCGCATCGATCAGCGGTCGCTTACTCCAGTCCGCACGGGTATGCGCCTTGTTTAAATTGATGTTTAACAGACTGGAAACCAGCATCGCATAACCCGGATTCTCCTGAAAGCCCAGCAACGGCGCGGCGATTTGGGTATCAAAAAGCGGCTCAGGCAATTTACCGGTTAACTGATAAAAAATTTCCAAATCCTGTCGGCAGGAATGGAATACTTTTACAATCGATGGGCTGTATATGGCGTCAAAAAGGATGTCCAAGGAGGGTAATGCAATGGGATCGATACAGGCCACCCATTCCGGTGTTGCTATTTGCAACAGGCAAAACTTCGGATAATAGGTTTTTTCCCGTAAAAACTCGGTATCGAGAGCTAACCAAGGTTCTTTCTTGATTTGTTCACACAATGCAGCCAGCTGATCGGGGGAATTTATATATTGGATATTTGTCATATAGTTAAACGGGCAGTCATTAACGCACCGTAAAATCCATGCATTTTACGGTTAATGGTGGTTTTTTATTTTAATGATAGAATTTATTTTTTGTCTTCACTTACCTATGCGATTTTGTATTATTCCCGTTACCGCTTATCAGCAGAACTGTTCCTTACTCATTTGCGAGCAGACCAACAAAGCCGCCATCGTCGATCCCGGCGGCGATATTGACACGATTCTTAAAGCCATCGCCAGTGAAAGCGCAATCCCCGAATCCATCCTGATTACTCACGGCCATCTCGATCATATCGGCGCTACCGCTGAACTGGCGGCGCTGCTTTCCATTCCTGTGCTAGGGCCTCATCATGACGACCAATTCTGGATTGACGCCCTTGCCGAACAATGCCGGACTTTGCATTTCCCTGCCTGCGATTCATTTACGCCGTCACGCTGGTTAAGTCAGGGCGATATTGTTAAGGTTGGCGAAGCAGTACTGGATGTTTTTCATTGCCCCGGACATACGCCGGGACATGTGGTTTTTGTTCACCGCAACAGCAAACTGGCCATAGTCGGCGATGTGTTATTTAAAGGTACGATCGGCCGAACCGATTTGCCGAAAGGAGATTTCAATACCTTGATTCATTCAATCAAAAATAATCTATGGCCTTTGGGGGGACAGTTTAGGTTTATTCCCGGACACGGCCCAATGTCCACCTTTGGAAAGGAAATGCGCAACAACCCCTTCGTCAGTATTTAAGACGTCTACCCCTTCGACCGGGTTAACCGCCGCCGACTTGATCGGGCCCGCCATTGTTAGCCGGCGGAGTGCGCTGTCTGCCGCGTCGTCCATAGTGGTTGCTACGTTTTTTATTACGCGCTTTTACCCGTTTTATATCCAGTTTATGTTGCTTGATTTCTACCGACTTTAAATGCAGGAATATGTCCTGGGGCATTTCATCGGGCAATTCAACCAGTGTGTAATCGCCCTGAATATTAATATTGTTGATATTGTTTTTGTCGACGCCGGACTCTTCGATCAATAGTTTTTTAAGCTGTTCCGACGTAACCTGATGCTTGCTGCCCACGTCCAAACGATACCTAACCATTTTAATGCGCACTTCGGCGGCAACCGCCCCTGCCTCGCCTAAAGCGCCTACCTTCGGCGCTCGCGGCAACGGCTCCCTGCGTTGTTCTGCCTCCACCATCCTTGGCGTCGAACCTCCTCCATTCATGCCGTCGCGTTTATTATTGCCGATCATTTTGATCTCGACGGACTAACCGCGCCGCACTGTTTCAAAGTCTATCCTGATAAATTTCTACAAAAGCCTCGTCGCGCAATCTGCGCACCCAAAGCTCCGTTTCTTCTTCAATTTTCCGTTTACGAATAGCCTCTTTCACCAAGTTCTTTTTAAACTCACTGCTATCGTCCTTATTTTCCCGGCCCAAGACCTGAATGATGTGCCAGCCGAACTGCGTCTGTACCGGATCGCTCACTTCGTTAACGCCGAGTTTTGCCATGGCTTCTTCAAACGGCTTAACCAGATCGCCGGGACCTACCCAATCAAGCGAACCGCCTTTTAATGCCGAACCTTTATCATCGGAATGCGCCCGCGCCAACGCGGCAAAGTCATCGCCATCGGCAATACGGGCTTTCAATGCCAGCAAGCGTTTATTTGCCTCGGCATCATCAACCAACTCATTCGTTTTTATCAAAATATGCCGAACTTTGGTTTTGATAATCATGTGATTATCCGCGCCTTTCCGCTCTAACATTTTCACGATATGAAAACCGCTCGGGCTGCGTATCGGTTCGGACACATCGCCCTGCTTCATTTGCCTGATTTCATTAACAAACAAGGTGGGTATTTCACTGAGGGTGCGCCAGCCCAAATCGCCGCCTTTCAGGGCATTGGCATCATCCGAATCGCTGATCGCCGTTTGACTGAAATCTTGTCCGCCGCGCAGATTCCTGACAATAGCCTCGGCTTTAGCCATCGCTTTTTGTATTTCCGTCGATGATGCGCCTTCTTTAACCGCGACTAATATATGGCCCAGATGATACTGGGTAGACTCCTCGCCGATTTTATCCTGGGTTTCCATGTAGTGCTCAACCTCCCGGTCGGTCACCTTAATGCGTCCGCCGATCTCCCTGCCGCGCAATTGATTAATAATGATTTCATTGCGCATGTTATCCAAAAAGCTTTGATAGCTAATACCCTGCCCTTCCAACTCCGCACGGAATTGTTCGACATTCATGTTGTTTCTCCGGGCTATATCTGCGGCAGAGCTGTTGAGCATTTCTTCGCTGACCGTAATCCCGGCTTTTTCCGCCAACTGCCGCTGGAGTTTGTCGACAATCATTTTTTCGAGTACTTGTTTACGCAGCACATACGCAGGCGGAATCGCGGCGTTGCTTTGCTGTATTCTTTGCTCAATAGCCGCCACTTCTTTTTGCAATTCACGCTCAAGAATAACGTCCTCTTCAACCACAGCGATAATGGTGTCAAGAACTTCCGCGTGTACTAAAAAACTGCCCAACAATAAATTACACAGCAGCATTGCAACAATAGTTCTTTTCATGTGTTCCTGTTTGATCATTCTTGAGGTTTCCGATAACCATAAATTTGCTGTTCAAAGAACTTATCCAGTTTTTCGCCAATACCGGTTAATCCTTTAAGTTCTACCTGAAAAAACACGCCCGTCTGACTGATACCTGTCGCATCAATGGCGAGGGAGTTTTGAATATTTGGATTGGTATTAAGGTTTATACTGTTAATCCAGCGCCGTCCGATAACACGAAAACGCCAGCAACAATTCTCTTTTTCCACGCCAAAAAAACTTTCCTGAGTCGAGTTATTCAGCAATGAATAAGTCCAGCGCCCAACCGCGGACCAATCGTTATAAACCGGCCAGTGAAAGCTGACATCGCTTTGAATAATGTCATAAGTTCTCACCCTTGATAAATCCGGATAAATTGTATTTTTTCTATAACGGTAGCCCAGATTAACAATCTCGCCAGGCTCATTAATATAATGCAGCGTGGCGTTGTGCCTGACGAATTCGTTCAGATGCGGATTCCATTGCGTCCCGGAGCTTACCGAAACATGATCGGTCAGCCCGGCATTGAGTTCCGCTACCAGATTTGAGAAGCTATCGGTATCCGGAAAATAGCCCGGCAACGTTTCCGTGTAGCCCGGATAAATAACCTTTCTATCCTGAAAATAAGAAATCTGACCCACACTGAGTTTCAGCCTTTCCCGGCCGGTTTTCGCATCGACCAGGCGCGTTGTTAAGGCTGCCGTTAGCTGATTGGCATCCCCTACCCTGTCCGGGCCGCTAAAACGGTTTTCCAAGAACATGGTATTAAAAGAAAAATCGTTCGGCGCGGTATCGAATATAGGGATATTATCTTGCGCCGCATTAGGGACATACAAATAAAACAATCTGGGCTCAAGGGTATGCAGATAAGATCTATTGAAAATATTCATGTCCTTTTCCAGATACAGGCCGGTATCAGTAGAAAAGATAGGCAGGGTTCTTGACGTGCTATCCAAGGCTAATCCGGTGCCTCCTTTTGGATCGTTCAGCAAATACTGGGTATGCTGTAAAGAGATTTTAGGCGTTATAAAAGCGCTGGCGGTTTGCATTGGAAAACTGACTGACGGCCTAACGTTGGTTCGCTGCCCATTCACGACTGTATCGTGCTGAAAATACACATATTCAGCATCCATCACTGTATTCAACGGCATGAAATTGAACGAATGGTTCAAATTCAAATTCACTTGCGGCAACCTTCGATAAGGCAAGCCGGCGCTTGTTATGGCTTTATCGATTGATTGATAATTATCAACATGCCCTGTTAAGGAAACCCCTGTGTTCACGTAAGCAAGATTAGCCTGACTGACAAGATAACTACTGTAGGTCGAGGTGCTCAGCGCATTACCCAAGTCAGAGAAATAATCTTTATCCGACACATAATTCAAGTCCATATTTGAAGTAATATGGGGCGTAAACCGGGTGCTGTTTTTTATCACCCCCAAATACCGGGCCTTATCGCGAAGACTGTCATGAGGCATAAATTCCAGCTCTGTAGTCCCCCCCGTCATCTCTGTCAAATAACGGAAGTCCCCCCCCAATAATGCTCCTCTTTTTGAAAGATAGCGCGGACGCAAAGTCGCATCGTAATTGGGTGCTATATTCCAGTAATAAGGCGTTTCCAGCCGAATACCGCCGCGTTGGGTATTGCCGAACGAAGGCGCAAGAAACCCTGAAAGCCGTCTGTCGTCTATCGGAAAAGAAAGATAAGGCGAATAAAACACCGGCGTCCCCTTAAACTCAAGCCACGCGTTTTTAGCGGCGCCTTGACCGCTGATTTTATTCATCTTCAACTCGCTCGCATGCACAACCCAGTCCTGATTGCCGGGACGGCAGCTGGTATAAGCAACGCCTTTATAGCGAGACAGCGTACTGCTCTCCCGGTAAATTGCTTTCGCCCTGCCTCTGAGCGGCGTAGCCGGGGAAATAAACAGCGCTTCGCGCAGACGCGCCTGATCGGAAGCCAGGTTAAGGGATGCCGACTCACTGTGCAATGCCAACTCATCTTCGCTGTAATAGACGCTGCCCTGCAAATCCAATGATTCAGAAACCGTGTCGTAAGTCGCTTTATTAGAGACCGAACGCTGATCTGCATGGGTCATTTCAACATTGCCGGTATAACTGTAAATTTCATTCTCGAATATTTCGGCATAATCGGAATTAATATCCAAAGGGGACACGTCTCTCAAATCCTTTTCAGGCACAAAACGGGGCTTTCCGCCGCCAGGCGCTACGCAGCTTTGCCAAGGATCATATTTCAATTGCGATTTAAGATTGCTGAAGGTTAGCTCTTCATTGTGGTCGAACGCCGGAGTAAGAAAACTCATGCCGGACCCGGATGTTTCGATAACCCGCGGCTGCCCCTTAGGATCGGCGCCGACCAACTTGCAATCCCAGTTGTTGTCCGCCTCTTTGGCATCGCAAGCCCAACCTGGACGATTGGCTTCAGTTTGCAGTGTTTTTTTCACATCGGTGTCGGCAGAAGGCTGAGCGATTGGCTTAGCCTCCACGCTAACTTGTCGGGCGTCTTCATCCTTCTTAGTATTGACAGGAAGTTTAGGCGCGGCAAGCTCCGCCTTTTCGGCAGGAGCGGGCTGGGCATTCCCGGCAGGGCCAAGAT
The DNA here is from genome assembly GCA_036741905.1 of Methylobacter sp. Taxonomy (GTDB): domain Bacteria; phylum Pseudomonadota; class Gammaproteobacteria; order Methylococcales; family Methylomonadaceae; genus Methylobacter_A. Next base: position 22,227 of record DAINRH010000018.1, on the reverse strand, counting down.
CAGGTTCCGCTACCACCGGCTGAGCAGGTTCAACGGCTTTTATAGGGGGCTGCTGCGCCTCATGAACAGGACTCTCCTGAGTATTGCCCGAGGGTTCGGTATCGGCAGGAATCTTTGCCGCGCCGGTTTTTTCCGCAGGTTCTTTTTCACCTACGCAAACCCACTCTTTGCTATCTTTGCTTTGTACGCAATTCCAGAGAGCTTCGTTGGCAATGCTGACAGGGGCATAAACAGAAGGTAAAAAAAACAGTAATAAACGGCGGCGCATAGGTAATATCAAGTTTAGTAGCGTAGTGGATCA
>DAINRH010000018.1:0-21916 GCA_036741905.1 Methylobacter sp. | reverse complement strand
CCTACATTATACTAATCTATCCTAAACATCATGATGCCTGAAGACTTAAGAACGCTATCGATGTTCGACTGGCTTGAAAACGATTTATTGCTCACCGTTACCGCATGCGCCCCCGCGTCCAGCGACGCCAGTTTTCGACGTTACTTTAGAGTCTTTACCCCGGACGACTGCGTCAATGCAGGAAGCACACCCTCAAGGACGGGAGAGGTAGAGCAGCAATATATTGTGATGGATGCCCCGCCGACCAAAGAAAACATTGAACCGTTCATTAGAATTGCCAAACTGCTGGCGCAATCCCGGATCAACGTCCCGACCATTTATCGACAAAACCTGACTGACGGATTTTTATTGCTGGAGGATTTCGGTTACCAGTGTTTTCTGGATCAACTTAACGAAGCCACTGCCGACGATTTATATCAAAGCGCATTCGACAGCTTATTCAAACTGCAAACCCAAACGCCTATACAAAACTCCGGCCTGCCTCATTATGACGAAGCGCTCCTGCACAGGGAGCTGGCTATTTTCGACGAATGGTTTTTAGGTCAGTTGCTGGACATTGAAATTCCCGCGCCGGTTTGGGAAACGGTCCGCGCCTTTCTGACGACATCGGCCCTGGAACAGCCCAGCACTTGCGTACACCGGGACTTCCATTCCCGCAACCTGATGATTTTAGACAACGACTCCCCCGGCGTCATCGATTTCCAGGATGCAGTCATCGGCCCGGTCACCTACGATCTGGTGTCGCTATTGCGCGATTGCTATATCGCCTGGCCTGAACAACAGGTTGAACAATGGCGACTTCATTATTTCGAGCGGATTCAACAGGCAGGCCTCATTAATTGCAGTACGGCCCGGTTTAAACGCTGGTTCGACCTGATGGGACTACAACGTCACCTTAAAGCCATCGGCATTTTTTCCCGCTTGCACTTGAGAGACGGCAAATCCAACTACCTTGGCGACATACCGCGCACCCTGAACTACGTTACCAGCGTTTGCGAGACTTACCCTGAACTCGCCGAGTTCAATAGCTTCCTGCACGAGCAGGTGCTACCAGTACTAAGCAAAATCAACGTATGAAAGCCATGATATTAGCGGCCGGACGCGGCGAAAGAATGCGTCCGTTGACCGACCGCACCCCCAAACCCTTGCTTACCGCCGCAGGCAAACCGCTGATCGAATATACGATCGAACAACTGGTCGCGGCCGGTTTTAACGATATAGTCATCAACCATGCCCATCTGGGCGTGCAAATAGAAAAGCGCTTGGGTAACGGCAGCCAGTTTGGCGCAAACATCAGCTATTCGCCGGAAGGCGAACAAGCGCTGGAAACCGCCGGCGGCATTATTAACGCTCTGCATTTATTAGGCGACGAGGTGTTTTTGGTGGTCAACGGCGATATCGCCACGGACTTTCCTTTTGCCGAACTCAAAAACCTGAGCGTTGATTTGGCGCATCTGGTTCTGGTCGATAATCCGGCGCATAATGCACAAGGCGACTTCGGTTTGGCCGATACCGGCTTGGTCGTTTCAAGCGGTGCCGAACTATTCACCTTTAGCGGCATAGGCCTGTATCGCCCGGAGCTATTCAGCAACCTACCCGCCGGACCCGGTAAACTGGGGCCTTTGTTACGCCAAGCCATAGCAAGCGGCCGGGTTTCAGGACAAAAACCGAACGGTTTCTGGATGGACATAGGCACGCCGGAGCGTTTGCAGGAACTGGATTTTTATTACACTCAACAGGGGTAAAGATCATGACTGACCATGTTTATAAAAAAATAGAACTGACCGGCTCATCAGCCGTCGGCATGCAGCAAGCTATCGAAAACGCCATCAGTAAGGCCGGCCAAACCAACGACAACATGCGCTGGTTTGAAGTCGTCGAAACCCGCGGCCACATAGAAAACGGCAAAATCGCCCACTGGCAAGTCACCGTTAAAATCGGCTTTGCCCTGACGGCGTAAAGGCATTGCCATTCGACAAACCAGGCGCGATCGCATATGCCCCCTCAATCAAACAACAGCGCCAATACCGTATGGCACCGCGCCACTGTCACCCGGCAACGCCGCGAACAAAAAAATGCGCATAAAGCGATAGTTCTCTGGTTTACCGGGCTATCAGGCTCCGGCAAATCAACGCTGGCCCATGCCGTAGAGGAACAATTGCATCAACACGGTTTAAATACCTTTGTTTTGGACGGCGACAATGTGCGTCGGGGCTTGTGCAGCGACCTGGACTTTAGCGATGCAGACCGCAAGGAAAACATCCGCCGTATCAGCGAAACAGCCAAACTGCTGCTTGAAGCGGGGGTAATCACATTGACCGCATTTATCTCGCCGTTCAAGGCGGAACGCGCCACGGCAAGAAGCCTGATGCCGGACGGCGACTTTATTGAAATTCACTGTTGTTGTCCGTTAACGGTTTGCGAGCAACGGGATGTCAAAGGCCTGTATAAAAAAGCGCGGCAGGGCGAAATCCTAGACTTTACCGGCATATCCTCGCCTTACGAAGAACCGGAAAACCCGGATTTAAAAATCGACACCCACCGGCTTACGCTCGAAGAAAGCGTACAGCGGGTCATATCGCTGTTACGCGCTCGAAACATCGTGTCCGCCCAGGAATAAACCATGCATTTCGATGTCTTCAATGGCGATGCCGACGGCATCTGCGCCCTGATTCAGCTGCGCCTGGACCGCCCGCAGGCAGCCCAGCTCATTACCGGCATTAAACGCGACATCAAGTTACTGGATAAATTCACTGTCACCCCAGGCGACCACGTCACAGTGCTGGATATTTCCCTGCAAACAAACAGCGCTCGGATTAAGGCGTTTTTAAAGCGGGGCGCGCATATTTTTTATGTCGATCACCACCAACCCGGCGATATTCCCAACCATCCGCATCTAAAAACGCTGATTAACACCGACAGCGCGGTCTGCACCAGCCTGCTGGTCAATCAATACCTGAACGGCAAATACCCGTTATGGGCCATAACCGCGGCCTTTGGCGACAATTTAAACCACAGCGCCGAACAACTGGCCGCAACCCTGAGCCTAAGCCAATCGGAATTAGAAACCCTGAAAAACCTGGGCATCTATATCAATTACAACGGTTACGGCGGCTGCATTGACGACCTGCATTTCGCCCCTGACCGACTGTATCGGGAAATGGCCGGCTTCCAATCCCCTTTTGACTTTATCGGCGGCAATCCTGACATTTTCACCCAACTGGAACAGGGCTACCGGCAAGACATGGCGAATGCCCTGCGTCTTGAGCCGGAATACCAACGCGATGCGGTCGCGGTATTCATCCTGCCCGATACCGCTTGGGCAAGGCGCGTTAACGGCGTATTCGGGAACTTCCTGGCCAACCTTAACCCAAGCAGAGCCCATGCGGTAATCACCCATAACAAGGACGACGATTATCAGGTTAGCGTCAGGGCGCCGTTAACCCGTAAAACCGGCGCAGATCAGCTGTGCTCCGCCTTCCCAACCGGCGGCGGGCGAAAAGCCGCTGCCGGCATCAATCATTTACCCGGCGATCAGCTGAGTATTTTCATTAAAAAGTTTGATGATTTTTATTCGTGAGTAGCTGTTACAATGCGAGTAAAGGCTTACATTTCAAATATAAGTACAATGGAACGCAGATGATGCGGATGGACACAATTTTTTTAGCCTTTACCTGTGTAATCATACGCATTAACGTCATCAGCGTTCTATTTTTGGCCACTGAATAACTAAACTTTTAAAGACCGCCGGAACCGACACGCATGAACTCACTGACCGCTCAATCCCGCCCCGACTCATCCGCCGCCACTCGGCTGGAACAATTACAACACATCAACCTGCAACTTGCGGCACTGGGCCAACCAACCTGCGAAGTGGAAAACGACCCGCAATACCTGAAAATTGCCGGCAGTTTATTAAAAACCTATTCCCAGCAACGCCGCCTGCTGGCGCTGGCCAAGTACCGTTGTCCGGCTGATCAACGCATCCAGGATTTCCTTAATCAGTACTTGACTGAAAACGGCATAGCAGGAGCCGTCAGCTTGCCCGGCGAAACCTTTGTGCTGGAACAAAAAGGCTTGGCAAGAGAGCTGTCTTTGCCCTTCCAGCACAACGAATTTCATTCGCCTTATATTGATTCCTACCGGATACAGCAAGGCGTGTTGCATAACCCGAAAAACGACCGGCGCACCACCAAAGGCGTGTTTCACATCGCCGCAGGCGGCCTTCCGGTGCCGGCCGATAAAAACGAAGTGCCCGTTCAGGCCTACGCGGCGCTGCTACGCGCAGCGTTGACGCCTCCCGACGACCTGTTGTCCCTGCCCTTTACCAACGCCCAGGCCGACAGTGCAAAACTCTGGGTGTCATCATTGATGAGACCCATCGTATGCCCGGAAATTTCTGCCACGATGCCGGTCAAAACCATGGAAGTGCGTTTTTTTGCCCCCGGCGGACTGGTCGCCAACCTGGATTTTGTCGAATCCATTTTCGGCAACGCGGGCGACCCGTTCCTGCCCGAGAACGATGCCGCATTGGATATTGACCATTGGACCGGCCATACCGGCTGCATCATTCTTGCCTCGCATTTGGTTCATTGCCGGAAAAAAGATCTCGGTCTTCCGCATGTTGACGACGCCACCGAGCGTCAGCGCAAAGACGGCATGTGCTGGAAAAATGCCGATGAGCTATACAACAACGGACAACCGTTCAAACTGGTGTGCCGCAACATGCAGGGGGTTATTGTCACCATCATTGCCGACAACTATTTCGGCTACAGCAAAAAGGAAATCAAGTCCCATATCAGCTACTCGGCCAACCTGTACGGCGGCGCCGAAGAAGAGCATTCAGGCGGCGCGCTGGCCTTCCCGAGAGTCATTCTGGGCGAAATCTTTTTACCGCATACTTCCTATATCGGCGAGCATTATTCTTTCGACAAAGTCTGCCGACAACTGGCGTCAGTCATCGAGCCTAAAGACGAAGGCTACGCCGTCGACAAAAACTATCCGGACATCCTTTATATTCCCAATACCGCGAAGTTCAACATCCAGCAGCAGCAAGTCAGCTGGACGCATAACCGGCAGACGCAAACCCTTAAATTGCTGTTCGGCCACACCTACGTCTATCCCAACGGCTTTAAAATCCACATGGAACGCCACCCTACCGCGCCCAGCTGGCGCTTGATCGGCACCCATCAGGAAGGCACCTTCTGCCACAAACCGAGCACCGTCTCCGGCGGCGGCAAATCGGAGATTTCCAAATCGATTGCCGGAGCCATCATTTCCGGCCCGGTTTTTGTCGATCATTTCGATAAAGACATGGACATCGTCACCGCCATCTTCGAACACGATTATTCCACCCGGTTTCGCGACCCGGCCCTGCATGGCCTCGACCGACGCCCCCTGCTCAGCAATGAACGCACCCTGGGTTCGGTGATCAAACTGCTAACCCCGTCCGAAAACGAATTTTCGGACGCCCACAACCGGTGGCTGGCGACAATACCCCAGCACATCTTGGCCGTGGCGCTGATGATCAAACGTTTTTACAAGGAAGAATGGGGCCAAGACTGGAGAAAATATTTCTCCGTCGACATGGTCAACAGCCACCCCGGTAACGAACTGAAATTTCAGGGCCGCAAACTAATCGCCAGCTACCTGCGCGTAGGTTTTGACGAAAATGGCGCATGGCGGGTGTTCAAGCTGCGCCAGGATTTCATCGCCTCGGCCAAAGTCCAGCTGGAAGACGATATTTCCGCGTCCACCGTGGTGCCGACGCGTATTCTTACCGGGCTTAATCCCGATTATAAAAACCCCAGCGTCAAACTGGTCGATAACTGCGAGCAAAGTTTCTTTCAGCGTCCTGACGATGCGATACACCGCGGCACCGATTTGCAGACCGAACAGGATTTTTCGCGCACCGATAATTTTATCTCCAATTTCCAGCCGCTCACCGCAGAGGACGCGCGCGAATTCATTGAAGACGTTATTCATTTCGACGAATTCAGCATGCCGATGCAAAACGTCATCCATCAGGCAGTCAACGGCAAGGACGGCGAGTATTTCGTATCATCGGCTCATCCTCGCCTGGTTGACGGAAAACCCAGCCTCAACGTCCGCTATCTGCAACTGCGCCCCGATATAGCCAACCCGAAAATGCGCTATATTGCGGAGCTGTCCACCCGCTTGGCGCGGGGTCTTGATACCGATCAAACCGTTTATTTCCCGGTTAACGCCGTATTGACCGGACGACGCAACAACCCTGCCGACCTTGAGGCCGGCATCCGGCCGTTAGCGATCTATAATCCGATCCATTACCAGGAATTGCCTGAGCTGTTCATGGATTTTATTTGCAGCCTGACCGGAAAATCGCCGTCCACCACCGGCGCAGGTTCCGAAGGCGCGTTGACCAAAGGCCCGTTTAATGCCTTATCCACCACCGCCGACCTGAATACCGCATTGGTTTCGTTCATATTATGCGGCTACGACGGTTTTTCCACGGCGGCGGGCTTCATCGGTTCCAAACGCCAAATCGATCATGACATCAGCCTGCTGATCCCTGAAATCTGGTCGCGCTTGCCGGTAGACCAGCGCGACCCGCAGTATTTAATTGCAAAAGGACAACTGGAAAAACTGGAGGATTTCGAATACGAAGGGCGCACCGTCTATCAAAGCCGACTGGGCTATCGCATTACCGAACGATTCGTGCATACCAATTTCGGCAAGATGTTCGATTACCCGACCGCGGTATTCGACGACGCCATGTTGAAACCGGAAACTCAGGATATGCCCAGCTATGTTGACGGCATCGATAACGTGTACGAAGCGCAGCAACGGGTCGCGCAACAGTATTTCCAGGACGGCTCCATCGATGACGCCTGCCCGCCGTTAAAAGCGCTGCTGCACATCATGGCTGAAGGCCACTATGCGGGCCAAACCGTCAGCGATCCGGCCATTCGCGCGATGTTCACCCGCGACTATCTGCTGCAAAGCGACTGGTATCAGCAGCGTCTTGAAATCAAACAGCAACGCGAAAGCGAGCTTTGGCAGCAACACAAGACTTATATCCGGCAGCAATTGGCTGCAACGGAGCAGCACGATTTAGCCAACCGCGCCGAATTAAACCAAAAACTCGAAGCGACTGAACGCATGCTGGCCGAAATCAACGATCCGGCTTACCTGCAACAGCTGCAAGGGACCTTAGGGGCGGATTGGGTACATCATTCGTAAGAACATATCACCACGAAGAGCGCGAAGAAAAAGCTAAGCGGTATCGTTCCCACGCTCCGGCGTGGGAATGCAGTTCGGGACGCTCCAGCGCCCCGTTCAATTAAACCATAGCCAAAAAATCATTATGGGCAGAAGTCGTTACACGATAACCGAACCCGGCAAACCGCACTTTATGACCTGTACGGTACTGGAATGGTTACCCGTTTTCACGCGCCCGGAGACCACACAGATCGTACTCGATTGCTGGCGTTACCAAAGAGAACACGAAGGCTTACGGCTCTATGGATACGTCATTTTAGAAAACCATTTGCATTTTATTGCCCAAGCGAAAAACCTGAACAAATGCGTGAACAGCTTCAAGTCCTATACTGCGCGGCAGATTATCGACCATTTGCAAGCACAGCGCGTTGAGCGGTTATTGACACATTTACGTTTTTTTAAAACAGCGCACAAAACAGACCGGGAATATCAATTCTGGCAAGAGGGTGTTCATGCCGAGATGGTCTTTAGCGAGGCAATGATGCGGGAGAAATTAGACTACATTCATAATAATCCCGTGCAACGCGGTTATGTGAACTTGCCTGAACATTGGCGTTATTCGAGTGCCTCAAATTACGCGGGATTGACGGGGTTGATAGATATAGACCCGTGGTGAAGGCGACGCTGGAGCGTCTGAGACTGCGTTCCCACGCCGGAGCGTGGGAACGATACCCACTTGCTTTCTTCGTTCTCTTCGTGTCTTCGTGGTGATATTTATCGTTCCCACGCTCCAGCGTGGGAATGCAGTTCGGGACGCTCCAGCGTCCCGTTCAATTAAACCATAGCCAAAATCATTATAGGAAGAAGTCGTCAAACCTGAACTTGCCTGAACATTGGCGTTATTCGAGTGCCTCAAATTACGCGGGGTTGACGGGTTTAATCGAGGTGGACTCATGGTGAAGGCGACGCTGGAGCGTCTGAGACTGCGTTCCCACGCCGGAGCGTGGGAACGATACCCACTTGCTTTCTTCGTTCTCTTCGTGTCTTCGTGGTGATATTTATCGTTCCCTCGCTCCGGCGTGGGAACGATAAGATTAAATTATTCATCGCCGTGCGCGTTTTTGTTTCGGCAACACCCCAAAATAATAAACCGCCAGAAACACCACGCCGATGCTGAAAAATACCTTGGCAAACGGCCTTAGGGTGTCATCGAAAAAGAACTCCCCTATCATCCAAACCGCATTGCCGCATATCCAGCTGCTGATCGCCAAATTATGGAACAGGTTGGCGGTGTTATTTCGCCCCAGCCAGGTAATGTGAAAAGCCGCCGCAACCGTCGGCACAATCATGAAGATGCCTTCAAGCCTCCATTCCATCAACCAACAACTATCTTTCAACAGCCATAATACGATGTGAAAATTTTCATATTCGCGAAGTTTTATCTCACTCATTCGGCAAACCTTATTCAAGTCATTTTTTTACTCTTGCCTCGGCTGTTTTAGCAGGATGCAATCCTCGGCCGCGCGCCTGTCCTGATCTATCGCTAAAATATAACACATCGCTTTTCACCTGATTACCTTACTCCAGCCATACCTTGTACGTTTTCCTACCGTCTTCAAATACAAACAGTTGCTGGGGAGTAATGCCGTTAGCGCGGATAGATTCGCCCAATTGCTTGAGGTCGATTGTTCCCGAACTTATGATGCGCGCCAATACATCTTCAGGGATGAGATGCTCCAAATCCAGCACCGCTTCGGCGGGCATTTTAACCGCAACCCGCTGTTCGCCGCCTTCGGTGACACGCACGCAAAGCAGCGTTGCTTGCTGATCAAAGCTCAAGGTCCTGACTGTCGGCTCATGCTCAACTACGGGCAGTTCATACGCTATGGCCTGCCGGATGAGTTCCGGGCCGACCGCTTGTTGCAGCAGCGTCCACCACGACAGTCTGACATCCAACTGTTGTAATTGCTGGATTAGCCCCTGAAACGCACGCATCAGTAAAAACAGGTCGGAAGGCCCGGCCGAGCGAAACCACCAGCGATAATCGCCGAGCAGCTCGTTAACCGACTGACCTAGCTGCCATTGCTCGGGATTAAACGCATGGTTTACTAAAAAAGGCCGGAATAATATCTGGCATAAGGCGGGCAACGAGCCGCTGATGGGTGCCAGTTTTTTGCTGTCGAAACCCAGCGCAGCAAAGCAGTCCAGCGGTTTGACGGGGCTGCGTCCGCGGCAACCGACGATCGCCTTGAGCAGCGCCAGTCTGCGCGGCTCAGTAATCGGAACGGTGCAGCCGTAGTCGAGCAAGGCGACTAGCGGCCTCCCGTTTTCGTCGCGGCTGTAAAAAATGTTACCGGGATGCGGGTCGCCATGCACTTCGCCAGCAACGAACATGCTTTTAAACAGCGTCATCATCAGTGTTTGACCGATCACCAGACGATCCTGCTCCGGCCAGTCACGGGCCTTGTCGATCAACACGCCCTCGGCCCTGCTTTGCACCAGCATCCGTTCGCTGCATAAATCCTTATATATTTTGGGAACTTTCAGACCAGGAACCTGTACGGTTCGACCGAAATAATCCTGCCGTTGGGCTTCCGAGCGGTAATCGAGTTCGCGGCGCATATTGTCGCGCAGGCTTTTTTTATAAGCGTCAAGATCGAAACCCCAGCGATTGACCGGTCCCACGCCGGGCATCAGGCCAACCAGGCGCAATTCGGCATCGACCGCATCGCTAATATCGGGATAGCGAATCTTTACCGCGACCTTGTCGCCGTTTTTAAGCACGGCCAGATGCACTTGTCCGAGGGACGCCGCCGCGATGGCTTCATCAATGGTGCGGAAAATAGTTTTGGTTTTTTGCCCGAGTTCCGTTTCAAGCTGCGGGATCATGGTTTTTAGCGGTAAAGGTTCTATGCCTTCGACAAGTTCCTGAAACGGCGTCGTGCCGTCATTGCCCGCAAACAGCTGACCGACTTTCATGGTAATGCCGCGCGCATCGGCAAACAATCCTGCAAGCGCCTTTTTGGCGAGCAGCCGTTCGGTCTCACTTTGGCTACGTTGGAGTTTTTTGGCGGCCAGCCCGATACGGAAAAATTGCAAAACGCGTTTTGCTGTTTTTAGGATAGTCACATTATGCCTTTCGGTGTTAAGCCCCTGTTTTAGTCTCTATGCCGGACGGGACTCATAAAAACACACCACGAAGACGCGAAGAACGCGAAGTTTTATTTCTTCGTGTTCTTCGTGGTGAAGTTTCTTATCGGTTATTCCACAAGCTCCCCAACAACACAGCTCTCATCAACCGCTGTTATCACGCAGTCAAGCGTCTGGTTTTCCACCGACACAGCGTTACCGATCACGCAGCCGACCTTAAGATAATTCGGCGTATAACCGAAAACCCGCTGTTTGCCATCGTCCAATGCTTCGCTGTAGCCTTCCCATAACACCGGAAATTCATGGCCTACGTTGTCGGCAAAAAACTTCAGCTTCATCTCCTCGGCCAACTCATGTAACTGCTTGCTGCGCTGTTTTTTGATGTCGTTGCTTAATTGATCTGGCAGGCTTGCGGCTTTGGTGCCTTCCCGGCTGGAATAGGTGAAGATATGGATATGACCGAAACCGGTTTGCTTAATGAAGTTAAAGCTCTCCTGCCATTCCTGCTCGGTTTCGCCGGGGAAGCCGACGATAATATCGGTGGTGACATTAAAGTTGGGGATTTGCGCGCGCAGCTGATTGACGATGGCAGCAAACTCTTCGGTTTTACAGCGCCTTGCCATACGGCGCAGCACGGTGTCCGAGCCGCTTTGCAAGGGTAAATGCAAATGCGGCATCAGGCGTGGATTCTCGAACAGTTTGAAAAAATCGTCCGGCAATTCCCAAGGTTCCAACGAGCCTAATCGCAATCGCGGAATCTCGGTTTCCGCCAAAATAGCTTTGATCAAATCGGACAGGTTGTTACCCAAGTCGCTGCCGTAGCCGCCCAAATGCACGCCGGTTAAAATGACTTCGGTGATGCCTTGCCGGTGCAGCGCATTGATTTCGTCGATGACCGCCTGCACGGGACGGCTGCTTTCCTCGCCGCGCGCGACGGTGACGATGCAGAAGGTGCAGCGGTAACGGCAGCCGTCCTGTACTTTAACGAAAGCGCGTTGCCTGCCGCGGGTGAACAGCGATATTTCCCCCGGTTCGGTGGACAATGCGGGCATGCTGTCCATGTTCAATTCAGCCAGGGTTTTTTCGACCAGCTGATCCTTGTCCTTGTTGCTGACTATCAGGTCAACGCCCAATAAAGACGCGGCTTCATCCTCATTCAAGGTCGCGTAGCAGCCGCTAACCACGAGCTTGGCTTGCGGGTTATCCCGATGGATGCGGCGGATCAGCCGGCGCGATTTTCTGGCCGCATCCTGAGTCACCGCACAGGAATTGATCACGATAAGATGCGCGGCTTCGGCTTGCTTGGTGATTTGATGACCGGATTTTTGGAAAGCCTGAGCCCAGGTTTCCAGTTCGGCTTCGTTAAGACGGCAGCCGAGGGTTTTAAGGTGAACTTTCATTACGGAGAAATAATATAAAAATAGAACGAATAAAAAAGCACACCACGAAGGCACGAAGAACACGAAGTTTTTATCAATGCCGTTAAGTTAAGGAACCTGCATGCAATAAATTGAACACCTTGTACCGTATATCGGCAGCGGGAGTGCAAGCTTTGCTTGCATTGGCAGGCGAAGCCTGCACTCCTGGCACCTTGCCCAAGTTATTTCGTACGCATATTGTGTTTTACTCAAATTCGGCTCCTTTGTCCGCTCTCTTGCTGACGACCGCCCGGATGCAGGAGGTAGAGCAACTTAGGAGCAGTTACTCGGGGAGGAGATTCAAAAAACGAATTTTAACTGTAAACGGTATATATTTTTTCTTCGTGTCCTTCGTGCCTTCGTGGTGAAATTTTTTTTAACTAATGTGCAAACTCAATTATCCAAAGAACCAATAGGCGACAAATATGGACGCAACAATGCCCGCAAAGTCGGCTATTATCCCACACGCGGCGGCATGACGAATATGTTTGATGCCGACCGAACCGAAGTAAATCGCCAGTACATAAAAGGTGGTTTCGGTGCTGCCTTGCACGATCGACGATAAGCGTCCGGCAAACGAATCCGCGCCCATGGTTTTCATGGTGTCGATCATCATCGCCCTGGCCCCGCTGCCGCTGAACGGCTTCATCAACGCGGTAGGCAGCGCATCGACGAAGCGGTCGTCGAGCATAAAGTAATGTACGATGGTGCGCGCTAAATCGGCCAGCAAATCCAACGCGCCGCTGGCCCTGAATACCCCGATCGCAACCAGCATCGCGACCAAATAAGGGATGATGGTGGTGGCGGTATGAAAACCTTCTTTGGCGCCTTCAATGAAGGCGTCATAAGCGTTAATCTCCTTGTTGATCGCGCCGAGAATAAAGGTGATGACCAAGGAAAACAGGATGAAATTGCTGATAATCGCGGATTGCTCAAGCATCTGCTGTTGCGGGAGGCTTGAAAAATACGCCAGTATGCCTCCGACCACCAGCGTAAAACCGCCCAGATAGGCCACGATCACCTTATCCAACAGGTTGATTTTTTGCACATAGGCGACGGTAAACAAACCGACCATCGTGCCCACATAGGTGGCTATCAGGATCGGGATGAATACGTCGGTCGGATTGGCCGCGCCCAATTGGGCTCGGTAGGTGAAAATCGTCACCGGAAACAATGTAACGCCTGCGGTGTTGATGACCAGGAACAGGATTTGCGCATCGCTGGCGGTTTCAGGATGTGGGTTGAGCGTTTGCAGTTCCTGCATCGCTTTGATGCCCAATGGCGTGGCGGCATTGTCCAGGCCCAACGCATTGGCGGAAATATTCATCACGATTGCGCCTAACGCGGGATGGCCTTTGGGCACATCGGGCATTAACCGGCTGAATAACGGCGTGAGGCTTTGGGTTAACAGCAGGATAAAACCGCTTTTTTCGCCGATGCGCATGATGCCCAGCCATAAGGCCAACACGCCGGTCAGACCCAGGGATATTTCGAAAGCCGATTTCGACAACGCAAACATGGCTTCCATGATTTGCGCAAAAACCTGTTGGTCGCCCAAGAACACCAGCTTGAACAGCGCGGTGCAAAAGGCGGCGAGGAAAAAGCTGATCCAGATGAGGTTTAGCACGATAAATACATATTAGGCATAATTAAAAGATTTTTACCACGAAGGCACGAAGGACGCGAAGTTTGCGCTGGCCCCAACCTCTCCAGAGGCCTTGAAAGCATTATTACCTCTTTCCCCACGTGCCGCAGTTAAACGTTGTAGGAGCGGGCCATGCCCGCGATGAATAGGCTAACACTTTGCATTCGCTGAACAAATATCGCGGGCGCGGCCCGCTCCTACGTTGTCATTCGTTGTCATTGTTCTTAACTTAATGGCAGTAGTTATCGAAAACGGTAGGGACAATAACGCCAGAAGAACCAAAACCTTCATGTATGTCCTTCCAAAACACACAGCAGTCCTCGCAGCACCAAATCAGCATCAACGATGGATGCAACACCAAGCTGTCCGGCGATAAGTCCGGCATCTCCACCGGTTAAAATCAGTTTCGTATTGTCAGGTTGTTTTGCCAGCACATGCTCGATCAAGCCGATAGCCGCCGTTAAGGCGCCGCTATAGATGGCGGCCTCGGTAAAATTGGCCAGGCCGAATGGGTAGCTTGCCTCGCTAGCAGGCAACGCCTCCGTGCCTTGAACCAGGGATTTTTTCATCAGCGTCAAGCCGGGGCTAATCAGGCCGCCTTGATGCCTGCCGTCGGCATCGATTACATCCACGGTAATTGCCGTTCCGCAATCGACTATACAGGCCGGACTTTGATATTGCTGGCAAACAGCGACCAAAGATAGCCAGCGGTCAACGCCCAGTTTTTCCGGCTGTTGGTAAGCGTTAATCACGCCGAACGCCTGCGCTTGAGGCTTAACCAGAATAACATCCACATCAAGCCAAAGCTCAAAGGCTACCGACTGGACAAGTTCGAGCAACCGGTTTGCGCTCACGCAGGAAACGGCAAGCCGTCTGGGCGGTCGGATGCCTTTCCAAAGCTCGATAAGTTCATACCGATTAATCCGGGTATTCAGCAAGGGCCGGCCGGTAATGATTTGACCGCCTGTGCTGATTCCCCACTTCAGCCGGGTATTCCCCATATCAATTAACAAATTCATTGCCGTACCGAACCGTTAAAACTGACTTCACCGGAGGCAAACGCCTGCACACGTCCATCCGGGCGCTCAATCAACAACATGCCGTTATCGTCGATGCCTCGCACTATGCCTTCAAATTGTTGCTGACCGATAAACAAGGTCGCTGATTTGCCGGTCAGGCAATCATAGGAGCGCCATTCGTCGAGATAGACTTGAATGCCGACACCTTCATACTCGGCGATAACCGGCAGCAGATGATTTAACAGGGTGCCGGCCAATTTATTCCTGAACAGTCGGTTTTGCCCGGTGATTTTGCTTAAATCGGTCCATGCCTGAGTGATGCTTTCGGCTTCCGTTTCCGGCAAGAATAAATTCAAGCCCAAACCGATAACGGCGCTGCACGGGCCGTCAGTCTCGCCCGAGACTTCAACCAGAATGCCGCCCAGTTTTTTGCCCTGACTGTAAATGTCATTAGGCCATTTGAGGCCAATATCGTTGATTTGATGCTGTTTTAAAGCCCTGATCACCGCCACGCCGATAGCTAGACTTAAGCCTGAAATGGCGGCAGGTCCCTGCTGAAAGCGCCAGAGTATCGACAGGTAAATGTTGCTCCCGTAAGGCGAAACCCATTGCCGCCCGCGCCTGCCTTTGCCTGCTGTTTGATACTCCGCAAAACACACCGAACCTGAAAGTGCATTATTTTGCGAGCGTTCGACTAAATACCGGTTAGTGGAATCGATTTGATCATGGATTTCAAACGAGGAAATTAACGCGCCGACCCGGTCGTTAACCACTGCATTGATTTGTGACGCCTCCAACAACTCCAGCGAGTTATCCAGCCGGTAACCTTTACCGCTGACTGCCGAGTGTTGCAGCCCCAATTCGGCCAAGCCGTTGAGCTGCTTCCAGACCGCTGAACGGCTGATGCCCAGCGCATCGGCCAATTCAGTGCCGGAATGAAACGCGCCGTCAGCCAAGAGGGTAAGGATTTTTTTTTGCTTATCTGAAATGTTCACAAGCGCTCACGCTTTATTGCCAACCTGTTTTTTATCCCTGATCTGTTGCAATTGCTCTTTTACCACATATTTAATCAGCATTTCCCGATCATCATCTTTCATCTTAATAAAATTAACACCAACAAAATAAGGATACTGACTATCGTTTGATTGGCTATTTTTACAATAAACAACCCTGCCGTAAGTCACGATGACCGTCATACAAGATATCAGCAGTATTTTGATTTCCAGATAATCGTTTTCTTTAAGCGCTTCTTCGCAATTAAAAGCGATGCCGGTTGCACTCATGTTAACGTTGCGGGTGTCATTTTCCTTAAATTGCAAGCCCTGCATCGTAATAGCCTGGGCAAGAAGATCGATTTTTCTGTCAATTAACCTTAAGTACTCCGCCACGTCCGGCAGGCTTTTATCCAGCCTGTGCAATAACGGTGTCGATTCCTGCGATACCATTTCAAGCGCGGTAGACAATGAACAGCTGTTCAAAATATTGTCGGAAACACGGTGCGGCTCGTTGACCAGCTTTTCATCTATTTTTTTGTAAAACAGATTAACTTCATCATCGATTCGAAAAAAACCGCGTCGATCTTCAGTTTTCGTCATATTGACCTCATCCACAATCTACAGCCTCTAAACTTTTTATTGCCATGATTTAGTTAATAAACATGCTCTAATAACGGATCTTATCCAAGATTGGCCATAACCCGGAATATAAATCCGTTTTGGAAAAAAGCGTGTGCGGTTGCGACTGACATGTGAGGTTTTTAAGAGATTTAATGGACATAATTCAATCCGCCGCAGCTTGTCAAATTATACGTTAAACCGTTTGATTATTTTATTTTTTGGTCTAGTCGCTTAAAACCGGTCAAGCGTTGCCGCATGTTCTCCATGTGAGAGCTTTGCCAATAGATGCGCTGACAATCGACGCATTGATGAAAAGTCTCATAGCAAAGTCGAGTCTTAGATTCGAGACGATCCTAAATATCCGCTTTGGCGACCGGCGTTAGCAAACCGTTGCAAATCAAACATCGGGCAAAGGGATGAACGAGCCGTATAGGTCGAAACGGCGCATCCCTGTAGTCGTTACGATAGAGACTGTCGAAACCCAACAAGCGCATGCGCTTGGCGAGCTTGCCCAGATTCACGTAGGGCAAGGGTTTTTCGCGTAACCTGACCAAAGCGAATATGTCCGGCGTTTCGAAAACCGGGTAGACCGCGGCATGATCGCCGGTTTGCAATTGATAATCGAATCCCACCGACTGACCATTGACGACAATCAGGTCGACCGCAGTATGAGGCACGCCGAAAACTTCAATGGGTCTTTGATTGCCGGATGAGCGCTAAAACCATAGCAATTGGTTCGTTTGCATTGTTCCGGAGGAAGGAAATCGTTCTGTTCCGCGTAGAAACGAAATTCAGCGCCGTGTTCCGGTTTCATATTGTCCGCCTGCCGATCTCAAAAAAATCATCCAGAACAGTAGGTTGGCAGAATTATAAAATATTTTCCGCAAAATATTGAGCTTACCCAGTTCACGTACAATAAATCCCGGCTCATAAAGAGAAAGAACGCACATGAATTTCTGAGAAGTCGTTTTGCCTATAAAAACAATACTTGCTCAGTATCGCTGGCAAAAAGAGTAGGATTGGTAAACCTAAAATAAGGCTTTTCGAACTGAGACACCGAAGAATAACGACTATCAATCGCTAATTTCCGGATTATTTTATTTGATTTTCAGGAGATGGTCTATATGGCGGAGAGTGAGGGATTCGAACCCTCGATGGGCGATAAAACCCATACTCCCTTAGCAGGGGAGCGCCTTCAGCCTCTCGGCCAACTCTCCAAAATAGATGATCTATCTTTAAGCTACAGCCTTGTGCCTCGAGATAATTTTAAGAGCTAAGCCCTTAAAAAACTAACGTAATTCCATTTAGCTAACGATGTTAAGGTGCAATTGCTAAACTACTTCACTAAAATAGTTTGCAAAACAATCCGCACCCCACTTAATACTAAGCTCACATCCATTAGCTGGTGAGTGTCCATGACACTCATAAAAACCCCTGTTACGATTTACTCTTCAGATCCAGTCAAGCCAGCCGGCCCATTCTGTTCTTTTTTAATCCTTTCGTAGATCTCTTCCCTGTGTACAGAAACTTCTTTGGGTGCGTTAACACCTATGCGAACCTGATTTCCTTTAACTCCAAGAACAGTGACTGTAACTTCATCACCGATCATCAAAGTCTCCCCTACCCGACGAGTCAAGATAAGCATGGCTACTCCCTATTTTTCTAATAAATAAAGTCTAAGATTCTATTTCTTGATCTAATTTAAATGCGGAGTGCAGCGCCCTAACCGCAAGTTCCAGATATTTTTCATCGACGACAACCGATATTTTAATCTCGGATGTTGAAATCATTCGAATATTAATGCCTTCATCAGCCAATGCCTTAAACATGGTGCTGGCAATGCCTGCGTGAGAACGCATGCCTACGCCGACTATCGACACTTTGACGATACTGTCGTCACCGGTAACGTTTCTGGCCCCTAATTCGGCGCAGGTTTTATCCAACAAGGTTTTGGCTCGCTGATAGTCATTACGATGCACGGTAAAAGTAAAATCAGTGGTCGCATCATCGGCGATATTTTGGATGATCATGTCGATTTCGATGTTGGCATCGGCAATCGGCCCCAAAATTTTAAACGCAACGCCGGGCAAATCAGGCACGCCGGTGATGGTTAATTTAGCTTCGTCCCGATTAAAGGCGATTCCTGAAATTAAAGCACTTTCCACTTGTGATTCCTCGTAGGTAATGAGCGTACCCTTACCTTCTTTAAATGATGATAATACGCGTAACGCAACGTTATATTTGCCGGCAAACTCAACCGACCTGATCTGCAATACTTTCGAGCCCAGGCTGGCCATTTCCAGCATTTCCTCAAAAGTGATTTTATCCAGTCTGCGGGCTTTCGGCTCAACTCTGGGATCCGTAGTATAAACGCCGTCGACATCGGTATAAATATGACACTCGTCGGCTTTTAAGGCCGCCGCCAATGCCACAGCGGTGGTATCCGAGCCGCCGCGCCCCAGCGTGGTGATATTGCCGTGTTCATCCACGCCCTGAAAACCTGCGACCACGACCACTTTGCCCTCGTTAAGATGAGTCCGAATCCGTGCATCGTCTATCTTGCGAATCCGCGCTTTGGTGTGGCTGCTGTCGGTCAGGATTTTCACCTGGCTGCCGGTATAAGAACAGGCATCGCAGCCCAATTCATGCAAAGCCATGCTTAACAGCGAAACGGTGACCTGCTCGCCGGTGGACAGCAACACGTCCATTTCCCGCTCGTTCGGGTGTTGCTGCATGTCTTTTGCCAAATCAACCAGACGGTTGGTTTCACCGCTCATCGCAGAAACTACGACGACGATTTGATCGCCCAAGTCATGGGCTTGCTTAACCTTTTCGGCGACCGCTTTAATGCGTTCGACAGTACCTACCGAGGTGCCGCCAAATTTGTATACGTATAATGCCATGTTCTTTTTAACCTTTTTGTCGTTTTGGCTGTTTTATGTGTCTTTATACTACAATGGGTTAGTCTGCAATATCCCCCTCTTCATACAAAGTCTCAGGAGCAATGTCTGCTCCATTCGGCCAAGATATAGACCAGCCGTCGACAAAGAATTTCTGGAAATACTGTTTATCCTTAAGCGGTTCGAAAATCTCGCCGTTCAACCATTGCAGGCAATCGGCGATTCTTTTTTCGCCATTATCGAAAGTCAATTTGATTTTATAATCGCTTAGATATTCGGCAGCGACGACAACGGGCATATAGTGCATAAGCGGTTCTCCATTAATTGAGGGGTTCTATCCTATCAATCTGTTTGCCTTGTTCGGCTTTTTGCCAATTTTGCATGATTTCGTCTTGATGTAGCAACGCCCATTCCTGAATCAACTTTTTAGCTGTTTTGGAAGTAATATTGCCTTTAATTATAGTGCCGTCGATGCTGAACATACCCTTTTGACCTTGGTATTCGGCATGGAAATGCGGTGGGTTGTGCTCATTGTGAAACATGCGGATGATGATCCCAAAAAACATCGACACATAAGGCATTTCAACCCGCCAGCCGCTGTTTGACCCACTCCGGCACTTGCTGCAAAGCCGCCGCCAAACCGGACGGATCATTGCCGCCAGCCTGAGCCATATCGGGCCGACCGCCGCCTTTTCCGCCAACTTTGGTGGCGACAAAATTCACCAAATCACCGGCTTTCATCCGCCCCATCTGATCTTTAGTCACACCGGCAATCAAGCTGACCTTGTCGCCGTCGACGACTGCCAAAACAATCGCAGCACTGCCTAATTTATTTTTTAACTGATCGACCATGTCTTTCAGGGATTTTGGATCGACGCCTTCCAACTTAACCGCCAATACTTTGATGCCATCGACATCGACAGCCTGAGCGCCCAGCTCGTTACCCGCAGAACTGGCCAGCTTTGCATTCAAGCGTTCCAGCTGCTTTTCCAACAGCCGGTTTTTCTCTATCAATTGCTCGACTTTTTCCGGTGCTTTTTCCTGAGCGCTTTTTACCAAGCCTGCAATGCTAGCCAGCGCATGGTCGCGACCGGCGATAAAATCAAAGCAACCACCGCCGGTTACCGCCTCGATACGCCGAACGCCCGCAGCCACACCGGTTTCGTTAATGATCTTAAAGCAACCTATGTCCCCTGCCCGCTCAACATGAGTTCCGCCGCAAAGCTCGGTTGAAAATTCGCCGATTTTCAAAACCCGTACTTCATCGCCGTATTTTTCGCCGAACAACGCCATCGCGCCAGCTTTAACCGCGTCATCTTTTGCCATGACTTGCGAGATAACTGGATTATTCGCCCGAATCTGCTCATTAACGATCCGCTCAACGGCGCTAATCTCAACAGCCGTGACCGGCTCAAAATGGGAAAAGTCGAAGCGTAACCGCTCAGGATTAACTAACGAACCTTTCTGCGCGACATGATCGCCCAAAACCTGCCTTAATGCAGCGTGCAATAAATGCGTCGCCGAATGGTTAAGCTCGGTCGCCTTCCTGTCCGCCGCGCTGACACGGGCATCGCACAACTGGCCGTTGCTCAGGGTACCGGTAAGCAGTTTGCCTTTATGCAGAAACAGGTTGCCGCCCTGTTTTTGGGTGTCGGTAACTTCAAAGACTGCACCATCCGCTTCGATTTTGCCGCAATCGCCGATTTGGCCGCCGGATTCGGCATAGAACGGCGTCCTGTCTAAAATAACAACGCCTTCTTCGCCATCCTGCAAACTAGCTACCGGCTGACCTTTTTTATACAAACCGATGATATGCACTTGGTCGTCAAGATGATCGTAACCGGTAAATTCGGTTTGCGCATCGAGCTTTATGTCCTGATCGTAATCTGCGCCAAAACTGCTCGCAGACCTTGCCCTTTCCCTCTGAGCCGACATCGCTGTTTCAAATCCGGCATGATCGACAGTCAAATTGTTTTCACGGGCAAAATCGGCAGTCAAGTCGACGGGAAAACCGTAGGTATCGTAAAGCTGGAATACGGTTTCGCCGGGAATCACAGCACCTTCCATCTTGGCGACACAGGCCTCCAGAATCTTCATGCCTTGTTCCAGGGTTTCCGCAAAACGCTCTTCTTCTTTTTTCAAGACGCGCTCAACCTGGGCCTGCGTGGCTTTAAGTTCAGGAAAGGCTTCGCCCATTTCCTCAGCTAAGGGAGCGACCAACTTATAAAAGAACACATCGCGAATGCCCAATCGATAGCCGTGGCGAATGGCGCGTCGGATAATGCGGCGCACCACATAACCGCGTCCTTCATTGGACGGCATCACGCCATCCGCGACCAGGAATGCACAAGAGCGGATATGATCGGCAATCACCCGCAACGAGCTTTGCGTCAAATCGTTAGTGCCGGCCAGTTCGGCTGCGGCCTTTAACAATTTTTGGAATAAATCGATTTCATAATTGCTATGCACGCCCTGCAACACCGCCGCAATGCGCTCCAGACCCATGCCGGTATCTACCGAAGGCTTAGGCAACGGCGTCAACGTGCCGTCAGCGGAACGGTCGTATTGCATGAACACCAGATTCCAGATTTCGATATAGCGATCGCCGTCTTCATCCGGCGATCCCGGCGGGCCACCGGCAATGTCCGCGCCGTGATCGTAGAATATTTCGGTGCAGGGTCCGCAAGGCCCGACATCGCCCATCGACCAGAAATTATCTTTGGCACCTATTTTTGAGAATCGGTTCTTGTCTATGCCGACATCGTCCAGCCAGATTTTTTCCGCTTCCGAATCTTCATCGAAAACAGTGACCCATAATTTTTCCGCCGGGATTTCCAGTTCCTTGGTTAAGAAATCCCAAGCAAAATGTATCGCTTCTTTTTTAAAGTAATCGCCGAAACTGAAATTACCCAGCATTTCAAAAAACGTATGATGCCTTGCGGTATAACCGACGTTTTCCAGGTCGTTA
>DAINRH010000017.1:0-38300 GCA_036741905.1 Methylobacter sp. | reverse complement strand
CAGAATTTATCCAGCAAATTTAACAGCGCCCTGGATTTGCCAGCACAAGGATTTTGCCGTCTGCCGGAAAGTGCAGATCGCAATAATGAAAAATCAAACGTTTAATACAAAATGGCATTGCCGATTCTCTGCTAATGGGAGGAACACCACTATGAATGCATGGCACAAGCTATCGATTACCGAAGCAGCAAGCTTTCTTGCAACCGATGTGGAGCAGCATGAGAGAGGTTTATCGTCATGAAAAAACATCCCCGTTATATCCCGGCGTTTCATTTCCGCTGGTTGACGCCCTGGTACGATCCGATGATGCGGCTCTTGCTTCCGGAAGAGGCATTAAAGACTGCATTGATTGCGCAAGCCCACATCCAGCTCGGCCAAGATGTGCTGGATGTGGGCTGCGGTACGGGCACGCTCACCCTGCTGATCAAGCAAACCCAACCGAATGCCGAGGTATACGGACTCGACGTGGATCCTCAGGTGTTGGACATCGCACGAAGAAAGGCCGAACAGGCGGGAGAGACCATCGTTCTGCAACAGGGCACTGTGACTCGTTTGCCCTATCCCGGCGGAACCTTCGAGCGTGTGTTTGCCAGCCTGATGCTGCATCACCTGACGCAGGAGGATAAACGATTGGCGATCGGGGAGGCATTCCGCGTACTCAAGCCCGGTGGCGAACTGCATGTGGCAGATTTCTGCAAACCGCACGATTTGTCCATGTGGTTGATTTCACTGGTGGTGCGTTGGGTGGAAGAGGTTCACGATAACATCTTGGGTCTATTGCCGGTTTTCATGGCGGAAGCCGGATTCTGTCAGGTAGAGGAAACCGTTCGTTATCGTACGGTTTCCGGCAACCTCGCTTTATACCGGGCCTGTAAGCCAACGGGAGAAGTTCTATGAAGCCATCTCAGAGGAAAAACGTCATGAAATTCACTTTGCTGTGGGCTAGTCTGTTTTGGCCCGTTTTTGCAACCGCCGAAGAACTCATTTCACCAGTATCTTTGGAAAAATTGGTTCAGGAGGTGCAAGACAACAACCCGGATATTCAGGCCGCACGTCAGCGCTGGGAGTCCGGCCAGGCGGTGATCCCCCAAGTGCAAACCCTACCCGATCCCAAGGTGATTCTTGGCTACAAGGATATGGCTCCACAGAAGGAAATGATGTACGGCATGAGTCAGGAAATCCCGTTTCCCGGCAAACTCGGGCTCAAGGGCGAAATCGCAACGCGTGATGCCGAGCGCATGGAACAGGATTACTTGGCTACCCGATTGGCAGTTGTCGCAAGGCTTAAGGAGGCGTTTTATGACCTGCACTTTGTCCACGATTCTATCGAAGTACTCGGAAAAACCAAGCTGCTATTGGAAGAGTTCGAGGAAACCGCCAGAGCCCGTTATTCTGTTGGCCAGACAGCTCAGCAGGATGTCTTGCGGGCACAAACCGAAATATCGCGCCTGTTGGCTCGTCTTGCTTCGCTGAACCAGCGTCGACAGACCCTGCATGCCGACATTAACCGCTTGCTGAACCGCTTGCCCAACGACCCGCTGGCGTCTCCGCAGGAAATTCGGTTCACGCCCCTGCGTCACACGTCCACCGAATTGAACGCGCTTCTGGATCAATCCTCGCCGTTGCTGCATGGACAGCAAAAGACTCTGGAACGTGGCGATCAGAATATTGCCTTAGCCAAGCGGGAGTATTATCCGGACTTCGAGCTGGATGCGCGGGGGCTTCGCGATACGGCCATGAAGACGGACGGCTACCAGGTCATGCTGAATGTCAAGGTGCCCCTCTACTTCGCCACCAAACAACGGGAGGGTGTACATGAGGCGGTGGCCGGACGCGAAGCATCCTTCCAGGATTTGCAGGCCCTGCGGCAAGAACTGCTAGCCCGGATCAGGGACAACCTAGCTCAGACCGAGCGTGCGGAAACGCTCGTCAACCTGCTGAAGGACGCCATCATCCCGCAATCGCGCCTCACCCTGGCCTCGGCCCAGGCCAGTTATGCGGTCGGCAAGGTGGATTTCTTGACTTTGCTAAACAGCCTGCTGACCCTGCAGGAAAACGAGCTTGAATTCCATAGCGAGTTGGCCGAGCACGAGAAGGCCCTGGCACGGCTGGAAGGCATCACCGGAGAGACACCATGAATCAACGATTGCGCGATTTACTTCTTGGGGTAGCCTTGGGAGCACTGGCGGCCCTGACCTTTTATTTGGTTTTGCGACCGGATCATTCGACGACCATCTCATCACTCACCGGCAAGGCTGAAATGTCGGCTCATAAAAATCATGAGACAGCGGTCGAAACTCAATTGACGCAAGAAAATCACGCGGCCCATGCGCAAAACCAAGCTCCGGTGCCATCCGAGAATTTGATGATCATCAGCCCGGAACGGTTGCAATCCATCGGGGTTAAGTTCGAGCCGGCGGAGCGGCGTCTTCTGGAACGGACGATCCGTACCGTGGGCCGGGTGGAAGTCGATGAACGGCAGCTCGCCCGCGTCACCGTCAAGCTGGAGGGCTGGATCGACCGACTGTTCGTCAACTATACAGGGGAGTCGGTCAAGCAGGGTCAGGTTTTATTCACGCTGTATAGCCCGGAATTATTGGCCACCCAGGAAGAATACCTGATTGCCCTGCGTAGCAGCCGGACGCTGGGGAAGAGTGAGTTCCCGGAAGTCGCGGCCGGTGCAAAAGCCCTTCTGGAAGCATCACGCCGCAGGCTGTTGCTTTGGGACATCCGGCAAAGCCATATCCGCGACCTGGAGCGCACCGGCCAAGTGCTGACCACCTTGCCGATCCATGCGCCCCGTAGTGGCACCGTCATCAACAAAATGGCCGTGATCGGGTTGCAAACCAAGCCGGGAGACGAGTTGTACACCATCGCCGATCTGTCCCACATCTGGATTGTCGGCGACATCTACGAAAACGAAATGCCCCTCATCGCGATCGGTCAGACCGCCAACATAAGCCTGTCCTACGCACCGGACGTATCGCTGCAGGCGCGTATCGGTTTCATCTATCCCACCGTCGACCCTCAGACTCGCACCGCCAAGGTGCGTTTCGAACTGGATAATCCGGGCGAACGGCTCAAGCCCGGTATGTACACCAACCTGGAGCTGAAGGTTCCGCTCGGCATGCGGCTGGCCGTGCCCAAGGACGCCATCCTGGAATCCGGCGAACGGAAGATCGTCTTCATTCACCTCGGCGGCGGACGGCTCGAATGGCGCAATGCCAAGATCGGCCTGCGCAGCGGGGACTGGGTGGAAGTTCTGGAGGGAATTCGGGAAGGCGAACACGTGGTGACCTCGGCGAATTTCCTCATAGACTCCGAGAGTCAGTTGAAATCGGCGGTCGGCGGCATGCCGGGCATGAAACACTGAGGCAGGGCCATGGTCGAAAATCTAATCGAATTTTGCGCGAAGAACCGTTTCATCGTCTTTCTGCTGGTTTTCGGTCTGGCCTCTGGCGGCTTGTGGGCCCTGAAAAACACCCCCATCGACGCCCTGCCGGACTTGTCCGACACCCAGGTCATCATCTATACGACCTGGATGGGGCGTTCCCCCGACTTGGTGGAAGACCAGATCACCTATCCCATCATCACCGCCCTGCTGTCCGCGCCCAATGTGACGGTGGTGCGGGGATTTTCGGATTTCGGCTACTCCTACGTCTATGTGCTGTTCAAGGACGGCACCGACATCTACTGGGCGCGATCCCGCGTTTTAGAATATATGAACCAGTTATCCGGCAAGCTACCGGAAGGAGTGACGCCGCAGATCGGGCCGGACGCCACGGCGGTCGGTTGGGTGTTCCAGTACGCCCTGGTGGATACAACCGGGCAGCAGGATTTGGCATCGCTACGCTCGTTTCAGGACTGGTATCTACGCTACTGGCTCCGCGCCGTGGACGGCGTAGCCGAAGTCGCCAGCGTGGGCGGTTTTGTCCGCCAGTATCAGATCAATCTTGATCCAACCAAGGTGTTGGCCTACCGGCTCAACCTAAATGAGATCATCGACAAAGTGCGGATGAGCAACCTCGATGTGGGCGGGCGAGTCGTCGAGTTCTCCGGCTTGGAATATATGATCCGCGGGCGCGGCTATATCAAGTCCACCGCCGATATCGAGCAAATCGCTGTGGGTGCCAGTCCAAACGGCACCCCTATCCTGCTGCGCGAGGTCGCCACGGTCAGTCTGGGACCAGACATGCGGCGCGGGCTGGTGGAGCTCAACGGCCAAGGCGAGGCGGTGGGCGGCGTGGTCATCATGCGCTACGGCCAAGATGCCACGGAGGTGATTGATCGCGTCAAAGCCAAGCTCAAAGAAGTCGAACCGTCCCTGCCCAAGGGCGTCAAGATCGTGACTGCCTACGACCGTAGCGACCTGATCAAGGAGGCTGTTTCCACCGCCAACGAAAATCTGACCGAAGAGCTAATCACGGTCAGCATCTTGATCATCGTCTTCCTATTGCATTTCCGCTCCGCCCTCATTCCCATCATCACTCTGCCCATCGCCATTCTCATCGCCTTCATCCCGATGTATTTTCTTGGGGTGGGCATGAACATCATGTCCATCGGCGGCATCATCGTCGCCGTCGGCGACATGGTGGACGCTTCCATCGTGATGGTCGACAACGCTCACCGTCGGCTGGAGGATTGGGAACGCGGCGGCCGCGTGGGCGACCGCAACCGGGTCCTCATCGATTCAGCCAAGGAAGTGGGGCCGCCGATCTTCGCCTCGCTGCTGGTGATTGCCATCGCCTTCATGCCGATCTTCACCCTGGAAGGTCAGGAGGGCCGATTATTCAAACCGCTGGCGTTGACCAAGAACCTGTCCATCGCCATGAGCGCGGTAATCGCGGTGACGCTGATCCCGGCCTTGTTATCCCTCTTTATCAGGGGCCGGATCATCCCGGAGCAGCGTAACCCGGTCAGTCGTCTGCTGCAGTGGGCCTACGCGCCCATTCTGAGGCTCGCGCTGCGCTACCGGACGATACTGGTCGCACTTGCCATCTTGCTCATCGCCAGCATCGCTCTGCCGTATCAGCGCATGGGCTCGGAATTCATGCCGCCGCTGTATGAAGGCACCATTCTGTACATGCCGACTACGCTGCCGGGCATCTCGGTCACCGAGGCAGGGAAACTCTTGCAACAGATGGACCAAAAGCTTAAGGCATTTCCCGAAGTCGAGCATGTGTTCGGCAAATCCGGCCGCGCCGAAACCTCCACCGATCCGGCGCCGTTCAGTATGATGGAAGTGGTGGTGGAACTCAAACCCAAGGAGCAGTGGCGAGAGGGCCTGAGTTACGAAGACCTGATCGCCGAAATGGATCGTGGCTTGCAGTTTCCAGGCGTGACCAATACCTGGTCCATGCCGATCAAGGCACGCATTGACATGCTCACCACCGGCGTGCGCACGCCGGTTGGGATCAAGATCTTCGGACCCGACCTAAAAAAGATCGAGGAGATCGGCAAAGCCATCGAGATGATCGCCAAGGAAGTTCCCGGCACCCGTAGCGTTTACGCGGAACGGGTTTCGGGCGGCTATTTTCTGGACTTTGTCATCAAGCGCGATGAGATCGCCCGCTATGGCTTTACGGTCATGGACGTCAGCAAGATGATCGAATCCGCCATTGGCGGGGAAAGCATCACCACTACCATCGAGGGACGCGAACGCTATCCAGTCAACGTTCGGTATCTACGCGAATTGCGCGACGATCTGGACAAGCTGGGACGAGTATTGGTGATGGCGCCGAATGGCGCGCAGGTGCCCATCGCCCAGCTCGCGGAGTTGCGTATGGTCAGCGGCCCGGCGATGATCCGGGACGAGGACGGCATGCTGGCCGGTTACGTCTATGTGGACATGACCGGGCGGGACGTGGGCGGTTATGTGGAAGATTTAAAGCGCATCGTGAAGGAAAAGATCGAGTTGCCGACAGGTTATACATTGACTTGGTCTGGGCAATACGAATTTATGGAGCGGGTGCAGCAGCGGCTCAAGATATTCGTGCCGCTGACTCTCGCCATCATCTTCGTCCTGTATTACTTCACCTTCCGTTCTGTCACCGAAACGCTAATGGTGATGCTGGGTGTACCGTTAGCCCTGGTCGGTGGCATGTGGGCGCTGTATGGACTTGGGTACAACCTGAGTATCGCCGTTTGGGTCGGTTTAATCGCACTCGCGGGCGTCGCCGCCGAAACCAGCGCTGTGATGTTGTCCTATCTGGATGAAGCCGTCCGGCGGCGTCAGGAAGTCGGCCAATTACGCTCGCTGGCCGATTTGCTGGAGGCTGTGCAAAACGGCGCCATGGAGCGCATCCGGCCGGTTATGATGACGGGCCTGGCCAATATCGTCGGGTTGTTTCCGGTCATGATCGCCACCGGCACCGGCGCCGACGTGATGAAGCGTATAGCCGCCCCCATGATCGGCGGGATCGCCTCGGCCATGCTGCTGACGCTGCTGGTCATTCCGGCGCTCTATGTGATTTGGCGTTGGCATAAAGACATCAAGTTTCTGGCGGGCAAGGCAAAGGAATGACCGAGCCGGAAGCTACGACGAGGAAGGTCGATGACGCCAGAGCAGACTCACAAACAGCCCTTGCCACGAGCCGGTTCATTCACCGGAAAATCCTGATCCGGTTGTTTCTGGGATGGCTGTTCCTCAGCGTGACGATAGGCGGTGCCATTTTGTGGTTGGAGGGCAATCGCATCCAGCAGCTCGTGCACGAACTCGCGCTTAGAGAATCCGCTACCTTCAGCGGAGAATCCGCTCATAATCTGGAACGGCTAGATTCTGCCGCCCAACAACATCTGGCAGAGTTGGCGCAGCAGCTGGTCGGTCAGCACTTCCTCATCGTAGAGCTGTATGACCGCAACAGACAACTGAGGCTTGAAACCGTTCGGCGTGGACAGGAGCTTGCCGAAAAAGGGATCGACCCTTATCGCCATAGATTTCCACAGGTGGGTGAGTTTTCCCGAGAGTTCCACATTATCCGTGGCGAATTGCTGCTGATCATCCTGGTTCCGCTGAAAGACGACCAGGATTCGCTGACCGGTTATTTCGAGGGCATCTACCAGGTCGATCAAGAAACACTGGACTCGATCAAGAATGACCTGCTTCGCAAGCTTCTGTTTGTTACCTTAGGCATCACGTTTACCACCTTGGTGATGTATCCGATCATCTTGACGCTCAACCGGGGACTGATCAAACTGTCTGGTGATTTACTGAAGGGCAATCTGGAATTAATGAATGTACTCGGTTGTGCAATCGCCGAACGTGACTCCGATACAAACAGCCATAACTATCGGGTAACGTTTTATGCGCTGCGGCTTGGCGAGGCGATTGGGCTCTCCCGTGAAGATATCCACGACCTGATCGCTGGCGCCTTTTTGCACGATGTCGGTAAGATCGGCATCCGCGATCCCATCTTGCTCAAACCGGGAAAACTGACGCCGGAAGAGTTCGAGGTCATGAAAACTCACGTGTCGCTGGGCGTGGATATTCTGAACAAATCGAGTTGGCTCAGCGGCGCGCGGGACGTGGTTTCATTTCACCATGAGAAATACGACGGCAGCGGTTACCTGCAAGGGCTCAAGGGTGAAGCGATTCCACTGAATGCGCGGATATTCGCCATCGTGGATGTGTTCGACGCCCTGACTTCCAAGCGCCCCTACAAGGAATCGTGGCCGGTGCTGGACGCCATCGCTGCGCTCGAACGGGACAGCGGCAGCCACTTCGACCCGCAGTTGGTAAGTGTTTTTGCGATGATCGCACTCCGTCTTCACGAGGAGATGAGTGGCCTTGAGGAACACCGGATGGAGGCAATGCTGCAACACCTTATCGCCCCCTATTTCTTGACCACTGCTATTGGCAGTCGACGCCAGGACACATAGTAGTATGCTTTTGATGCTCAAATGGAATGCTGAATTAAAAGTGAACAATGCCATACAGATACGGGCAATAGGATTCGAATTGAAATATTTTAACGGAAGGCAAATGTCAGTTGCTAAAATGCAAATCAATATCCATTGATATATCCACAGGATCTTCTCTTAATGAACTATCAAAAACTCGAAAAAGGCCTGCCTTGGCTACCTTTATCAATAAAGATGCTGTTCACTGGCTACCTTCTGACCATAGGCTTAGGCTTACTGATGGCTGGTGCGCAAATTATGCTGACCCACGGTATGGCCGATGGCAAACCTGGATTATCCGTAGACGACATTGTTTACAGTTATTACGGTAATCGTAATGGATCAACCCTGGAAGCCAAGCTTAATGGTTCTATGAAAAATAATGCGCCACCAGAGGTGCGTATTGCAATTATCAAATGGGCGCGTGCAGGCGCTCCGGCCAAAGACTGGGATTCCAGGTTTAAAAATATATTTGAGACCCATTGCACTGCTTGCCACCATGCGGGATCTTCCTTGCCGGATTTTTCCAAACTGGAAAATGTTCAGCAACGTGCCAGTCTCGATACAGGAATTTCCTTTACCTCGCTGACAACAGTGTCACATATCCATCTTTTTGGCATCGCCTTTATATTTATGCTGATGGGAGCGATTTTTGTATTTGCGGTGGGAATTCCGGAATGGATCAAGGCTACGTTGGTAATGATTCCATTTGCCTTCCTGATTATCGATGTTATTTCATGGTGGCTCACCAAGCTGAACCCTGAATTCGCCTGGATTACGATTATTGGTGGCTATGGTTATTCATTAGCTTCAACAGCAATGTTGGTCATCAGCTTATACCAGATGTGGATACTTCCCTGGAAACTGGCAAAAAAACATAATCCGAGCACTTAATCCAGCTGCATGAGGAATCATGTAATCCACCCGACGTTTAGTCGGGTGAATTCAGGTTAAAAAGCTAACCAACCGTTAATCATGAAAGTATTGTTTTCACTAGCCAGACTACTTGTACCGTTAAATTTAGAATAACCAATATATTGCAGGCTGGTGCGTAAATTCAGCAGGTATGAATACGAATGGGATTTGCCAAACGGTACATAAACCAGCTCTGCCGTATAGAATTCGCTGTTGGGTCTGGCTAAACCATAATTCGGATAAAGAGCTGTATCTGTTGATCCTGTTGTCCGGTTATAAGCAAAAGTGACGCCGTAAGTTTGATCAAACGTATAGGCGGTATTGAACTTAAAGGTCGTCAGGTAAGTGTTGGCTGTAGAATTAACATTACCTGCAAGCCGACTCGCCGTTAGCTTTTGATCTTCGTAAATATAAGTCGTTTTGGTTTCGAAGATATGCTTGGTATTGCCCATGAACTGGTAGGTGGCGTCAACAGCGACATCCGTATAATGGTCTGTGCCATTGTCGCGAACACGGCCTGGAAAGACATCAGCAATCATCCCGTAGTGGCCCAATGAGAAAAAATGTCCCTGCCAGTCGTGCTGCAGAGCGGCACGCCAATAAGGTGCTGCGCCATCGAGCTGACTCTGGTCAGCCGCGAATACACCAATTCCTTTCTGGGCGTCTTTCGACAATGATGCATAACCACCCGCTTCCAGATAAAGTAGGTTATTGATCATTGTATAAGCCGTAGCGCCACCTACCTGCGTGGAAAGCGCTCCGTCAAGCAACACAGTTGTTCCGGGAGTTGGTTGTACGGCGCTGCCGGTATAAGGAAATCCGAAAGCTGGCGTGGTATTCCACAAGTCCTGTACAGTCGGATTGTTATTCAACGAGATACCGTAAGTAATTGGGTTGTCGCCCAGATCCATTTGGTCGGCGAAACGGATATCGGTGTGATCCAGCGCGAGCCGATCACTATAGCCGTTATAAGTGAGCTGACTGTACGCACCGACTTTGTCTAAAATACGACCCGCATAATACAAAGACGCTTGGTCAAACGTAAAATTGTTGTTTTTATTGTAGCCCGTAGGGGTAGCTGGTTGTATTTGATCCTGTCTTGTATTGGTGAATGATCCCTCGATCGCAGCGCTGATTGGTGGCAGTTTAGCGGCAGCACCACTGCCGCCGCTCATGGTATAACCGCTTAGTTTGAAATCGCGGCCGAATGGTGTCAGGTTAGGCCCGAAGGATTGGGTATGACATGCGCTGCAAGCTTGACCTGTTTGCCTGGAAAAACTTGGCATAGCTTCTGCGTCTGGACTTGTTATTAAAACACCTGATATTAGTGGCAGTAGCAATACCAGAAAATAATTCAAATTGTAACTTCGTTTAGAAAAAGTTTGCATAAATCACCTAATTGTTTATTTTAATTATCGCCAATTTAATAAGCTAAAGTTCCTAAAGGTAATTCTGTTGTAGCGTGTGTTGTATCATTAGCAGCTCCTCATAAAGTATGAGTCGTGCTTATCCGGTTTACGCACACACGCACTACAGGTAGTATGTTGATTGTCTACGCACCGCTTCCATCAAGGCTGAACTATATGCCAGCGAACGCTGCCTCACTACATTTAGTAGATGTGTGTGACAACCGGATAAGCACGGTATGAGTTACCTGTCGTCCATAAATGCGACCTATTATCCTGCACAAAAGTAAATCAGGGCGTTATCAATTGTTCGCGTTTGAGCTTTGTGCGCAACACCAATTGCTCATGACTATCCACTCCATGTAATTGGAACACCTGTTTTGCTAAGTCAAGACCTATGCGTTTAATATTCATCTCGGACTCCTCCGCTGTTTGTCTGGGTAGCTAGATTCTACCCGTCTGGCACTTCGATGCCGAGGGGTGAGAGGAGTCCATCCCATTGCTAAAGCAGGAAAAGCGGTAGGTGGTAGAGATGGATGCTTACAACGAATATTCGACGCTGAATAGTACCTTGAGTTTAATTCACCCCTGAGAACACCGATCCTGAACCCGTAGGCACCGGAGCTTCTCTGAAAATCCGTCATCATCGTTCAAACCGGAAGCCGAATCTCAAACGTCGTGAAACCGCCTTCCGAATGCGCCAAAGCCTCTCCATCATGGGCGTGCGCGATAGAACGCGTGATCGCCAAACCGAGTCCCGCGCCCTCACCAAAACGCTGCCGTGATACGTGCGCCCGGTAGAAACGGTCGAACAGCCGCGGCAGATGCTCAGGGGCGATGGTTTCTCCGGTGTTTTGCACCGACAAAACGACGGTCGAGACGTCGGAATCGTCAACGCGAACCTCTATCCTTCCCCCTTCCGGCGTATGGCGCACCGCATTCGAGAGCAGATTGTTGACCGCTCTGCGCAGCATCAACCTGTCGCCGTAAACAGCGCCCCTTCCTGAATAGGTCAGACTGACTCCCTTTTCCTCGACCAACGCCTCGTAAAATTCGACTAGGCTGCTCACCTCCGTCACCAAATCGACCTTCTCGCGATGGGGGACGATGAGGTTGTTGTCCGATTTGGCCAGGAACAGCATGTCGGCAATCATCCGCGACAGACGCTCGAACTCTTCCGCGTTGGAAGCCAGTAGGTTCTGGTATTCGTCGAGTGTCCGGGTCTTGGACAGAGTGACCTGGGTTTGTGTCAGCAGATTGCTGACCGGCGTGCGCAACTCGTGGGCGAGATATGAGGAAAAGTCGGACAGCCGGCGGAAGGATTCTTCGAGCCGTGCCAGCATCTCGTTCAGGGTTTTCGCCACCTCGGCCAGTTCGACGGGAATGGAAGCTGCCGACAGCCGTTGGTCGAGGCGGTTCGCGGTGATACCCGCAGCGCTACGACTGATGTCACGAAGGGGCGCCAGTCCCTGGCGTGCCGCCACCCAGCCGAGAAAGCCGGTCAGCAGCGCCGCCAGGCCCATGACCGTCCACAACGCCGTCCGAAACGAGTGCATGAAATGCTCGTGGTGCGACAGGTCGGTGGACACGGCCACGACCACCGGAGTCACGCCTTCGATACTGGTCGGCACTTCGGCGGAAATCCCGCGATAGCGATGGTTCTCAGGGTCGATCCAGAGCATCGGGCGAAGGGGTTTCCCTCTGACTCCGGCAAGCAGCTCTCCTGGTAACTTCGCACCTTCAGTCGAATACAGGGTCTGACCACCCGGCTTCAAAACGACCACCACCAAACCGGGGTGTCCCACCATGGAATCTTGAAGTTGTCTCGGCAGCGCCTCCAGTTCCTGGCCGGATCGAACTTTCTTCAAGGTGTGGCGGAGAAGTTCCAGTTTGCCGCCGAGCAATTCCATGTCCAACTCTTCGAAATGCCGCTCGACGAGCGAGCCGATCAGCAGCCCTAATAGCAGAAGTACCATCGTCGAGGCCGACGCGAAGAGCAGGGTCAACCGGAACGTAATGGATTTGCGTCCGATGATCCGCCTCACTCGGCCGCCTCCAGCACGTAGCCCATGCCGCGGACGGTGTGGATCAGTTTCGGCTCGAAACCATCATCGACTTTTGCCCTCAGACGTCGGATGGCAACCTCGATCACGTTGGTGTCGCTGTCGAAGTTCATGTCCCAGACCTGGGAGGCAATCAGGGAGCGGGGAAGCACCTCGCCCTGGCGTCGTAAAAGGAGTTCCAACAGGGCGAATTCCTTGGATGCTAAATTGATCTTCTTGCCAGATCGGGCTACCCGGCGTCGCATCAGGTCGAGTTCGAGGTCGGCGGCTCGCAGAAACTCGGGCTCCTTGGCCATCCCTCCGCGCCGGAGCAGGGTTCGGACACGGGCCAGCAGTTCGGAAAAGGCGAAAGGTTTCACCAAGTAGTCGTCCGCCCCGAGTTCCAGTCCTTTGACCCGATCATCCACACTGTCGCGGGCCGTGAGAAAGAGTACGGGCATGTCCTTTCCCGCCCTGCGGATACCTTGCAGCACCTGCCAGCCGTCGATGCCCGGCAGCATCACATCCAAAATTGCCAGGTCGTAGGCTTCGGTGAGGGCCAAATGCAAACCGTCCAGCCCATCCCGAGCCAAATCAACGACAAAGCCAGCCTCGGCCAAACCCTGTCTCAGGTAATCTCCGATTTTGGGCTCATCTTCCACAATCAGAATTTTCATGCGTACTCCACAGCGTAATTTGTCTCGTATTAATGCCATTCTACACCGGTGGCGAGACTAGGCCTCACAGATTACGTAAATGTAATCTGTGAGTCAGGTTCCCGTTAATTGGGATGTCATAATCGTAGTCAATTTATTTTCCAAATAAAAGGTTAAAACCACCGGCTTTAGCTCTGCAATCTTTACTAAAGATCTTTATATTGCTTTTGGCCTTATTTATACGCACAGAAGCCCATAGTGGTGAATGGTGCCACGTATCGTTAAGCAAAACTCAATAGAACACCAATCAGAGGGTGACTAAGACGCGTCGTAAAGTTGACGCGTATCCAGACTTTCAGTCAGTAACTCAACCCCACCAGCTTTAGCTGGTGGGGTTGAGTGGCATGCAGCTTTCATATAAAATTGATTTTATTTAATTTATATATTTTTGGCGTGTTTTGTGCTTATTATTTTTGCACAAGTAATCAGGGGGTATTTATTATGGCTATTAATTTTAACGCAGCACTTGGCAACGCTCCTCAGATTCTGGCTTTTCGAGAAAAACGAGGTGAGATATTGGCTGCTAATTTAGCAAATGCAGATACACCCAACTTCAAGGCGCGTGATCTGGATTTTAAGTCAGTTCTAAAACAAACCGTAGCTTCAGGGGTGACCATGGAGCGCACCCATGCGGGACATATTACACCACAACAGCAATTATTCGGGGCTAATCTCATGTATAGGAATCCCAGTCAGGTATCATTAGATGGTAACACCGTCGAATCTCATGTTGAACAAGCCAAATACGCTGAAAATGCGGTGCGGTATCAGGCCAGCTTGAGTTTCCTTAGTGACGACTTTTCTGGTATGAAGCTTGCGCTTAGAGGACAATAGTGCAAGGTCGGGCGATTGTCCTTTAAGGCCAAAACATAATCCGCACAGTCCTCCACAATGCGCTTGGCAATGGCTTTTTGGCAACCCATCCCATCAGTTTGTGACGGAAGCGCCTTGAATATCCAATAGATCTAAAGTGTGGGGATTGCCGTTATTTCATTGCCACTGCAGCCTGTCCCAAGATTAATTGTGCTTTGCTTACAAAGGCGCTGATTAAATGCGCGGGTTGCCCAGCGCAACCTCTGAGTGCTTTGCCATCAATTCAATACGTAACTTTTATCATACTTAATGCCATTTAATACCAGTGGTGAGACTAAGTCTCACAGATTACGTAAATGTAATCTGTGAGTCAGGTTCCCGTTAACTGGGATATCATAAAATACACCCACAAACAATCTGCGAGAACTTTCCATGAAAAAAATTCTGCTGGGTGCACTGGGCGTCCTTGGCCTCGGTACCGTAACGGTGATTGGTCTGCTCCAGGCCGGAGCGATCGATATGGCGGCCGATAAGCCTCACAGCCCCGCCGTCCACCGCCTCATTGAGTGGGCGCGGGAACAATCCATTACACGCAGGGCCGCCGACATCGTTCCACTGGCCGACTTGTCCGACGCCGGCCGGATCCGCCGGGGTGCCGGCAACTACGATGCCATGTGCGCGAGCTGCCACCTCTCACCCGGTATCGAAAATTCAGAAATACGAAAAGGCCTCTATCCGACCCCGCCAAATCTCTCTAAACCTGCAAATGCTGCCGATTCCGACCGGACGGCTGATGCCCGCCGGTTCTGGATCATCAAACACGGCGTCAAGGCGTCCGGCATGCCGGCCTGGTCGAAAGGCGGCATGGAGGACGAGGCGATATGGGATCTGACGGCTTTCCTCAAGATCATGCCGAGCCTTTCCCCGGAAGAGTATCGCCAACAAGTCGAGTCCAGCGATGGGCATTTCCATGGCGGTCTGGAGGGGCACGAAGCCGAAATGGGAAGCAAGCCCGACGTCGAACACCCCCGCGACACAAAACCGCATTCCCACAAGCACGGCGCTCATAAGCACTGAGTAAGCCCAGAAAAATTACGGAAATGTAATGTCTTGGTCAGCCTCCCGTAAGGAACAGCTGTTTAAACTGGCCGCACTCAAATCAACCCGGAAACAGTCATGAAATCAGATCTGAAATCACATCTCCGTTCCTTCGCTAGTTCCCAAGCTCAAGCTTGGGAATTCGGTTTGGAAGCTCTAGCTTTCCGTTTCGCGAAGCTAGAGCTTCGCCTTCGAGGTTCCCAATCTGGAGATTGGGAACCAGCGTACCCCCTGCTCGTCCAGGCGGACGGCAGCACCCGCGTTTTTACCAGACACTAAACCCACTAAACCCTAGGAGAAAACCCATGAAAAGTTTGATTACCCCCGTCCTCGTCACCCTCGTCGCCGCAGTCTTTTCTGCGCACAGCATCGCCGCTACAGACCACGACGCTCATGGCGGCCATGGCGCGATGCCCGCGCCGACTGCCGCCGAAGCCCCGATGGTCAAGGAACCCTTGCAGAAAATCGACAAGTCGGCTGGCAAAGTCACGGCGTCCCAGGGGGTGCTGCCCAACTCAAAAATTAACGCAAGTCGTTCTGGGCCAGCCTCATCTGACGGGCATGCGCACGAACATACTGATGCTAAATAAGAAATCCACATCAAGATTTAATTAAATATTCCTGAGAAACCTATGAAATATATGAAATTTGCATTAATCACACTTTTATTAGTCGCTGTTTCTGCGTGCGCAACGGATCCCAATAGATCTAAAGATGACAGTCATTCACATCGTGGCAGTAGCGGCGGACATAGCCATTAAAGTAATGGCAGCCTGGAGATCCCTAATTATTTCAACTTCAGGCGACCTGGGCCGAATACGATTTATTGTCTGAGGACACATCACAATGAAACCTATTTCCAAACCTTTGCTAATATTGCCTAATCCTTCCCGTCGGCGCTTCATTGAAGGGCTGGCCGCCAGCGGTATTCTATTAGGTCTATCCCCGTGGATCAAAACGGCTCAGGCCAAGGAAACATCGCAGTTAGCCGAGATACTGACCGGCACGGAGTTTAACCTGACGATAGCGGAAACCCCCGTCAACTTTACCGGCGCGCCACGTATGGCAACCACCGTTAATGGCTCGATTCCTGCACCGACACTGCATTGGCGAGAGGGGGATACAGTGACGCTTCGTGTCACCAACCGTCTCGCCGAGGAAACCTCGATTCATTGGCACGGTATCCTCCTGCCTTATCAAATGGATGGCGCACCGGGTATCAGCTTTAAAGGCATCGCGCCGGGGGAAACCTTCACCTATCGCTTTAAGGTGCAACAATCCGGTACCTACTGGTATCACTCCCATTCCGGCATGCAGGAGCAGTCCGGATTGTACGGCGCGATCATCATTGACCCGGTTGGTGCCGACCCGATCCGCGCCGATCGCGACTACGTTGTGCAGCTGTCCGACTGGACCGACGAAGACCCGATGCGGGTCTTCGATAAGCTCAAGAACCAAAGCGACTACTACAACTTCAACCAGCCGACGGCTGTTGATTTTTCTCGCGATGTCGCCAATGAGGGGCTCGGCACCGCTATCAGCAAGCGCAAGATGTGGAACCAGATGCGCATGAGCCCGACCGACCTGTCGGACATTTCTGCCTATACCTATACCTACCTGATGAACGGTACAACGTCGGCCGGCAACTGGACCGGACTGTTCCGTCCGGGCGAAAAGGTGCGGCTGCGCTTCATCAATTCCGGCGCAATGACGTTTTTCGATGTGCGCATACCCGGACT
The DNA here is from genome assembly GCA_036741905.1 of Methylobacter sp. Taxonomy (GTDB): domain Bacteria; phylum Pseudomonadota; class Gammaproteobacteria; order Methylococcales; family Methylomonadaceae; genus Methylobacter_A. Next base: position 21,672 of record DAINRH010000017.1, on the reverse strand, counting down.
CAAGCTGACGGTGGTTCAGGCCGACGGACAGAACGTCGAACCGGTCACGGTGGACGAAATCCGCATTGGGCCTGCCGAGACCTATGACGTGCTGGTCACACCCGATGACGATGCCTACACCATCTTCGCCCAGTCGATGGACCGTACCGGCTATGCCCGCGGCACGCTGGCAACGCGTGCCGGCATGACTGCGACGGTGCCTGCGCCGGATAAACCCGAGCCGCTCACCATGAAGGACATGATGGGCGACATGGGCAGTGGTGTGATGGCAGGGATGAATCACGACGGCATGGCTATGGATCACAGCGCCCACGCCATGGGCGGCGAACAGGTGCGTGTGCGCCACGCCAGTACCGAATATGGCCCCAGCGTGGATATGCGTGTGGACACGCCGCGCACCAATCTGGATGACCCCGGTATAGGTCTGCGCGACAACGGCCGTCGAGTGCTGACTTATGCTGATCTGAACACTATCGGAGGGTCGCTGGATCCTAGAAAACCGGATCGGGAAATTGAGATCCATCTTACCGGCAACATGGAGCGTTATAGTTGGTCATTGGATGGGCTTGAGTTCGGCAAATCCACGCCGGTGCATTTTCGCCATGGTGAACGGCTGCGCGTGATCTTCGTCAATGACACGATGATGACTCATCCCATGCATTTGCACGGCATGTGGAGCGAGCTGGAAAGCCCGGACAGACTCTTCCAGGTGCGCAAACACGTGATCATTGTGCAGCCCGCGCAACGTGTGACTTTTCTTGTCACCGCCGATGCCTTGGGTCGCTGGCCTTGGCATTGCCACCTGTTCAATCACATGCATGCGGGCATGATGCGCGAAGTGGTTGTGGCCTGAGTATGTCGAAATCAAACAGGAGTAATCGAATAGTGGAGCAGAAAACGATGATGAACCGTCGAGTAAATTTGATCACCGCCTTGATGGTTCTCAAGCTATCTTCCGTTTGGGCGCAAGACCCATCGACTGTGGAAAAAGTGCAAACGAACCCAGTTCACGCCGACCACGCCAATCGTTCCGCACAGACGGAGCGGAAACGGCGTAATATAAAGCTTGGGACAGAATCAAAGCCGGCTCCGGCAAAAGCGTCCGAGCAGATAGGGGCGACCACCAAGGATATGGATCACGGCAAGATGACGCACGGCTCCATGCCGGGCATGGATCATAGCGGTATGGACCACAGCAGGATGAATCACGATGCGATGCCGGACATGGAACAAGGTGATAAGTCCGGCACGGGGGAGGGTTCAGAGCATGACATGAACCACGGTAGCGCTGCTTCCGGGAAGGTCGGCGACATGAGCAACATGAATCACGGCGGCGAATCCATGTCCATGCAGGGTGGCTCGGCCCCACCCGACGCTCGCGATCCGCACGCCTATTCAGATGGCTACGACTTCGGCCCGATTCCACGGCCAAAAATGGGCGACGAAGATAACTTTGGCTCTCTGTTGGTTGATCGGCTTGAAAGTGTGACTACTCGCGGCAACACCGCTATGACCTATGACTGGCAGGCCTGGTATGGTCAGACTTATGATCGCGCACTCATCAGAGCCGAAGGCGAGATTGAGAGTGGTGCATTTAAAGACGCACGCAACGAGTTGCTCTGGGCGCATGCGATTACCGCTTATTTGGACACGCAGTTGGGTGTACGTTACGACAGCGGCAAGGGCACGGATCGCGGCTGGCTTGCCTTCGGTGTTCAAGGATTATTACCTTACTGGTTATATGTGGAAGCGACTGCTTATGTTAACGAACAAGGGCGTACCGCATTCCGTCTCGAACATGAATACGACTTATTGCTGACGCAAAAGCTCATCTTGCAGCCACGCATCGAGATGAATATTTATAGCCGACGAGACGACACGCGAGACGTGAGTAGCGGTTTGTCCAACATTGAAGCAGGTCTGCGTCTGCGTTATGAGATTCGACGAGAACTTGCTCCCTATGTCGGCATTGAATGGGCCAGTCGATTTGGCTCGGCGGCAGATAATATAAGGGCTTCCGGTAACGCTGCCGAGGAAGCGCGACTCGTTGCCGGGGTGCGTATCTGGTTCTGAGCCTTCGGCGCTTCTCTTCTCCGTACGTTTTGGGGCGATGCGTAAAAGTTAAAGAGAGCAATAAAATGAGCGATAAATCTGAATTCAACAAAATCTTGAACCCAGGTAATCAAGATTATTCAGCTAACCAAAAAGGTAATAACGTACCTATAGAGCAAGTGGATGACTATTCACAAGGACAGCCAACCTCACCAACAGAACAGCTCTTGGGAGAAAGTACACCTCGCCATCAGTGGATTTCAGTAGCGGCTTATTACAGAGCGCAAGCCAGGGGATTTGAACCCGGCAAAGAATTGGATGATTGGCTAGAGGCCGAAAAAGACTATTCAGCGATGCTGGTAACACACTATCTTTCAATGTCCGAAGAAAACGGGGGAATGACAATTTCAGGCCTGCAACAGTTGGCAAAATCTATTGGCGTTCAAAACCCGGAACGTATGAGCTTGGAGATCGAACTCATACAAGCCATTCAAAATATTAGTCAGTATCGTCCTTGTTTCCGATCTGAAACCCGTATGCTTTGTGTCGGTGAGGGCTGTGAATGGAGAGCTGAGTGCCGAAAACTGATCGCAGTATGGTGTCGATAGAGGGGCATCTCAATGTTTAAAATGGTAAGCGTCCAGCCCCACCGTCTAAAAGTTTTCAACCTACTCCGTTATCCTCCAATTTTTTAAAGAGGATGAGCGATATCATTACCAACTGAACGATATGTTAACAATCTGAAAAACGATGTTATTTTAAATTATTTGTAATTATTCAGCAGTTAAAAAATAGAACACGGATGATACGGATTTGACTGATAAGCACTGGTAAAAGGGGGCTTCTTCTTTTTATAATCTGTCTAATCAGTGTGGTGTTCTAATTATATAGTCAGCCTCTGCCGGAAAAAGCGTTCTCAGGAAACAAAATGGATCATCTTCAAAGTTATTTACAACATTTTCTACCGCCACTGAGCACAGCACATATTTTCGAAAATCTTCAAGGCTCTTTACAGCACTTTTTATCGTTGCTGAGCACCGGCAACTTTACCGAAATATCAGCCACGGCAGCGACCAGTTTTGCCCTGATTGCAGCGGCAGAAATTGGCGATAAAAGCCAAGTGGTGTGCATGACTCTGGCATCACGGCACCGAGCCATACCGGTTTTGCTGGGCGCTGTTTCGGCTTTTGCTTTTTTAAACACCCTGGCCGTTGTTTTTGGCGTCGCTATTGCCAGCTGGTTGCCGGCATATATCGTCGCGGCAATAGTCGCCATCCTGTTTGCCGCCTTCGGCATTCATTCATTACGCGTAGAAGAGGAGGATGACGATGAGGAAGTGAAGGAAAAAAGCGGTCACGGCATTTTCTTTACCACTTTTTTATTGATTACAGTGGCTGAATTCGGCGATAAAACCCAGCTGGCTGTTGTGGGTTTGAGCAGCACCGCGGTGCCGACTGCGGTATGGCTGGGTTCGACAGCCGCACTGGCCTCAACATCCGCCTTGGGAATCCAGGCCGGATGCACTATTTTGCAAAAAGTCCCGTTAGTGTTGCTGCACAAGATCAGCGGAACCATCTTCCTGATGCTGTCGGCCTTTGCCGGCTATCGGGCTTATATTAGCTGCATAGGCTAAACAGCAGCCAAAAATAGAACGCTGATGACGCTGATAATTATGATTGAATAAGATTTTTGAATTATTCTAGAAAATCAGATAATCGCCGTTTTCGGAATATCTGTGTTTATCATAATCATCCGCGTCATCAGCGTTCCATTGGCTTTGATGACTGAGTAGTTACAATTATTTTTGAATTATTCTGGAAAAAACCCATGAAAACTAAATTACTGATTACCCTGCTTTGGGTTCTTGGTTTACTGTCCGCCTGTAGCGAAATGAACCCGCATCCGATGGATATGAGTCTGGCCGTGCAAAATGTAACATCCAAAGCCGATCATGAGGCGCTGGCAGAACACTATGAGGAAGCGGCGCAAGAAATGCAGCTTAAAGCTGATGAGCACAAGAAACTTCTTAGTCAATATGAGGTAAAAGGCATTCTCTACGGTAGACTGCCGGATGATTTTGCGGAAGATTTTAAAGATCATTGCCAAAGGCTGATTGATGTCTATGAAAAGGCTGTCGAGGCGAACTTGAGCATGGCAAATCTGCATCGGCGGATGTAACGTTTCACACAAGTTAGGGGATGGGAATGCTATCATCCGTTCGGGTTATTTAGTTTTCATTCTTAATGTTAATGAAAGGAGAAACTCCACTATGAACGCATGGCACAAACTATCGATTACCGAAGCCGTAAGCCTTCTTGCAACCGATGTGGAGCAGGGGCTTTCTGCCAATGAAGCGAAAAATCGGCTCGCCCGGTATGGGCAAAATAAATTACGCAAGGGCAAGCGCCTCTCGGCCTTGGTCATTTTTATAAGCCAGTTTAAAAGTCTGGTTATTTGGGTGCTGATTGGCGCCGCTGCTGTTTCCGCTGCACTGGGCGAAACCGTAGACGGCATCGCCATTATTGCCATCGTAATCCTGAACGCGGTGATCGGTTTTATTCAGGAGTATCGTGCCGAGAAGGCGGCAGCAGCGCTGGCCCGTCTGGCGGCGCCCCATTGCCGCGTGGTGCGCGACGGCCATAGCGCGGTGGTTGCCGCGACTGAAATCGTTCCGGGCGATATCCTGTTGCTGGAAGGCGGGGATCTGGTCGCTGCGGACGCTCGGCTGATCCAGGTATCGGTTCTTCGTATCAACGAAGCGCCGCTCACTGGCGAATCGCAAGCCGTAGGCAAGTTCACCGACGGTTTGCCTCCGGAAACGCCGCTGGCGGAGCGGAAAAATATGGTCTTCCTCGGCACCAGCGTGACCGGAGGCACCGGCCGCGCCTTGGTGGTTAATACCGGCATGGAGACGGAACTCGGCCACATCGCCAAACTTCTGGACACCGCCGAAAGCGGAGAAACCCCGCTGCAACGCCAACTTGACCGGGTAGCGCGCATGTTGTTATGGGCCTGCTTCGGCATAGTCGCGCTGATTTTCAGTCTCGGATTACTGCGCGGAATGGCACCGTTTGAGCTGTTTTTGAGTTCGGTGAGTCTTGCGGTAGCCGCTATTCCCGAGGGGCTGCCGGCGGTAGTGACGGTCGCGCTCGCTTTAGGTGTGCAGCGCATGGTGCGGCGTCATGCATTGGTGCGGCACATGGCCTCGGTTGAAACGCTAGGCCGTGTTCAGGTTATCTGTACGGACAAGACCGGCACGCTGACGATGGGTGAAATGACCGCCCGCAAGTTGATTACTTCAGAAAGCTTGTATCGCATCACCGGCGAAGGTTACGCCACGGAAGGCGCTTTCTTTTCCGGCAACGTGGAAAGTTTGCCGTCAGAAAGCCCGGAACTCCTGGCCTTGCTGCGCGCGTCGGCTGCCTGCAACGATGCCGAGCTGACTTTAATAGATGGCCGGTCTGAAGTCGTGGGCGACCCTACTGAAGGTGCGTTGCTGGTGGCCGCAGCGAAAGGCGGTATTACCCGCGCGGCCGTCGAGACCCAAATGCCGCGACTGGCTGCTGTCCCTTTCGATTCCGACCGCAAACGCATGACCGTTATCCGTAGTCAGGAGAATCATCCCTGGGCATTCGTCAAAGGCGCACCCGAAGTTATTCTCAGCCGTTGCACCCTGATCCGTACCGACCAGGGAGTGATGGAACTGACTGAAAGCGATCGCACCCGGTTGCTCCATACTAACGCGTTACTGGCGAACGATGCCCTGCGCGTGCTTGCCGTCGCCGAGCGCCCCCTGGACGGCTTCAGTTTCGAAGAAGGCGTGGCCGTAATCGATACCGAGATCGAGCAGGAGCTTACCCTTTTGGGACTCATAGGCTTACAGGACCCACCTCGCGCCGAGGCGAGGGAGGCCGTGGTCAAGTGCATACGGGCTGGCGTCAAAACCGTGATGATCACTGGCGATCATCCAGACACTGCACGGGCAATAGGCCATGAATTGGGCATTCTGGGCAAGGGCGACGAAGTTCTCGTAGGAGCCGAGCTTGACCGCCTGGATGACGAAGCGCTGAAGCAACGGGTAGCACAGGTTTCGGTTTATGCGCGGGTTACCGCCGAGCACAAGCTCCGCATTGTCCGCGCATGGAAAGCGCGGGGCGCAGTAGTGGCAATGACCGGGGACGGGGTTAACGATGCTCCTGCGATCAAGGAGGCGTCCATCGGTATCGCCATGGGCATCACCGGCACCGAAGTAACCAAGGAGGCCGCCGACATCATCATCACCGATGACAACTTTGCCTCCATTGTCGCTGCCGTAGAAGAAGGACGGGGCATTTATGACAACATTGCCAAAACTTTAGCCTATCTGCTGGGCGGCAATACCGGCGAATTGATCGTGATGCTGAGCGCGGTCCTTCTGGGCTGGCCGCTGCCGTTGCTACCACTGCATCTTCTGTGGATCAATCTGGTAACAGACGGCTTGCCAGCGCTTGCTCTGGCGACTGATCCGATCGACCCAGGCGTGTTGAATCGGCCGCCGAGACGTTCCCAAGAGGCGCTATTCAACCGGGATTTCCTTAAACTAACCCTGTTTACCGGTTTGCTGACCGCCGGCGTCACTCTTGGCGTGTTTACCTATGAATTCTACATCGACAACAACCTTGAGCAAGCCCGCGATGCCGCCTTTACCGCTCTGGTAATCGCCGAACTGCTGCGCGCATTCGGCGCGAGGAGCGATCGGCTCACCATCTGGCAGATAGGCCTGTTTTCCAATCTGCGCCTGTTTCTGATTGTGGCAGTGAGCTTTGCCTTGCAGTTGGCTATCCACCATGTTCCCATGCTGCAAACGCTATTCCAGATCGAACCGGTGTCGCTAAATCAGTGCGTAGTCTGGATCGGGGTTGGATCTATACCGCTGATTGTCCTGGAACTGAGAAAAGTCATCCGTCGTCCCCGAGCAAAGAAGGATTGAAATAAAAATAAAGCTTCAAGCAGACGCTTTGGAAACGGAGTGCGCAGGTTAAGTTGTCACCAAATAGAGAAGATTGAAAACCACATGGCTACATATTGTCAACAGCATAAAACCAGATTTCTGATTTCATCGTGTTACGAAAACTATAGGGTAAGACAATGACAAAATACGCTCATGAAAAAGCTTATACCTGTCCCATGCACCCTGAAGTTCGCCTGGAAAATCCTGGCAATTGTCCCAAATGCGGAATGTCCCTGGAGCTGAGGGATCCGATGGGAAGCAAGGCTTTCGAAATTCATATCGAATATGTGTGTCCGATGCATCCTGAAATCATCCGTAGTGAACCGGGTATCTGTCCCAAGTGCGGCATGGCTTTGGAATCACGAAACGTTTCAGGGAAGGAAGAGGAAAGCCGCGAACTCACCGATATGAGCCGAAGGTTCTGGGTCAGTACCGCGCTGTCAATACCGGTGTTCATTCTGGCAATGGCCCACGACCTGATGCCGGAATTAATAGCCGACTTCCTGACCCTCCACACCTTGCAATGGCTTGAATTTGCCTTGGCCACACCGGTCGTTTTATGGGGTGGCTGGCCGTTTTTTCAACGCGGCTGGGCTTCTGTTATTCATCGCAGCCTGAATATGTTTACCTTGATCGCATTAGGTATTGGTGTTACCTGGATTTACAGTGTAGCAGGAACTTTTTTTCCGCAGATTTTTCCGCTACTCATGCGTAATGAAAATGATATGGTGGCGGTCTACTTTGAAGCAGCTGCGGTAATTACCTCATTGGTTCTACTAGGTCAGGTTCTGGAATTGCGGGCTAGAAGCCGGACCAGCGATGCGATTAAAATGTTGTTGGGATTGGCTCCGAAAACAGCCCGACTTCACCATGCCGACGGCAGCGAAACCGATATCCCACTGGAACACGTAAAACCCGGCGATATTTTACGTGTGCGACCCGGTGAGAAAGTGCCGGTTGATGGTGTAGTGCTTGAAGGCACTAGTTCGGTCGATGAATCTATGGTGACGGGTGAACCGATTCCGGTCGAAAAGCTTGTCGATATGCCTCTCATCGGTGCAACGATTAACGGCACGGGTAGTTTATTGATGTGTGCCGAGCGTGTTGGCAGTGATACCTTGCTTTCGCAAATTGTACACATGGTCAGTGAAGCCCAACGCAGCCGGGCACCCATTCAAAAACTAGCCGATGTGGTTGCCGGTTACTTTGTTCCCGCTGTGGTGCTGACGGCCATCATTACGCTTGCGGTATGGTGGCAATGGGGGCCTGAACCCAGATTGGCTCATGCTGTAGTGAATGCGGTAGCGGTATTGATCATCGCTTGTCCCTGCGCATTAGGATTGGCGACCCCTATGTCAATCATGGTCGGAACCGGACGTGGTGCGACAGCGGGCATCCTGATTAAAAATGCCGAAGCACTGGAGATTATGGAAAAAGTTGATACTTTAGTGGTTGATAAAACCGGCACGTTAACAGAAGGAAAACCTAAACTGATCACGGTCGAGGCAGTCAACAGCTTTATAAAAGAAGATGTCTTGATAAAAGAAGATGTCTTGTGTTTTGCCGCAAGTCTGGAACGTGCCAGTGAACATCCCCTTGCCGCTGCGATCATAAAAGGTACGGAAGAACAAGGGTTAACGCTGATGCAGGTAGCTGATTTTCAATCACTCACCGGACGAGGTGTTACGGGGCAAGTCAAAGGCCGACACGTTGCATTAGGTAATGCCCAGTTGATGACTGAATTAGGCATTGATTCAGGTTTATTAACAGATCGAATAGAAACTCTAAGCAAACAGGGCCAAACGGTCATGATAATAGCCATTGACGGCAAAGCGGCCGGTCTGCTGGGTGTGGCCGATCCGATTAAGAAAACAACGCTAAAGGCACTGGCAGAATTCCATAAAGAGGGGATTAAGGTTGTGATGTTAACGGGCGACAGTCGCACGACTGCTGAGTTTGTTGCCCAAAGCCTGGGTATTAAACAGGTTTATGCTGAAGTTTTGCCGGATCAAAAATCCGAAGTTGTAAAAAAGTTACAGGCTGAAGGGCGAATAGTCGCCATGGCAGGAGATGGCATTAACGATGCTCCCGCTTTGGCGGCGGCTCACATAGGTATTGCCATGGGCACAGGCACCGATATAGCCATGGAAAGCGCAGGCGTGACGCTGGTGAAAGGTGATTTATTGGGACTATCGAAAGCCCGTCATTTAAGCAGAGCTACCATGCGCAATATCCGCCAGAACCTGTTTTTCGCTTTTGTCTACAACATCTTAGGTATTCCGGTCGCCGCCGGCGTTTTGTATCCGTTCTTCGGCGTGCTGCTGTCGCCGATGATCGCGGCGGCGGCAATGAGTTTTAGTTCGGTTTCGGTCATTGCCAACGCTTTACGGTTAAAGCGTGTATCATTGTAAATGCTGGTTAATCTGACAGGATGTTGAAAGTCCGTCCCTGGCGCTTTTTCAACTCCCGTTTCGGCATGCAGGCCGATTAAAAAACCTTTTTTCAACAGTTTGCTAAATGAACAGAGCAGCCATTGACGCTAAGCAATTGTCTGTGGCTCCATTTTTATCCACTAGGCTCAGGTTACACATGGGCTCCGAAGTCAGTCAGCTTGGTTGGCGTTTTTGTCGCCACCACTGACGTTAGACTTAGTGTTCTGGTCATACACAAACACAGGCAATGCCAAAGACAAAAATACCAGAAAACAAAGGCGATCCTGATTATATTAAGAAGCACTGGCACCCCCCATTAAAACCTATTTCTTTTATAGAGTGATTTATCACATCTCCGCTCAACTTGATATTGGCTTCTCTGACCGCAGACGGGATCGATTGACAACACCTTAACTTCTCGTTGTCCTGTCACGACGACAGAAATAAGCCCATAGCTACTTTTGTTTTCAAATTCCTTCAACTCAAACTCCTTTTTAACTTGACGAAGTTGCGCATTAAGTTTTTGCCCAAGTTCGTTGGCTTGAGTCTGGAATTGGCTGTTTGGCTTATGTGTCTTTTTTTGGACCTTAGCAAGCTATTACCTTAATGATTTATTTTTTTGGAGTTGGAGGTAGATCGTTGTCAGACGGATTGCTTGGCTGCTTGGGCTGTTTATCACCGCCGCCAAAAGTGTTTTTTATAGCATCATCTATGGGTTTAAACGCTTTGTCGGAGGCAATTAACGCTGATCTTGCCGTACTGGTTGCAAAATCGGCTACAGTGGTTGCGGCACTGATTGCGGGCTTAGCGACGTTGTCGTAAGCGAGATGGCCTTCGTTTTTCATTGCACTACCCATCATGCCCGACATATCTTTGTTGCCATCTAGTTTTCCACCAGACTCAATGTGGCTTCTGAATTTATCCGCATTGCCGAGATTGGCGTTTTTGAGAGCGACATCCACTTTAGAGCGCTGTGATCCGGCTGTTGATGCGGGCGTGACCGGTTTACCGCCTGTCGCTTGCGACGATTTTGGAGTACCATGATCCGCAGATGGTTTTTGTCCGTGCTCTTGATGAGTAGCTGGTTGCGGTACAGGCTGTTTGATCGCAGACCTGCCATCTCCTCCACCTGTATCATGGTCGCCGTCTTCGCCTTTGGCTTTTGATCTAAAGCCGGCAGCGGTTTCATTACTGACAAAACCATCAACGGATTGGCTGTCTTTTTTAAATTCCGTGGAGCTGATATTAACGCCTGATCCACTGGAGGTAGGAGTTATTGCCGAGTTAAGTATTTCTGCGGCTTTTACAGGATCCTGCTGGTTAAGCTTCAAGAATCCCGCCAGCGCATCACGATCTCCACCAACGAGACCGCTAGCGCTCGACCGGTTAATTTCGTATTGCGCGTTTTCAGAGAGATTCGCTTTATCTTTATCACTCATATTGCTTTCCAGCTTATTATTTGCCCTGTTAATATCGGGGAGCGCACCAGATTTATTAAGCCTTGTTGCCAAATCCTGATAAGGGAGCGACAGTGATTTTCCTGCTGAATCCTGCATCGATGCCGTTTGAGTAAACTTTTCACTAGCTTGATCTACGGCTTGCAACTGGCTGAGGTATTGCTCGCCTTTCGCCTTCATGTCCTCTGAGCCAAAGAATGTTTGATCTGAATGTTGCTGAGCGCTTTGTTGCATTTTTGCGACTTGAGAACTACCGGCATAGCCTTTGCTCCAAGTGTCCTGCACTTGATCCGATATTTCTTTGGATTTGGCCGCATCCATACCCGTTGTAGACTGCAATTGAGCTTGGGCACTGGCGCCCAAAGTGGCAGGATTAATGCCCTTCCCTGTGGAAAGCCCCGCCGCCAAAGATCCACTGACCGCCGCCGACACCGCTTCTTTTTCGCTTTGTGTAGTCCCAACCCTGTCGCCTATGGTTCTACCCGTTGACGCCGCCCAGTTGTCGGATTCGGATGTTGAGTTTGTCAGTGAACTCATAACGGAATTTGAATCACTGCTCATGGAGCCAGATCGGTTAGTTGACTGCGTCATGCTGTTGAGCGCCTGCGAAGCGGTTGCGCTCGCACTGTGCAAAGAGTCCGTCGCGCTTTGCGAAGCACGACCAAACGTCGAAGAGGCCGAAAATTGGGTATCGGCCATGCCCGATTTTTTGGCGCCGGTGTTGGGCGAGTATTCAGCCATCGAACCCAATTTCATTGACGAATCTATTGAAACAGGATCAGGGGCAAGTCTGCCTGGATTCACACTGTTGGATGCCCCCGACGTCATTTTGCCAGAGAGATTGGTCGCCGCAACCGAGCCGCCGTACACCAGCATCAGTGATAAGGCCGGTACGCTTGATGCTAACATGCCACCTGCGGACAACCAGATTTCCAGCGTCTGATAAAGCTTGTCATGCATTACCATCGAAGACAGTGCTGATCCATTGTCAACGGCTTGAGTAGCCATCGCATCCATTGCACGGGATGTCACTATAGTGATGTAAAGATTACACACCGCCATAACCGGCCCCCATAGCGCTATCCAAATCATCATTTGGATATAGCGCACGATCATGGTCATACCGGCAGGTCCAAGTGTGGACAAAAACGCGACGATGGGTGATGTAGCGACGGTAAACATCTCAACAAAGGCCATTAGCGGTCGTTCAATTTGGTTGAACATGCTCTGTTCACCGGCCCATTGCAGATTTAATTGCTCCTGTCCTGTCCGCTTGATGAAAGCCGCAGGGCCGTCCTTTAAATAAGAGGCCATTAGTGCGTTGCGCATATAGGTCTGCGCATCTATACCTGCTAAACTTAGAGCCTGTGCTGCAACATCTATTCTATCCTCCGGCGAGACCGCTGGATCGTGAATATCTAACACGCCTTGCATGTATTTAGCCCACTGAGCCTTAAAATCTCCGCCTGCCATATACTCGTTAACCGCTTTATAAGCATTTTCGCATGATTTTTGTTCGCCAGCTGGAGCGTTTGGCAAATAGACCATAATGTCACGGTTAATAAACGTCGTTCTCATGGCATCCCACAAATCGGGGGATTTTTGCAAAGATTCTCGGGATACCTCGTGATTTCCTGTTGCGATTTCCAGATCAAACATCACGCAGTTTTCAATGTACGCGTTGATGGTTTTGGAAAGGTCACCACTCAATCCATTGTTCGACCCGGCTGTCCCTGTTCCTATATTGCGTAGTTTGATCAGCGTGTTGAGCGAATCCAGATAACCGTGTTGTAACATGTTGGCTTCTGCCGGTGTCGAGAACGCGGTCTCAAACATCTCTGTCATCTTGACGCCCATTGTCGATATGACAGACATGGGAATTGCCACGCCTATTGGGACATTAGCGACGACCCTGACCTGTCCTGAGTAAATATCTTCAATAGTGACCGTATCTTTTGGAGTGAACATCACCAAATACAGGATCAGCCCCACCAAAGCATATCGCAAAGGGAACTCCTGATCGGTCAGGTAGCGGAGCGAAATCAGCAGTATCCCCAGCGCAAATCCGGCGCTGATAAGTTTGTTCAGACTATTATTTCCAAATATCATCGCCACCCCCTGGAAGGCGTTATAGAGCATTTCGCCATCACCGATGCTTATGATTTCGTAGGCCATACACTATTCTCAACTACTGGAGTTTATGAAATGCGTTATTTCGCAAGTCTTTTTCTATGTCCGAATACGAACTAAGCACAATCGAAACGCCAGCAATCGTTTGCCCAACAACCCGGCGCTCTTCATTGATTTTTTCTCTTCTATCTCGCATCGTCGCCAGCATCTTGGTGTCCATTTCTTTCCCACTGCTCTCAATTGAATTTCTTACCGTGTCATACATTTCGTCGACAAGCTTATTGGTAAGTTCTATCGCAAGAACGTTAGTTAATTGCTCAGCAATTACGTAGGCAGCGCCAGGTTCGTGCGCTAATTTTGTTAAAAGACCGTAAGCGCCCGGAGACGTTGCTTCAATAAATTGCTTTTCTTCTGGACTGAACCCAACCCCACCAGCCCGCTCTTGCATTTTCCTCAGAATGCCGCCTGTGCAACCTACACAAGTACCGCTACCAAGAACCATTTTTTTTACGCGCTCTCTCATTCCAGTTACTTGTATGGTTTCTGTGCTATCACCCGGTAGCAAACATTCGCCTGATTCGCATGTGTAAATTGTAAGCATTCCGCCTTCAATGAAATCCCTAGGCTCAATTTTGCTGGGCTTGAAGTTATATTCGATACCACTATTGTCCGCTTTCGTTGCGGCGATATAGGTTCCGGTCAAACTCATTAGCACACCTTTAAGCTGCTCGTCACCATGCTGAAACCAGGCCGTAGCGTTCGCATTATTCAGTGATTTGTACACAACGTTGCCCGTGAACATATCGGCTCTTCCTGCATCAATTGCCTTTTTATCGGGCGAGGAACTTTTATCTTCCTTTGCCTGAAACCAATCCGATACGAAACCGGTATCGGTCGATAGTTTCGTTGACAAATTGCTTTTGAATGTTTCATTGATCGACTCCAGGCCAGGTCGTAGCGTGTTATCTACAATGAGCTTTCCGGCTTCACAAGAATTCTTCATTAACGAGTTAATAAACTCTATGTCTTTTTGTAACTTAGTCATGACCTGGGCGCAGGTTGGACACATACCTTCAATGGCAAGCTGAAAGGCATAACCCACTGCGGCTTGCGCAACGCTACGCATAAGCTGAGTAAATTGCGCACCGTTGATATATGAGAACGATCCCCCAAATAAATCAATCCCTCCGCAACCCGCCTTTACGCCAGGCGGTACAAATGAAATCAGGTTGGGATTTACGACTTTATTGCGACTAACAATACTCCCGCCAGTAATCACTCCCCGCCGCTGTGTATCATAGGATCCACCTGGAGTGACGTTAATCATGTCGTCAAACATGCCTTTCAATTCATCATTCAAGCCAGACTTTGCTGGGCCTGCAATAAAAAGCAGCATACAGGTCAAAAACAGCAAAGAGTGATTACGCATGGTTCAGATCCACATTAAATCTCGGAAGCAGTCGATGTGTCGCTCATAAAAATCCCTGCCAGACTTTTCTTGTCTGGTTTTAACAGATTTTTGCGACACTTGATTTCTTGACAGGAAGTAACCTTGTCCATATTGGATTCCCATTAGAATACTGCTCGCAATATCGGACTTCGATTACTCGAATCTGATACGTTTTTTTTGATTTCCATAGAGTTTAAAATCTCAAAATTGTTTTCTTAAATTATTGCGAATGGTTTTGACCAGTTCGTTTGGCTTATCCATTACTTTCTCGTCAATGTTTTGGAGGGTCTCGGTATCCACTTGCATGGGTTTTACTTTTAAGGTGTCTTGGTAGTCGTCACTATTCAGCCAGCCATTTTGGTGAGACAAGGCAATGGCACGCTTGATGATCTCGTCACCCGATAACAAACCCTGTCCAAGTTGAATGGCGTCGCCGTTCTGTCCTGGTTTAACTAAAAACAGGGCGGGCGTCGTTTCAACACCCAATTTCTTTGCTTGACCACGATCAATCGTGAAATCAGGGAATTCACCGCCAGGCAGGGGTAACCCATCCAGGGCAATAGGCAAAACCTTGAAGCCGTAGGCATTCATCAAGCCTTTTAGAACACCGACTTCCTTTATACAGAACTCACAGCTACTGGCATAAAAAAACCAAAGCCCCGCGTTCTCGGCGAGTTTTTTTGCCGCTTTTTCAGTTCCCTTGGTCGCCCTATCATCCATGACAAAGGCGCCGAAGGTTGCGATGGGGCGCCTTGAATTTTCGTCAAGTACGGGATCGCTCATCACCACTCGCTGCGAAATCTCGCTAAACTTCTCAGCCTTATCCAGCATCACCCTTTGCAGGTACATGTAAGCCGACACGTTCTGTTGGGTGGGCTCATCAATCGCTTTATCACGATACTTTTCCATGTTTTTACGAAACCACTCTGCCGATAACGGTTTTGCCCCCGGTGGCTTTGCTGGTTGTTCCGGTTCGGTTTTCTTTTCCTGGACAGGTGGGGGTGGCGAAGCAGCTTCTTCTTCAGCAGGTTCCTCATCAAAAACGGGATCTTCATACCAAAACCAGCCTCTCTCCTTGTCTTCGTAAAAAGGTGACTTATTCAGAACAGACGCCGACTGCTCGCGTCCGTCTGAGACACCGTAAAACAACGGCGATCCATCCCCATTTGCTTCCTTATTTGCTTCACCGGCGTTTACCAACTCGCCGCATAACAAGACGAGCAATAAGCAAGGCGTAAGCGCTTTGATCATGCAGTCGCGTCTTCTTTTTCTTTAAGTTCGGACGTGCTTGATTCTTCGACCTTGACCTCGCCTTGATCTTTGACATCTTTACTCGTTTTTTTGGGTTTTCTTGTCGAAGCCGTTTCCTCGATTATTTTATTTGTTTCTGCTATTTCTTCGTCCAACTCCCCTTCATCAGTAGATGCCGCTGCTATCAGATTGTCATCGGCTTCTATTGCTTGTTCATTGGTTGATCGTTGTAAGCGCACGCGATCTCTTAGTCCCAAGCTAATAGTCCGGGATTTGCCCTGGATGCCCCGCAATTCGTTTTCGATTTCCGCCATGGCTTTCATGCGCTGCTCGTCGTCAAGTACGCACGCAAGCCAAAGAGAGCTGAGTTTTTCATCGAGATCTTGAGCCATTTTGATGGTTTGCAGAAACCGATTGGCTAATGGGTCAATAATGGTCACGTTGAGCTTCTCAAATTGCGATGTCGTTACCTTAATGTTGTTATTGACAAGAATGTGTTCGGCAACCGTGATTTTTTTCCGCAGGCTTTCATTCACTTCGTCCATCAGATCACTAATGTCTTTGGTTAGGGAATTTTCAACGCCATTGATACGGGAAGTGCGCGAATAAAAACGAAGTAGATACACCGCACGCGATAACCCGTCGAAATGTCGACGGTAAATACGTCGTATGTTGGGGGAAAAATACGCCTCAACGACAATACGACTATCCCTGCATTCGCTGATGAAATTCCGTCTCATATAGCCATCTTGTGTAGCTCGTGTAGTGGGTTCGGTTTTTTCTGCCATGGTATTGCCTCAATGGGTGATATTAATGTTTAGGGGTTAGTCATCTGAAACAAGAATGTCTTCGATCGCTTCCGCAGTTGTCATGCCGCGACTGGTTCGCTCCGATATTTTTTTAATATCGTCCGGATGGGTTGAGTAAAGTAGCTTGGTGTATTTATCCACTATCAGCCGGCCGATCCCCACGCCATAACTGGTTACGAAGAATATTTCAGAATATTGCCCGGTCACGGTATGCACTGATTTTAAAAACGTATAGCCGCCCTCTCCGATCATTAACCGGTTCTGGCGCTTAATGGACTCAATGGTTTCCGGCTTTTGGTAAAGCAGGTAGAGATTGGCCGAGTTTTCAGCGATCGCCACGCCAGATGGCGAGCTGTACAGGTCATTGAGTGACTGGGTAATGGTTATGGCGGCCCCGTTATATTTCCGAAAGCGCCGGTATCCGGTTTCAATGAATCGAGCAATATTGCCTTTGGCAAGCAGATCCCAGGCTTCATCAATGATGAGGATTTTTCGCTGATTGCGATTACCCAGATACATGGCTTGCTGGATCTGGTAAATCAGAATTAGCAGCACGACTTGCTGTAAATGGCTGCGACCCTTGAGTTCTTCGAGCTCAAGACAGGTCAGTGCATTATTGAAGTTGACGTTGTTTTCCCCATTAAAAAACCGGCCGTATTCGCCGGTACTGGTAAATGCGAATAACTGGTGCCCCATATCAATAACGCGGCGGTCTTGGTCTTGGAGTAATTTTTCAGCAACCCGGTCAACGGTCATTCCGACTCCGGACTCATCCCATAATTCTTTTAGGATTGAGCGTAACCTGGCATGCTGAAGATCGGACAACTTATCTTCCATAGCGGCCATGGACACAATGATACCTACCAGCATGTCGGCTTCTTCATTGTAATTTTTGATAATCTGAAACGGATTCAGGCAAATTTGGCTCTTTTCACCGAATTCAACAAAGTCGCCGCCAATGGCATGGGTCAATTTCTCGTAAGAACGCCCAATATCGATCACCCAGCATTTGGCTCCGGAGCTGATATACGAGGTAATAATATCGTTGGTCAAAAACGATTTTCCGGATCCGGACGCCGCTACGATACACGTATTGTAGTTTGTGTTGGAATCAAAAATATCCATGTTCATGATCTGGCCGCCGCGAGAAATAAACGTCAACTGCGGTGTGCCGGTACCACTCCAGTCAGCGATGATGGGCAGAAATTCGACAGCGTGTTTGGAACCGCAACGTTTGTAACGCTGCAGAAATTGTACCGCTTTAAGGTCGGCGCAAAGTGGCAGTGAATTCACTAACATGGGAAGTGTGATGTACTTGTCTTCTTTCATGCTCCAGCCGATTTCGCTGAAATAGGTTTGAGCCTCTGTTAGCCGGGTTTCGCTTTTATCCAGTGAGTCAGTGAACAATCCAACACACAACTTGATTTTGAGAATCCGGTCACCGTCGTTAATGGACTTGAACAATAGGTCGGTACTTTCTTTTTTGAATATCAGTTTCGGATTGAATTTCAACATCGGCCCAAACGCCTGGTAATTGATGACATTACGCTCTTTGTCAGCTTTCTGTTTTTCGGCAGCGTTATCCGGGATAAAGATATTCAGGTTGATAAAAAAGTTACCGTGAATTCCACGGGCCCCGGTTAATGGGTCGCCAATCATGCGCCGCATATTTTGAAGACTCATTTGTCCTTGTAGTCGCCCTGGCGACAGGATCCGCAATCTTTTATCACCAAGCCAGACACCGTTGGCATCGGTTTGTATCATGTCGTCATATTCGCTCAACTGTTCATTAACAGGTGATGTGGCGTCGTAATATTTCGCTGGGCATCGCCAGTTTGCTGAAGGACCCCAATGCAGTATTTGCCCAACTACGCGCAAATAAAGCTCAGCATTCATTGTTTGCGGGACAAACTCTGCGGATTTCAATGTTTGCTCAAACGACAAACGAAGATCTCGTGCAGCCGAAATTTCATGTTGTTTCGGTAATTGGTTTTTTTGCTCAAGAGGAAGTTTTATGGTGAAAACGACTTTGTACTCGCGAACATACGATTGAGCATGCAGACTGATCGCTTGATTTGATCCTTCTGTCAGCATTTTTAGACGATTATTCAACGACTCTTGCAGCGCTTCATCTTTAGTGTTGCGGATATGCTTAATATTGTCCAGTGTCGGACGAATATCTTGAGACCCCATCAGCATGATTTGAATGAAGCTCTCTTTGGGGTAATCGAACGAGAACAGGACATTTAGTCGCTGGGTTACTGACTCGTCACCGCCCGGCAGTGGTTTTGCGACAAAACCAAAACCAATATATCCATCGGCCATGGTGAACAAATGTGTTTCCTCGTCAAAGGATTCTACCGGGACGAGTTCGCTCAACGTGTGTCGTTTGAGTTGTTTTGCATAGACAAATGCGCCCATAAATGATCTCCTGAATTTAAGAAAACAGGCTTGTATTTTAAAGAAACGATTTTCTTTACGTCGGGTTGAAAGACGCGCTTTTTCTGCCTCTTTTGATTATTATTTTTGTCTCTAAAAAGCCTTTTAAAAAAAGCCGCACATTTTTGATGGCGGCTTTTTTAAGCACTCACTAACAAAAGAGCCTATCGCCCGCTTTCGACAACGGGCGATAATTCTGGCGTTAAATCAGGGCGGCAACAACACCGTTGATAACGGTTGGGCCGTAGTACAGCGCCAGAGCGCCACCAATACCGATAACTACAGACACGATAGATTGGTTGACGATACCGGCAGACAAACCCACCATAAACATACCCAGGGCAATGATTTTACCCAAAGTACCTTGAGTCCAGCCAACTAACAGGGTATAGATGTCGTCGAACTCGGTACCGCCAGTACCCGCCACTGCTTCGGATCCGAATGCAAACGCACATACAGCAGCAGACGCTAACAGGGCTTTTTTCCGCTCAGTAAAGAATAGGCTTTT
Source organism: Methylobacter sp. (assembly GCA_036741905.1). GTDB lineage: Bacteria > Pseudomonadota > Gammaproteobacteria > Methylococcales > Methylomonadaceae > Methylobacter_A. Next base: position 2,154 of record DAINRH010000017.1, on the reverse strand, counting down.
CAATTGATTCATTTAAACAACTCCAAAATTATGCTTGATTAATCGACTCATTACTTGCAATTAACGAGTCGTTGGTTCTGCTCCGGAACGGTGTCTATTGTTCAATAAAAAAGCGTTAAAGTAAGTTCGAAAGAGGTCGTTTTTAGGTGTTCTTTTGCTGAAAAAACGAAAGGCGCGTTTATTTCCAAGCCACTCTAAAAGTGTGTTGATTTATTGAGGTGATTTGAGGTTAAAAAATGCCCCGTTAGGAATCTAACGGGGCATTTTCTTTATGGGTATCTCAGACATATGAAAACGTGACCGCCTGCTTACGGCCATATAGCGTATAGCGGACACTTGGCCCGATGGATTGCGAAGGGCAAATTTCGACCCTGAGGAGACATTGGGAGTAAATGTTACCGATTGTCCGATTCTGGTGATATTCCAGTCATTTGGTTTAGCAGAGCGCCCAACTTGACTTGATTGTAGTCAAGTTGGGTTCCTATTACGCCAAGGTCAGAGTTTGTCAAAACGATCCAAGCGCATCACCTTGCCCCATGCATTGACAAAGTCCTGCACGAACTTCTCTTTGGCGTCGTCCGAGGCATAGAGTTCAGCAACCGCACGCAACTCGGAGTTGGAGCCAAAAATCAGATCGACTGGAGTAGCCGTCCATTTGGCCTGGTCATTTGCCCGGTCCCGACCCTCATAAATACCCTCCGCTGACGACTTGGTCCATTTGGTCGACATATCGAGCAGGTTTACGAAGAAATCGTTACTCAGTACGCCTGGCCGGTTGGTGAATACGCCATGCTGCGTATGTCCGGCGTTGGCATCCAGCGCCCGCATGCCGCCAACCAGCACCGTCATTTCCGGCACGCTCAGGGTCAGGAAGTTGGCGCGTTCGACCAGCATTTCGGCAGGTGAGTGCGAATTATCCTTACCGAAATAATTGCGGAAACCGTCGGCTTTGGGTTCCAGTACCGCCGCGGAATGCACGTCGGTTTGTTCCTGCGAGGCATCCATCCGCCCCGGCTTGAACGGCACCTGCACCTTGACGCCGGCTTTCTTCGCAGCCTCTTCCACTGCAGCGGAACCGCCGAGCACGATCACGTCGGCCAGCGACACTTTCTTGCCGCCTTTCAGCGTGCGGTTAAAGTCGTTTTGAATGGTTTCCAGGCGAGCCAGCACTTTGGCTAGTTCGGCTGAATCGTTGACCTCCCAATCCTTTTGCGGGGCCAGTCGAATCCGCGCGCCATTGGCGCCGCCGCGCATGTCGGTACCGCGGAAGGTCGCTGCGGAAGCCCACGCCGTCCTGACCAGTTCCGAAATCGTCAAATCCGAGGCCAGAATGGTCGACTTCAATTTGGCGACATCTTTGGTGTCAATCAACTTGTGATCGACTTTGGGGATAGGATCTTGCCAGATAAAGTCTTCGGCAGGCACTTCGGCACCGACGTAGCGGGCCTTGGATCCCATGTCGCGGTGGGTCAGCTTGAACCACGCCTTGGCAAACGCCGCCTCGAATTCCTTGGGATTATCGAGGAAGCGCTTGGATATTTTTTGATACTCCGGATCCATTTTCAAAGCAATATCGGTCGTAAACATGATCGGCGCGTGGCGTTTGTTGGGATCGTGCGCGTCCGGTACAAAGTTGTCGCCTTTGCCTTCCTTGGGAATCCATTGCGTTGCACCGGCCGGGCTCTTGGTGGTTTCCCAATCAAAGGTATACAGCCACGTCAAGTAATCATGCGTCCAACGGGTCGGGTTGGTCGACCAGGCTCCCTCCAGACCGCTGCTGACGGTGTCGACGCCATGGCCGCTGCCGCATTTGTTGGCCCAACCCAGTCCTTGCTCTTCAATGCCGGCGGCGGCCGGTTCCTTGCCGACGCATTCGTCCGGCTTATGCGCGCCGTGCGCCTTGCCGAAGGTATGCCCACCGGCGATCAGAGCCACCGTTTCTTCGTCGTTCATCGCCATCCGGCCGAAGGCTTCGCGGATATGCTTGGCGGCCGCCAATGGATCAGGGTTACCGCCAGGCCCTTCCGGGTTGACATAGATCAGCCCCATTTGCACGGCGGCCAACGGTCTCGCCAGTTCACCTTTGGCATCGTGGCGCTCGTCGGCAAGAAATTTCTTTTCCGTTCCCCAATTGACCATCTCGGCTTCCCAGTC
>DAINRH010000016.1:33022-38585 GCA_036741905.1 Methylobacter sp. | reverse complement strand
GTGTCGATCGCTGCAACTAAAGAAGAAATAGAGGCAATGGCGCTGAATGATGAGCAGATCAAGCGCTTTATTGAAGACCAACCGGTCAAAAAGGTGATCGTGGTGCCTAAAAAGCTGGTTAATATTGTGGTTTAGACGAAGGGCAAAGGGCGAAAAAAAGCTTGTATTTGGATTTAAGGAGCGCTGCACTTTTTAGTCTTTAGCCTTTTCAGTACCACCCGTGTTCTATTTATTTAAGGGAGATAGTGTGTTAACAAAAAAAGCAGTTATCTTTGTTGCTGCGTTGTTATTGAGCGCTTGCGGCTATCATTTGCGGGGCGCTTTTGAATTGCCTGCAAATATGAAAAATATTTATGTGGAGGGCGGATCGGGGCCGCTACGCGAACAATTCGGACAGGTCATGAAGACATCTTCCGGTCAGCTTGCCGGTTCCCGCAATGGCGCGGGCATTGTTATCAAGATATTCAACGAAGATTTTAATCGTCGCGTGTTGTCGTTGAGCACCCGAGGCAAGTCTAACGAGTTTGAACTCGTTTATCGTCTGGATTATGAACTTGCTAATGCCAAAGATGCCCTATTGATGGCGCGTCAGCCTGTGGAAGTCAGACGCGAGTATTACAATGATCAGCAATTTATAATCGCCAAAGATAACGAAGAAGCGGTAATACGTAATGAAATGTATCAGCAGGTCGTGCAAACCATTGTTAACCGTGCCAGGGTCGTATTAGAGGCAGGCGCGAAATAACATGCGGCTAAAGCCCGAACAAATAGGCGCGGCGTTGCAAAAGGGGTTGGCGCCGGTTTATTTTATTAGCGGCGACGAGCCGTTGCAGCTGGGCGAGGTGGCTGATGCGGTCAGGGCCGCGGCACGAAAGGCAGGCTATGATAGCCGCGAGGTGCTTGTTGCGGACGCCGGGTTTTCATGGCATGAATTAGCAGAGTCGGCAGGTTCGTTATCTATTTTCGACGATAAAAAAATCATCGATTTAAGATTGCCCTCCGGTACGCCGGGCGCTGAAGGCTCAAAGGCTTTAATCGCCTATTGCGAACGGTTATCGCCAGGGGCGTGTATGCCGCAAGCCAGTCGGGAACTGGCGCGGCGGACGGAAGATACCCTGTTGCTGATCACGGCGGCAAAGATGGCCGGCGCTTCATTAAAATCGCGCTGGTTTCAGGCGTTGGATAAAGCCGGTTGCGTGATTCAGGTCTGGCCGCTAGACGGGCAAGACCTGATTCGCTGGTTGCAGCAAAGAATGCAGCAGCGCGGGCTACAGGCTGAAACGGAAGGTCTGAAAATACTGGCTTCCCGGATTGAAGGCAATCTGTTGGCGGCCGCTCAGGAAATAGAAAAATTGTATGTGCTATACGGTGAAGGTCGTCTTAGCAATCAGCAGATTTTCGATGCGGTGGCGGACAGTTCCAGATTCGATGTGTTTAAGCTGATGGATAGCGTGCTGGCGGCCAGAGTAGGGCGGATTTTTAAGATATTGTCCGGCTTGCGGGCGGAAGGCGTTGCTGCACCGGTGGTGTTATGGGCTTTAACGCGGGAAGCGCGGGTATTAATCCGGATTAAGCAGGCGCTGGCCCAAGGGCAAAATAGGGCGGCGGTCTTTAAAAACAATCAGATATGGGACAAGCGCCAGCAGCTGGTTAGCGATGCGTTGAGCAGATTGGGCGACAGTGATCTCAATAGTATTCTTACCTTGAGTGCAAAGGCGGATCGGCAGATTAAAGGCCAGCAGCAAGGAGAACCTTGGGAAACGCTATTGGCTGTTTGCCTGATGTTTTGCGGTAAAGGCTAAAGGCGAAAAATTGAAATATCCGTTGAACGGTAAAGGCAAGTTTTTTCCTGATTAGCTAGATGCTTCAGCCAGCACCGTCATACCGGCAGATACCGTCTTAAATGCATTTTTGCAAGGAGAAATTAGGATCGAAAGGCTGACCTGATTTTAAGATGGCATAGCTAAGATGGATAAGCTTACGCATGGCGGCGCAGACAATGGCTTTACCATTCTTGCCATTAGCTTTAAGACGTAAACAGAACTGGCGAATGACCGGGTTATGTCGCCATGCTGAGAGAGCCGGCATATACAGAGCCTTACGTAAGGCAGCGTCACCATTTTTGGCAAGGCGTGTTTTGCCTGACCATTGCCCTGATTCTCGTAATAGAGGAGCCAGACCTGTAAACGCAACGACCTGTTTGGCAGAGCTGAAACCATGATGATCGCTGAGAACCACGAGTAAATGAGCGATGCTAGCCTCAGCTATACCAGGAATGGTAATTAGCAAATCGCGGCGTTTTTTCAGCTCAGGATCATTGTCAATATGATCATGGATAACTTTGCGTGTTGCCTCCAGTTCCGCTTCCAGCGTTGCCAGGACGGTTTTAATGGAATCAACGACGTTTTCATCTGCGCTATCCTGACGGTTACGCTCCATTTGAATCATTTCCAGTAAATGTTCAACACGGCGTACTAAAGCTTGCAGCACACGAATATTTTTGGGTGGAGGTGACCAAAGCAAGGGCCGCATAGTGAGGGCATAACGTGCAATGAGCTTAGCATCCGACTTGTCTGTTTTGGTTCGACTCAACTCGCTGCTGGCAAATGCCTTGATTTTGGCTGGATTAACGACACTGACCGGGTAACCTTGACTGACCATGTAGTCTGCTAAGGCGATGCTGTAAGAACCGGTGGCTTCCATGCAAATCATAGGCTTATCGCTGGTAAATACAGCAACTAGCCAACTGAGGAAGGCAGCATAACCTTGTTCATCGTTAGTGAATGTTTTATGTTTGTATTTGCCATCAGTCAGGCTGGCTACATCAAACTTGAGCTTGGCAATATCGACACCGACAACGATTTTATACATATTAATTATCCACAAAAATAAATACTTACAACATGTTCTGATCACACGGAGGGGTACACGTCATGTTCAACCTTATTCATACAAGCTCTAGGCCTAAGTATACCGTCCGAACTACAATGACGAGTTGGACAGCGAGGAGTTCAATCTGCCGGACAGGCTTTAAGCCTCAGGGATGGCTCGACTTCCTCGTTGCCCTCCCGATGATCAGTCGGGGATTCTGGCTCTTTGAGAGAACAGAATCAAGATATAAGGGATGCCGGTATCCAGTCACATGGATGTGAATGCATGACTTGGCATAATGCCTAAATCGGATACGGGTGCCATGGATAGTCACCCTCCCTGGCTCTAGATTCCGGCATCCATGCCGGAATGACGGCGTTTTTTGCGTTAGCTGAAGCATCTTTATAATCAAGAGTTTTTTTGCCTTTCGCCTTTTTTATCCCGTTATAACGGCTGAGCACAATCACGGCAAATACAGTTTAAATCTGGCTCCGCCCAACTGACTATTATTGTCGGTCATAATAAAGCCCCGTTTGTCGCCTTTGATATGCAATTGCGCAATGGTCTCGGTAAAAAACAAACCCAATCCGGTATTGCCGTTAGCCATGTCAATTTGGGGGAGTTGTTTGTAATCGGGCGAGAGAAGATTTTCCGGATAACCCTTGCCGTCATCCTCGATGCAAAAAACAATATAGTCATTTTCCTGGGCTACAGAAAGCAGCACCTTGCTCTGGCAATAACGCTGTGCGTTATTAACCAGCGTACAGAGCGCATTGCTGATCAGGGCGTTGTCGCAATAACAAAATAGCTCATCATGGCATTCGGTAATCAGTTGAATATTGCTCAAGGCTAATAAGGTGGATTGCTGGGCGACCACGTCTTCCAACAGGTCTGAGGCGCTATACTCGTCTATGGACAGGCTGAATTGGGATAAATCAATTTTATAGAGCGTCAATAGCTGCATGAGACAATTGTTCATGCGATTGGTTTCAAATTCCAGTTGCCTGAATTCAGTAGGTTTCGGATCCTGGTAGGCATTGTCCAGCTGACTGAGCAGCGCCCGAAGAGCTGTCAATGAATTCTTTATGTCATGCACTGAGGAGGCCAAAATGGCGGGAAAACCGATTGAAAGCATATGAGTATTGGACATTTGGGCAGGTTATTGAGTGATTTTATATTGAAGCGTGTCCAGCTCCAGTTGCAGGCCGCTGATTTGATTGTGAGGTATGCCTAATTGAACGGCTTTATTGATATAGGACTGGGCGCTTATGATTTTTTCAGGGCCTGATTTAGAGGTTTTAATATCATGAATAATGATTTTTATCATATTTAAAATGATCGTTTGATTATTGGGCATTTTGGCAATGGCCTTTTCAAAAACGGCAAGAGCCCCTTTAATATTGCCTTCCTGGAACAGGCTGACACCTTTATTATTGATGTCGACCAGTTCTTTTTTAATGTGCTGAATCAGCGTTTCGGCATGGTTTTCGCCGATACTGGCGTTGCACATTGTTACAATGCCTTTGATAAAAAGCTTATCATCAATATTGGTTTTAATTAAATCATTAAGAATTTCATCGCAAGTTTCGCCGTTGCCGTTCAGATGAAAAGTTTTTGCCATATCCAGGCGCAGTTCCCTGGATATTTGCTTGTTAAATTGTTCGTTGAGTTTTAAAGCCTTGTCATAGGCTTGCTGGGCCAGTGCCTTGTTGCCTTTGGTCTGATGAATCTCGGTCTCAAGCAGGGCGGCCCGGAGTTTGGCTTCGGGATCATTGTGAGATTGTTGATTCAGCTCATACAATATTTTTAGCGCTTCGTTGGCGGCGTTGCTTTTTAAGTGGACATTGGCCAAGCCCGCATAGTCGGCGGATGAACCGTGTATGGAGTTTTTGCCCAGTTTAATGGTCGCCGCGTAGGCTTTTTTGGCAACGGCGAAGTTTTCGGTTTTGTCCGCCAGCAAGGCCAGTTTTTTTTGCCTTAAGATGGACATCGGCGAAAGCGCTATTGCTGAACTAAGCGAAGATACGGCATGTTCATCGTTACCCATGGATTCGTGCGCTTTTACCAGCCAGTCATAAGCCTCCAGCATCACCGGATACTGTTCTATGAGATCCTGGAAAGTCTTGATAGCTTGGTCGTAATAGCCGAGAAAAAAAGCAACAACGCCCAAGCCCAATCTAGCCCATGGAAGCTCTCTTTCTTGCAAAATATCCTGATAAATGTCCTCGGCCGTTTTAAAGTCGCCAATCTTAATGGCCAGTTCGGCCTGCATTTTCAATAATGGCAAGCGCATTTTCTTGTCATCGCGCAGAAGCAGTTGCTCGCAATTATGGATGGCCAGATAAAGATTGCCGCTGTCTATTTCATTTTCAATGCCGGCTATGTAGTTTTTGCGGGCATAGCATCTTTCAATACGGCTTAATAGTTGCTGCCGGTTAAAGGGTTTAATCAGATAGTCGTCGGGTTTGTTGTCGATAGCGGTAAGCACCATATCCTGGCTTTGCTCGCAGGTAACCATTATAAAAATAGTCTTAACCGGCAATAACTTAAGATGTCTGGCTTCTTCCAGAACCTGCTGACCGTTTTTTCCTCGAAGCAGATTGTAATCGCAGAGCACAATATCAAACATGTCGATCCGCATCGCCGTTATTGCATTGATGCCGGATTCCGCCTCAACAATAAACCGGGCGCC
>DAINRH010000016.1:25012-32969 GCA_036741905.1 Methylobacter sp. | reverse complement strand
AAAAAAACCAACGAGTCCCAATATTGGCGTTAATCTTATAATTAATCAGGATTGGTAAAAATGACTGTTGAAGCAAAAAAAGAAACCTTAGGCTTTGAAACTGAAGTTAAGCACCTGTTACATTTAATGATTCATTCGTTATATAGTAACAAGGAAATATTCTTACGGGAATTGATTTCCAATGCCTCGGATGCGGCAGACAAACTGCGCTTTGAGGCGCTGTCTAAGGACAGCTTGTATGAAGGCGATAGCGAGTTGAAAATTCGTCTGGAATACGACAAAGACAAACGCACCATCACTATTATCGATAACGGTATCGGCATGACCCGTGCGGAAGTCCAGGAGCATATCGGCACCATCGCAAAATCAGGCACCAAGCAGTTTTTTCAAGCATTAACCGGCGACCAGGCCAAAGACAGCGAATTAATCGGCCAATTCGGCGTAGGTTTTTATTCGGCGTTTATCGTTGCCGATAAAGTGACCTTGACCACCCGCAAGGCCGGAGCCGACAAAAGCGAAGGCGTACGTTGGGAGTCGGCGGGCGAGGGCGATTACACGCTCGAATCGGTAGAAAAAGCCCTGCGCGGCACCGAAATCGTCTTGCACATGAAAGAGGCTGAAAGCGAGTTTCTGGACGGCTACCGTATCCGCTCTATCGTCAGAAAATTCTCCGATCATATCTCCCTGCCTATCGTGATGGACAAAGAAGTCCCGCCATCTATGGGCGAAGAAGGCGAAGAAGAAAAACCGGCGGAAATTGTCGAAGAGACCGTTAACTCGGCTTCCGCATTATGGACCAAAGCCCGCCAGGAAATTTCCGATGAGGCGTATAACGAATTTTACAAGCATGTGGGACACGACTTTCAAGACCCGTTAACTCATGTACACAGCAAAGTCGAAGGCACCAATGAATACACCTTGCTGCTTTATGTGCCGGCTCGTGCGCCGTTCGATATGTGGGACAGGGACACCAAACACGGCGTAAAGCTGTACATACGCAAAGTGTTTATTACCGATGATGCCGAGCAGTTAATGCCGCGCTATTTGCGTTTTATCAGAGGCATTATCGACGCCAATTCCCTGCCGCTGAACGTATCGCGGGAAATCCTGCAACAAAGCAAGCAAATCAGCACCATCAAATCGGGCGCTGTGAAAAAAGTGCTGGGCATGCTCGAAGACTTGGCCAAGACTGAGCCGGAAAAATATGAGACCTTCTGGACTCAATTCGGCGCGGTGATCAAAGAAGGCCCGATTGAAGATCATGGCAATAAAGAGCGCGTCGCCAAATTGCTGCGCTTTGCGTCCACTCATGCCGATACCGACAAGCAGGACGTGACGCTGGAAGCTTATGTCAGCCGCATGAAAGAAGGGCAGGACAAGATTTACTATGTCACCGCAGACAGCTTCTCGGCGGCAAAAAACAGCCCGCATCTGGAAATTTTCCGTAAGAAAGGTATTGAAGTGTTATTGCTGTCGGATCGGATCGACGAATGGCTGGTATCTAACTTGGACGAGTTTGACGGCAAGCATTTACAGTCTGTCGCTAAAGGCGATCTGGATTTAGGTGTTTTGGATACCGAAGAAGACAAAGCAGCCCAGGAAGAAGTCAATAAGGATTTTGAAACCGTGCTCAAACAGATCAAAGACGTGTTGGGCGAGAAAGTCAGCGAAGTGCGCTTGAGTCATCGTTTAACCGAATCCCCCGCCTGTCTGGTTGCCGATGTTTACGGAATGAGCCTGAATATGGAAAGAATCATGAAGGATGCCGGACAAGGCTTGGGCATGGGAATGGGCAGAAAGCCGATCTTTGAGCTTAACCCGACCCATCCGTTGGTGGTTCGCATGAAAGAAGAGCAAGACGATAGCCGTTTTGCCGATCTGACTCATATCCTGTTCGATCAGGCCATCCTTAGCGAAGGCGGACAGTTGGATGATCCGGCGGCGTTTGTTCATAAATTGAACGGATTGTTGCAGGGGTTGTTGCACTAAGCGTTAAAAACTAAAAAAGGCTGGAAAATATCCAGCCTTTTTTATGGGTGACGTTTTTGGGGGCTCGGTACAAATGGTTTTCACGCGCTCCAAATGCGATTTTAAAATTAAACGGTTCCTGATTGATAAAGTAAGGAACTTTAGCTAATTTCAAAATCGTCTTTTTGGCAGAAATTCACTTGTGTACTAACGGGGGCTGGACACATAGACCAAATCACACAGGCATGAGTCATGCCTGTGTGATTTGGATATAGGCAATCTGCCGGTAGGTCTACTTGGTTGAAGTATTTTTTATTCAGGGGGCAGGCTATACCGATTGTTTATCATCAGTACTGTGGTGGCCCTTGCCGAACTTTTTATCTTTCGGGATCATGTTAAAAAAACTATCAAAAAGCATTCCTGATAAGCATCCTACTAGTGCGATACTATAAGGATTTATATTTGTTACAATTTGTTGGTTCCCTAAAACAATAAAATATTTTGCGCCCAGCACAATGATATAAGCAATAAATCCTTGAGATAATGATGAAACAATGTCATTTATATTTAAATCAAATATTTTTCTTAGTTCTGATTTTAACTTATATATGGTGCCAATAATACTGCTAGCCATAACTAATATTATATATAAAATCTCTGATGGAAGCCGATCAAAATATGTATATTTGAAGTTTTCTTTAAAGTCGTTATACATAACCCTGCTTTGCGGTATATTGTTATCTGTGGCATTATTTGATTTGTTTTCTTTGTCCTCATCATATTTGTAACATTCTGATTCAAAGCCTGGAAGTCCACTGGCAATAGAGGATATCTTTCCGCATATATTGACAGGAGACCCCCGATTTTCGATATTCTTGATCATTCGAATTTGCTGTAAGGTCTGTTCTAAATGTGAATTTGCATCATTAAAATCTTTACAGGTTACGTCAGTAGATGGTTTATCGATACATGTAGGAGATCTTTTTGAAATATCATTAAATATGGTTTCTAATCTGTTATATTCAACCCTTAACTCATCTAGTTTTTCTACTCTTTCTTTTAGTACGCCTGCGCAAAATATGGATAAAATAATCGAAAAAAAGAATATAGCAACGTTTCCTGAATAAATAAGGGAGTTTTTGTTTCGAATATTATTTAACGTTTTAAACCAGCTTAATATATTTTTTATAATCATTGCTATCGCCATGTATTTTAGAACGGTAGTATGTTAAAACTACCCCATCCTACAGAGATGGAAAAATTGTTTCCATCGACAGTAGAAAATTTTTATGAGAGCCAACATGCTGTGAATAGCTTGTGGCAATGTCGTAAAGATAAGCAAAGTAGAACTCTCTAAGCCTTATAGAATCAGATGCCCAGTAACGATCTACCTCTCGCTAATAAGCGTCGTCGATCACTGAGGCCATTTAGCCCGCCGTTGATTCTGCGAGTTACGGCATCTAAATCATCTTTATCAGCTAAATTGTTAAGTTTTCTGCGTTCCCAGAACCAACAAGCCACGTCGGCACACAGTTGATCGTTATCTGCAATTAAGTCAGGATTATCTACTATGTTTACATTTAACTCGGCGACCAAATGACTGGTGTTTTGGTACTCGGTATAATTGGCTCTTCCAGTTAACTGGATTAATCCGCGACCTTTGAAACGAACACCATCACCAGGAAAAGTGTTACCTAAATCTTTACGGTTTTCATACTCGTGACCGCTGGCTAGTTCTTTTCGGAATCGAAGTTCACCACTTTCATGACCTACTTGAGCCAAAAAATGAGCTTTTCTAAGCAGCGTATTAATTTCGTAGCGTTCCATTGCTTTTATAATTGGATCGGACAAAGGATTGAGAGCTTTTATTTCGTCCGCATTAAGGTAGATTAAAGCCAGCATGTCTTTGTTAAGCGTCTTTGGTAATGCAACACACAGTTCTTTCAGCGTCGTGTCTCCGGGTTGGACAAAGCCACTGGGTTCTGCAACGTTAAGAATGCTTTCCTGAAATAATTTGGTGGCATCAACTGTTTTTTCACCAAATATCCCATCACAAACAAGTGGCGTAGTTAATTTCATTCGGTTTGCATTTAAATTGATAAGACGCTGTATAGTTTCAACATCAGTCCGTGAATTCTGGCAGCGATTACCGACGCTTCCACTCAAAAGACCTATTCCTTTTACGGCTGGCGTTAAAAGATTTATCGGTTCCGATGTTGATGTACTTAAAAGAGATGTCGAAGCGTTAGTAACGGCTCCTTTTTCTTTTCGCTCGAAATGAGGCATGTCTTTGAAGCTTGACCAGTTGCCTCCCCAGCGGTTAGCTGGATCAAGGCTTTCCCAAAATGCTCCCAGATTGCGAATTTTGTCACCATCCTGTACCAGTTTTAGCGAGCCATCAGGCTGTTCTTCAAAAAAGTTTAGATCAATGGCAAGCCTTTTGAGGTGCTGGCTGTTCATGGTCTTACTGCGCCCATTTTTGATATGCAGGGCTTGTTGTTCCGGGGTACGAAACAGTTCACCCCCGGTAAGCATCAAACCTAGTTCAGGCGCTTTACGGATAAGCTCGGCTATATGCTGTATAAAAGTGGCCTGTTCTTTATTGAGACTCATGTTATTCCCCCTCTTGTTGAGTATCGCCACCAGCACTGGCGGATAATTGCCTTCTCAATTCAAGCGTATGTTTATCCTTATCCCGACTACCTTGACTAGAACCGTAAAAGAACTGAATGATTGCCGAAAGACCTACACCCAATAAAAATCCTAATACCGTATTTATGATTTGCCAGGATTCGTTGGGAATCTTTGTGCAATCAGTGGTATTACCACAATAGATAATTGGCAGAACGACTGCGAGACCGATGAACAAAAATGTAAGAATGGTAATCAGGTATGCGTACCAATAAGTAAACCGCCTGATCATGGGATCATCGTTGTCATCGCGCTTTGTTTGGGTTTCGCGAGAATCCTTTCTGTCTTTGATTGCCAAGCGCTCTAGTTCGATCTCTTGAGGATTAATGCTTTCGCGGACTTTCAGCAAACCTTCCTGGTTTTCAAGCTCAAATTCTTTGAGTTGAGTCCATTGTTCCTCGGTCAACCTGTTTTCGGCGGCATCATTGATGTTAATACCTGTTTGAGTTTTAATGAACTCAGATATCTCATTAATATCATTTTCTTTTTGGCTTCGAAAAACTCCGCTAACTAAATCTAGCCCCCTGGCTGTTAGTTCTTTGGCGATGGCGGTAAGAGTGGTATTGGTAAGAAGTATTGGCATTAGACGACTCCTTGTAGTTTATTGGAATTTCAATTTGTTTGATTTGGCAGCAATTCCGACTCAGGGAGTCAGCGAACATCACTTCAAATCTCCCGTATTTCACTATGGCTCTGCCAAGGTTACTTGCGACTCAAGCAAAACATTATCTGGTAATGTAAGTACTAATTGTCCAAGTGCTATTCTCTAATGTGAGCTCGATTTTTGTTACCTCTGAGTCAGGAGTGTTGATGATTTGTTGTACTTTAAGGCCGACATCCTTAGTGGGGACGCCGGTTGATTTTGTTGTTTGATTTTGATCAGACATCGCTTAGTTTCCAATTAATTATTTTGAATTACAGGGGATTTTTTTAGCATTAATAAAATCGGTTCGGGCTTTTCCAAATGACTTTTGTGTAATCATTTCCGTAACTGGGCCTTTAGGATAACCATTGCTGACCCACCATGTTTGTAGTTCGCCGATACGCGCACTGTCCGTACCGAGCCAATCATTAATACATTTGGCATCGCCCGCATCGCCAACATATATATCGGTAATTGTGACTTGTTCGGGATAAACATTATTCCTCATGGTTTTCCGGACATCTTTATTGTTTGAAAGAGTCGTTGCTGCTTTACCGGTTGCAAAATATTGATGCCAGCTGGATTGGGTTTCATCAGGCAGCCCCGTGGTCACATCGTTATCCAGCACCGCCAAAAACGAAGGCATCCAAATTGCGTATACTCCCGGCGTATTTGTTCCCGGAATCATGCAGTTTTGTGTTTTATCGGTGCCATAAACGGGAGCCAAGGCTAGCTCATTACGATGAAAGCCTAAACGTATGGTGTCAGGAAAGGGACCTGTCATGCCGGACCACGCTAATTTCAGGCCGAGACTGGTGTCGGTAGAAAAAAAGAACGGTTTGACCTGACCGGCTTCAGGCACTGACGCATTAAGAAAATCCCAGCCAAAGAGTTTTTTGGTCTCAGGTTTTTTGCTCAAACAAAGTCCAGACATGTTTTCCTCCGCAGGCGCATCCGGTTCTTTGCCGATACCGATTGCCGCATCGCCACCGGCAAAGGTTGATTTTACGCCAAAGAAAAAGCGACTAAATGGATTGGTATTGGTTTGAAAACTAGCAATAACCGGCGGTGTTTGGCCGCCTTCAAACCCAGGAGCAAGTACACCTTCCTGGCGGGAAATAGAAATTTCGGCAACTGGCGGCTTTGTATCGACATCCAGGCCAATATTTGATTTTGTCGTAAACAAAGTTGTGTTGTAACCAACGGCACAACCATCGACCAGTAGAGCCGCAAGTATTAGAATTTTGTTGGACTGGAGACGTTTCATAGTGTTATCTCTTGGTTTGTGTAGCTCCGCAAGTCGATGGGGCTTGCGGGAAGTTTGTGCCTATTCGGGCGTTGTAAAAAGAGCCTTGCGGCCAAGCTAGGCAAAGTTTTGTATCTTCTTTGACAATATCGATACGTTGCTTGGCATTCCAACCTAAAGTGACGTCAAGCTGCTCTTGAACACTGGCAAAGGATAAGCCAATGACATCGGTACGTCGGCCTATTGCAACAACGCCTTCAGATGCAGGGCTGGGTTTCATAGTCATGTGGCCTATGCCCCAAATATGCTCAATATTGCTTTCGTCATCGTAATAATGCACTGCACAACCGCTACTAATGGCAACCGCAACTGCAAGTAATCCGCAAGCTATAGATTGCAATGGATCGTTAAACAAAGTTGAGTTATAGAAATACAGTGTCAGGTTTTGCATTGATATATCGCTTATTGAATTATTCTTGCTTCTATGGGTTTTGCTAAAACATGAAGTTCGGTTGAGTAAATATCACAACAATAAGTTGTGGAAATAAATCCAGACTCCAAATTTTTAAATCTCAGCCAGAGTATATAAACATATAAGCAGTTAACCATTCTCCTTTCGTACCAGTACCTAAGTACCGTCTCCCACTAATCCCCGGTACAATACAAACAGCAATCCAATCCCAAATATTGAAGTCCATGAACATCCTCCTAATCGACGACCATTTCTGCGCCCGAGAAGGTGTTGCCTGTTTGCTGAAACAGATATTCTCCGAGTTGCAGGTATTCGAAGCGGGAAGTTTTGACGAAGGCATGGCAATTGCCCGCGAGACGCCGCTGAATCTGGTGTTGCTGGATATTCAGCTGCCGGGCAAGGATGGGCTTACAGGGCTGATGGAACTGCGCAAGGAATTTCCAAGCTTGTGCGTAACGATGTTTTCCGGGCTGGACGACAGAGAACTGGTGTTTGAGGCGTTGCGGTTGGGGGCTATGGGGTTTATTGTCAAGTCGGTGTCGCGGCAGATATTTGTCGAAGCGTTGCGGGATGTGCTGTCAGGTCGGGTGTATTTGCCGCCTTCGGTGGTGGGGTCTCAGACGGTTGCTTTGCCAGAGATGACGGTCGGTGCAGGGATTAGGCCGGTGTCCGATCCTGCCAGTTTGGGGTTGACTCCGCGCGAGTTCGAGGTATTGGGCTGGCTGGTGCAGGGGCTATGCAATAAGGAAATCGCCCGCAAGTTGGGGATAGAGGAACAGACGGTCAAGAATCATCTGCGGCCTATTTTCCAGAAGTTTGCCGTGGCGCGGCGGACGAAGTTGTTGGTTAAGGTGTTTGAGATGGGGGTTGTGTTTGGGCGGCCGGAGGTGGGGAATTGATCTTGGAAAATCAATTGAGCATTTCAAAATTCGTCCGC
>DAINRH010000016.1:0-24912 GCA_036741905.1 Methylobacter sp. | reverse complement strand
CGGAGGTGGGGAATTGATCTTGGAAAATCAATTGAGCATTTCAAAATTCGTCCGCACGATCCGGTTGCGATTTTTAGATTGAATGCAAACAGTAATTCAGTCGTCGCCCATAGCCTTTGCCATCATCTCCATCAAAACCGTCCCGCTGGCCGGTTTGCGCAGCAGTAGGGTTTTTTCCGGCCATTTGGCCTTGTCTTCATCCGGAATCGCGTGGGCTGAAAGAATTAACGTCGGTACCGCGCCGCAGTCGGCCTGGATGACGGCGATGATGTCATGCGCTGTTTCCTTGTCCTCCAGATAGAAGTCGGTGATCAACAGGTCAGGCGGCCTGAAGTTTTCGGCGAGAGCCGCATGGGTTTCTGCTTTGGATGAGGCTGTTTGTACAAGACAGCCCCAGACGGTTAATTGTTCGTCCATGGCCTTCAACAGCTCATGATCTTCATCGACGATAAATACGAAGCTACCCGTCAAGTTGGGTGGCTGGAGTGGCGCGTTAATTCGTTGCGGTACGATGCTTACCGGTAGGTGAAGTTGGAAATCGCTGCCCCGATGTAGCCGTGAGTAGACTTGCAGGCTATGGCTCGGTAAGCGTTCTGCGGCTTTTAATGCGTAGGCCAAGCCGAGACCCAGGCCGTGAATTTGAGCATCGACTCGACGTCTGTGACCGCGGAAAAACTCTTTGAATATCTCGCCGCGCAATTCATCGGCGATGCCGATACCGCTGTCGCAAACATGCAGCTTGAGCCGAGTGCCGTCGATTTTAACCGCTGTGATGAGTATCCAGCCGCTGGCGGTGTATTTGATTGCGTTGTCGAGCAGGTTGCCGATGATCTGGCTCAGAATACTGGCATCGCTGTACACGGTGTAGGGAGGCCTTGAGCGTAGGCGGACTTTCAGTTTCAGGCCGCGTTTGGCGGCTTGCGGAGCGAACTGGTTCTCCAGGGTCGCTAATAGTGCGTTGATGTCGACAGGCTTCAGTAACGGGATTTGTTTGCCGGTTTCCAGGTTGGCGATGTCGAGGATGCGGTTGAAAGCATTGTTGAGTTCGTCGATGGCTGTGCCCATTTTGTCGGCGATATGCTGCGATTGAGCGCCGGGTTCGTCCTCGAAAGCGGCGTCAAGCGCCGATGAATAACAGCTCAAGGCCTGCAACGGCTGACATAGGTTGTGGCTAAGTTGCCTTAAAAACAGGGTTTTGTCTTCCGAGCTGCATTCGGCTTTACGGCGCTCCCGAAACAAGTTGCGCGCATGGGTTTCCAGTTGGCAGCGGGTGCAGAAACCGAAGGCGTTGACGATCAGCAATATCATAATCGACGGCATCAGCGCCACGGTTTCAACGCCGATCAGGTGACCGCTTAGCGGCAGGGCTGTCATTGCCAGCAGGCCGAATGTTAAGGTTTCGGCAAGCGTCATGAACATTTGCCCATAGGTGAAGAAATAAACCGGTAACAAGCCGATCCAGATTTCCGCATAGAGAGCGGGATTACCCTCTATCAGCAACATGCAGCTGAGATCGACAACCGATAGCGCGACACTAAGCTTGGCGATTGAGTTGATTTGGCGCTCTGCTTGACGGTGTCGATGCAGGCTTATCAATAAAACGGCTAGCGTTAGCGCTATGAATAAGCGGCCAATGATTTCGCTTTTCGCTAAGCTGCCGTTAAACATGTCCAAAACAACGAAAGCCAGGAAGCAGGTTGCACCCAGCAGCAATGCTGTTTTCAAGGTGCTCAATGTTTCGGTTTGACGTTCCTGCCAGAACAGACGTTCGCTGTCGGCATCGAAAGGCGGTATCGAAAAGCGCCGGATTGGGATGTGTTTTTGTCTTACACCGTTACTCCGCCGCGGCCGGAATTGTAACGACGAAACCAGTCTGCGCGACGCATTGGCGAAGGGTGTTTCTGTTGGAATACGCATTGCCTTATTCCCGCTTGGCAAACCGGTCTGTTGTTTCAACCGAATGGCTTGGTCCGCTGTTTGAAGGTTGTTCTTGTTATTTGGCGTTCAGGCATTCTCGCTTTTATTGGCGCTGGTGTCCAGCATGAGCCTCTTTTCAATGCTAAATGGCCTTAAGTCGGGGGGGACGGCCGGTCATTATCTGCTATCGCAAAGTTGCGGATAATATTATTCCTGTCCTGCATTGGCGGATCAATGTAGAGAAGCCGCTATCTGATTGAGCTTATAATATTGATTGCCTCCCAAACCGTACGTCGAAAGCAGGGTGCATTCCACGATGATTTAACGCTTCACATATACATTAATTTAAAAAGTCTGGATAATTCCCAGCCTTATTTAATGTGCTCAAGTATCTATGGACTTCAAATTAATCAATACCGACGGCCATGCGCGGCGCGGTCGGCTTACGTTTGCCCGCGGCGTTGTGGAAACGCCCATTTTTATGCCGGTCGGCACTTATGGAACGGTCAAGTCGCTGACCCCCGATGAGCTGACCGGTATCGGCGCGCAGATTATTCTGGGCAATACCTTTCATCTAATGTTGCGCCCCGGTACCGATGTGATCAAGGCGCACGGCGATTTACATGATTTTATGCGCTGGGATAAGCCGATATTGACCGATTCCGGCGGCTTTCAGGTATTCAGTCTGGGCGCGTTAAGAAAAATCACCGAACAAGGCGTGACGTTCAAATCGCCGATCAACGGCAGTGCCATTTTTATGGGGCCTGAAGAGTCGATGCGGGTGCAGCGCGATTTGGGTTCGGACATCGTGATGATTTTCGATGAATGCACCCCGTATCCTGCGACAGTCCATGAGGCGGCCGATTCGATGCGCTTATCGTTGCGCTGGGCGGCGCGCAGCAAGGCGGCTCACGAGGGTAACGACTCGGCTTTGTTCGGCATTGTCCAGGGCGGGATGTATGAACATCTGCGTCAGGAATCGATAGCCGGCCTGGTGGACATCGGTTTTGACGGTTACGCGATCGGCGGCCTGTCAGTCGGCGAACCCAAGGAAGAAATGATGGCGACGCTGGATGTGGTGCATGGCAAGATGCCGGCCGATAAGCCGCGCTATTTAATGGGCGTGGGTACGCCGGAAGATTTGGTGGAGGCGGTCAGGCGCGGCATCGATATGTTCGATTGCGTGATGCCGACCCGCAATGCCCGTAACGGCCATTTATTTACTACTTTTGGCGTGGTGAAGATCAGGAACAGTCAGTATGAGTTCGATACCGGCCCGCTGGACGAGTCCTGCGGCTGTTATACCTGCCGGAATTACTCACGCGCCTATTTGCGCCATCTGGATAAATGCAAGGAAATGCTCGGTTCAAGGCTCAATACCCTTCATAACCTTTATTATTACCTGAGCCTGATGCAAGGCTTGCGCGATGCGATTGAAAGGCAAGAGCTGGATATTTTTGTCAAGCAATTTTACCAACAACGAGGAAAAGCCGTGCCGACTGTGGCATAATGGCGAACTTTTTTTAAGTACAACGCTTTTTCATAATAATAAACCCCGAGGATAATCATGAGTTTTTTAATTTCCGATGCTGTAGCCGCAGCTGCTCCCGCCGCCCAACAACCCGGCATTGAAGGCATGCTGTTTCCGCTGGGCATCTTAGTGTTTTTTTACTTTTTGTTCCTGCGTCCGCAATCCAAGCGCGCCAAAGAGAAGAAGCAAATGATCGCCGCAATGACTAAAGGTTCTGAAGTGGTGACTTCGGGCGGGATTTTAGGCAAGGTCGTCGATTTGGATGAAAATTTCGTTAAGCTTGAAGTCTGCGACAATACCTTTATTCAAGTGCAGCGTCATAATATTGAAAGCATGATGCCGAAAGGAACTTACAAAGCGATCACTAAAAAAGTCGCTAAAGTTTAATGCCATCGCCTGTAGGATGGGTTTCACTCCGCGCTTTAACGGGCCGCAACGCTCTACCCATCCTACGACATAGTTGAATTGTTGGAATAACACATGCAAAACCATTACCCTCTTTGGAAAAATCTATTGGTCCTGATTGTTTTTGCGGTCGGGATTATTTATGCGTTGCCGAATTTGTACGGCGACGATCCTTCTGTTCAGGTGTCATCGACACACCCTGCAAAATTAACGCAGGACCAGGCAAACAAAGTCGAATCCGCGATTAAAACGGCCGGATTCAATGTCAAGGCGTTCGAGTTTAACGACGGTCGCATTTTAGCAAGGTTTAACAGTGCCGATGACCAGCTTAAAGCGGCGGATTTGCTTAGGGATCAAATGAGCGACGATTATAGCGTCGCGTTAAACCTGGCGCCTACCACGCCGGCGTGGCTCAGGTCTTTGGGCGCGGAAGCCATGTATCTCGGTCTGGACTTGCGCGGCGGGGTGCATTTTTTGCTTGAAGTGGACATGGATGCGGCCGTTAAGCAGGCTGAAGAGCGTTACAACGATGATGTGCGTCTGGCGCTAAGAAACGAGAAAATACGTTATCAATCGGTTTCCAAAGACAGCGGATTCATTAAGGTTAAGTTGAACTCGGCCGATGACAAACCTGCGCTGTTGAAAGTTCTGGGTAAGGACTTCCGCGCGTTGGAAATTACCGAGCCGAATGAGCAGGATCAAGTCTGGTTGAAGCTTTCCGAAAAAGAAGTGCGCGATATTAAAAAATTCGCCGTCGCGCAAAATATGACCACCTTGCGTAACCGGGTCAACGAATTGGGTGTTGCGGAGCCGGTGATTCAGCAGCAAGGCGAAAACCGCATCATGGTTCAGTTGCCGGGCGTACAGGATACGACTCGCGCCAAAGAGATTTTGGGTACAACAGCGACATTGGAATATCGTCTGGTCGACGTGGAACACGATGTGCAAAAAGCGGTCGAAGGGCATGTCCCGGTCGGCAGTCGTTTGTACACTGAGAGAAACGGCAGCCCGATCCTGCTGGATCGCCGGGTCATCGTGACCGGCGACCAAATCGTCGATTCCTCTTCCGGCGTCGATCAGGACGGCAGGCCTTCGGTCAATATTTCGCTGAACGGCGTCGGCGCAGCCAAAATGGGTAAACTGACCCAGGCTAACATCGGCAAGCCGATGGCGGTGGTGTTTATCGAATATAAGGTTGAAACCAAAGTCGTGAACGGTCAAAAAGTCCGTCACAAAGAAAAGGTTGAAAAAGTCATCAACGTGGCAACCATCCAGGGCGTATTCAGTCATCGCTTCCAAACCACCGGTTTAGACAGTCCTCAGGAAGCGCGCAACCTGTCGCTGTTGTTAAGAGCCGGTGCATTAGCTGCCCCAGTTGATATTGTCGAAGAGCGCACCGTGGGACCCAGTTTAGGCCAGGACAACATCGATAAAGGCATGTTGTCTTTTGTCGTGGGCTTTGCGTTGGTTGTGCTGTTTATGGCGGTTTATTATCGATTGTTCGGTATGATCGCCAACTTTGCGCTGGCGTTTAACGTGGTGATTGTGGTGGCGATATTGTCGATGTTGCAGGCGACGCTGACCTTGCCGGGCATTGCCGGGATCATCTTGACCGTGGGTATGTCGGTTGACGCTAACGTATTGATCTTCGAGCGGATTAAAGAAGAACTCAAGAACGGCAACACGCCGCAAGCCGCTATATTTATCGGTTATGAGAAAGCCTTTGCAACGATTCTGGATTCCCACTTTACCAACCTTGTCGTAGCCGTGGTGTTATTCGCTTACGGCACAGGTTCCGTTAAAGGTTTTGCGGTGACGCTGATTATCGGGATTTTATCGTCCATGTTTACCGCCATTACCGGTACGCGGATGGTTATTAACTGGATATACGGTAACCGCAGGGTTGAGGAATTATCTATCTAAACAAATTTGTGTAGGGGCAATCCCTTGTGGTTGCCCTAGTTCAAACAACAACCAAAGGGCAACCACAAGGGATTGCCCCTACATAGAAGATTAAATATGTTTAAAAACGATATAAATTTTATAGGTAACCGGAATATAGCATTGATATTTTCCGCTGTGCTGACGCTTGTTTCGATCGGATCGCTGGCTGTACGCGGCTTGCAAATGGGTATCGATTTCACCGGCGGTACCTTGATCGAAGTGGGCTATCAAAAAACAGCCGATTTAACCGTGCTGCGCAACACCTTGGATACCGAAGGTTTTGGCGACGCCACGGTGCAAAATTTCGGTACCACAAAAGATGTGCTGATTCGGCTGAAGCCGCAAGAAGGGGTTAGCAGCGTCGAATTGAGCGCTAAAGTGCTTGAGGCCATTAACAAAAATACCGCGGAACCGGCCAGCGTGCGCCGGGTTGAATTCGTCGGCCCCCAAGTCGGCGACGATTTGGCTGAAGACGGCTTTTTGGCGTTGCTGTATTCAACGATCTGCATCTTGATTTATGTGGCCTGGCGCTTTGAATGGAAGTTCTCGGTCGGCGCGATCATCGCGACGTTACATGACGTCATCGTGACGCTGGGCTTATTCTCGGTATTAGGGCTGGAGTTTGACCTGACGGTATTGGCTGCGGTTCTTGCCCTGATCGGCTACTCGTTGAACGATACCATCGTCGTTTATGATCGTATCCGCGAAAATTTCCGGGCATTAAGAGGTAAAACGACTGAAGAAATCATGAATATTTCGGTCAATGTCACCTTAAGCCGTACCATCATGACCTCATTGACAGTGTTGCTGGTGCTGGTTTCGTTGTTCTTTTTGGGCGGCGAGGTGATCCATAACTTTTCCGTGGTGCTGTTATTCGGGGTGTTTTTCGGCACTTATTCCTCTATTTTTATCGCCAGCCCTGCGGCTTTACTGTTGGGTATCAGTGCTGAGGATTTGATGATCCCGGTAAAAGAAGGCGCAGAATTGGACGGCAGGCCTTAGTTGGTTTTTTTATAATTGTCCACGAAATACACGAAAAGCACGAAAGATACTAAATAAATCAGCATGATGTATTACCCAGCCCCTCTTCACCTTTTGGGTGTCGACTTACAGTCAGGTATTTCTTTGGAAACTTTCGTGCTTTTCGTGGACGAAATGATTTTTCTAGGTTGATTGGGACATTCTTTCTCGGAAATTACCTTAGTCGGGTATAATCAGCTGCTTATAACTATTTATTCACACTTGGAGTTTTAAAAAAATGGCGATAGAACGCACTTTCTCAATCATTAAACCTGACGCTGTAGCAAAAAATGTAATCGGCGAAATTTACAGCCGTTTTGAAAAGAACGATCTGAAAATCGTTGCTGCCAAAATGCTGCACTTGACTAAAGAACAAGCCGAAGGATTTTACGCAGAACACAGCGAACGCGGTTTCTTTAATGATTTAGTGGCATTCATGATTTCAGGTCCTGTGATCATGCAAGTGTTGGAAGGCGAAAACGCGGTTCTTAAGCATCGCGACATCATGGGCGCTACCAACCCTAAAGAAGCGGCTGCCGGAACCATCCGCGCCGACTTCGCCAGCAGCATCGATGAAAATGCCGTACACGGTTCAGACGCTGTTGAAACCGCTCAAAGGGAAATTGCTTACTTTTTCTCGGACAATGAAATCTGTGCAAGAACCCGTTAAAACCAAAACCATCAATTTGCTCGATTTCGACAGGAAAGGCCTCGCGGCCTTTTTTGTCGAGTTAGGCGAGAAGCCTTTCCGGGCGACGCAGCTGCTTAAATGGATTTATCAGGAAGGCGTCGAAGACTTCGACCTGATGACCAATTTGAGTAAGTCATTGCGCGCTTATTTGAAGGAACACTGCACCATAGCAGCGCCGGAAATCGTGCTTGAAAAAGTCGCGACCGACGGCACCTGTAAATGGGTCATGCAAACCGGTTGCGGCAACAGGGTCGAAACGGTTTTTATTCCTGAAGAGGGACGCGGCACCTTATGCGTCTCGTCGCAAATCGGCTGTGCGTTGGCCTGTACCTTTTGCTCTACCGCGCAACAAGGCTTTAATCGCAACCTGACCACCTCGGAAATTATCGGCCAGTTATTCGTTGCGCAAAAACGCTTGGGGCCGGAAAACAGAATTACCAATGTGGTCATGATGGGCATGGGCGAACCGTTGCTCAATTTCGACAATGCCGTTGCGGCGATGAACCTGATGATGGACGATTTCACCTTCGGGCTGTCCAAGCGCCGGGTGACCGTCAGCACCTCGGGCGTAGTGCCGGCCATGTACCGCTTAACCCAGGTCTGCGATGTCAGTCTTGCGGTGTCGTTGCATGCGGTAACCGATGAGTTACGCGACGAGCTGGTCCCGATCAATAAAAAATATCCGTTAAAGGAACTAATGGAAGCCTGCCGGGATAACGCAAAACTAGCGCCGCGGCGCACCGTCACCTTTGAATATGTGATGCTCGACGGCATTAACGACTCGGTGCAGGATGCGCGGGGGCTGATCAAGCTGTTAAAAACAGTGCCGTCAAAAATCAATTTAATACCGTTTAACCCGTTTCCTAATTCCGCTTATCGGTGTTCCAGCAAAGAAGCGATTAATCGCTTTAAAACGCTGTTAAACGACGCCGGCATCGTCACCACGGTCAGAAAGACGCGCGGCGAAGATATTGATGCCGCTTGCGGCCAGTTGGTCGGGCAAGTTAAAGATAAAAGCCGCAGGCATTTAAAGCTCCAGGCGCCAGGTTCGGAACGTGCCGCGTGATTTATCGACAATGATTAATCGGCTTGCGTTAGCGCTGTGCGTTGCGGCATTGGTTGCCTGCGGTTCAGCGGGCACTAAAAGCAATAATGCCGAAGATGTGCATTTACAGCTGGGCGTACGCTATCTCAGCATGAATAAGCTGGAGTTAGCTAAAGAGAACTTGCAGCTGGCGCTAAAAAATAATTCGGGCAATACTCAAGCGCATAATGCCCTGGCGTTTTTGTATGAAAAATTAAATCAGCCCGACAAGGCCAAAGAGCATTATGAGACCGCCTTGGCTCTGACGCCTGATGATTTGGGCGTAAAAAATAATTTCGGCCGCTTTCTCTGCGAACATGGCCGGTTTGACGAAGGCATGGCGTTCTTGTCCGAGACCAGTTCAAATCCGTTAAACGATAGGCAGTGGCTGGCATTAACGAATGCCGGGCGATGCGGACTGAGCATGGGGCAAAAACAACAAGCCGAGAATTACTTCAGGCAAGCGTTGCAACTCAACAGCACGTATGCGGCGGCCTTATCGGAAATGCAAAAAATCGCTTACGAAAAAGGCGACTATTGGGCGTCAAAAGGCTTTTTGCAGCGTTATCTGGGCGTTGCGGCCCATACCGCTGAAACCTTATGGTTTGCCGCGCAAGCTGAGCGGGCATTGGGCAATAAGGAGCTGGCCAGGGAATATAAAAACTTATTGCTGGAAAAATTTCCGCTTTCAAATGAAGCACAAAAAATCGCAGGGGTTAAAGATTTTTAGTAACTAGAAAAATAGAACTCAGATGACGCTGATGATTATGATCGAATGAGATTTTAGAATTATCAGCGTTCAATTGTATTTAATGACTGAATAGTTACGATTTTTACCCCGACACAACTCTACATACTATGGCAAATAACATTCAAGCAATTCGCGGGATGCACGATGTGCTTCCCGAACAGACGCCGCTCTGGCAGTATGCGGAACAATGCATCAGGGACGTTCTCGGCGCTTACGGTTACAGCGAAATTAGGCTGCCGATCGTCGAAAAAACCGAACTGTTCAAACGCTCTATCGGCGAAGTAACCGACATCGTCGAAAAGGAAATGTACACGTTCGAGGACCGGAACGGCGATTCCCTAACCTTGCGCCCCGAAGGCACGGCCGGTTGCCTTAGAGCCTGCCTGGAGCATGGCTTATTGCACAATCAGGTGCATCGGTTATGGTATTACGGACCGATGTATCGGCATGAGCGTCCGCAAAAAGGCCGTTATCGCCAGTTTATTCAATTGGGCGTCGAAACTTATGGCATGGCGGGCCCCGATATTGATGCCGAATTGATTCTGATCATGGACCGGTTGTGGAAAAAACTGGCTATCCGCGATAAAGTCCGGTTGCAGCTTAACTCCTTAGGCACTATGCCTGAGCGTATCGTGTACCGGGAAAGTCTGGTTAGCTATTTCAAACAGCATCTCGACCAATTGGATGAAGACAGCTTGCGGCGGCTGGAGACCAATCCGCTACGGATTCTGGACACCAAAAACCCGGCGATGCGGGATGTTGTCGCTAACGCGCCGGAATTGACGGATTATCTGGGCGAGGAGAGCCGTCGGCACTTTAACGCAATAACTAATATATTGGATGATCTGGGCATCGGCTACGAGCTCAATTCCCGCTTGGTGCGCGGCCTGGATTATTACAGCAAGACCGTTTTCGAATGGATCACCGACGAACTGGGTTCGCAAGGCACGGTCTGTGCGGGCGGACGTTATGACGGATTGATCGAACAACTGGGCGGCAAGCCCAATCATGCGGTCGGTTTTGCGATGGGCATGGAGCGCTTGTTGGCGCTGATGGAAACGCTGGACAACGTGCAACTTGCCGGCCCCGTCGATGTCTATATGATCCGGGTCGGCGAAACGGCGGAACAAGAAGGCATGCGCTTTGCTGAAACCGTCAGGAATGAAATCCCCGACCTGAAACTACAGGTCAATTGCGGCGGCGGCAGTTTTAAAAGTCAGTTTAAAAAAGCCGACAAAAGCGGCGCTGAATTTGCGATTATTCTAGGAGACGATGAAGTCAGCCGCGGCGAGGTCAGCATCAAACCGCTACGCAATAATGAGCTGGAGCAACAGAATATGTCTCAGCAGCAGGCAATTGAGTTTTTGCGGATACAGATTGATTAATCACCACGAAGGCGCGAAGTTCACGAAGAAAAAATAGAATAAAAACTTCGTGTTCTTCGTGCCTTCGCGGTGAAAATATTTTTTTAAATTTAAAAAGAGAAAAACAAGTGGAAATGTACGAAACAGAAGAAGAACAGGTTGAAGCCCTAAAAAGATGGTGGAAAGAAAACTCAACCTCCACCATAGTCGGCTTGGTCATGGGCATAGTCATTATTCTGGGCTGGAATTACTGGCAGGATCATAAGAAAGCGCAGGCAGTGCAAGCTTCCGGAACGTATGATCAATTATTGAAAGCGCTGGAGGATAATAAGAATGACAGCGTAGACAAGCTCGCCCAACGCATGCAGGAGCAATTTAAGGGTACCGAATATGCGGCATTCAGTGGATTATTCGCGGCCAAATTAAAAGCTCAGCAAGGCGATTTCGCTGCCGCCAAGCAAATGTTGAAGACTATTGCGGCAGAGCCGAATAAACAGTTGAGCAATATCGCCAAGATAAGACTGGTACGCTTAATGCTGGCTACCGGCGAATACGAACAGGGCTTGCAGGTCATCAACGAAGTGGATGCCAAAGCGGCAGCCGGTTACTCAGCCAATTACGATGAATTGGTCGGCGATTTGTATGTCGCGCTGGATCGTTTGGATGAGGCGCGTACCTCGTATCAAAATGCCTTGAGGAATGGACAGCCGTCACCGTTGTTACAGTTAAAAATTGACGACCTGACCGCCCAAGAAAAGTTAGACACACCAAAATAATGAGTAACCATTCAAGCTATATGAGTCAGGCGAACGGCGAAAGGCGAAAGGCGAAAAAGCCTTTTGCACTTTGTCTTTTGCCCTTTGCCTTTACCTTCTTAACAGGCTGTGCGGCTGTCGATAGCGTTGGCGAATCCATTTCCGGCATTACCGACTACTTTAGCGGCGGCGAGGATAATGCCGATCCGCCGAGCGTCCTGGTTGAGTACGCCCCTGAAATCCAGGTTGAAGTGGTCTGGAAGGAATCGATAGGAGTCGGCGCTGACGAACAATCCTTAAAGCTGATTCCGGTTATCGGCAGCGGAAAAATACTGGCGGCGGATCGGGAAGGATTGGTGCAGGCCAGAAGCCTGACCACCGGCAGTTTAATCTGGAAGACCGAAACCGAGCTGCCTCTTTCCGGCGGACCGGGACTTGGCGCAAGCAGTGTCATTTTGGGGTCCAGCAATGCCGAAGTCGTCGCCTTAAACATTGAGACCGGCGCCGTGCTGTGGAAAACCACGGTATCCAGCGAAGTGCTGTCCGTTCCGGTCGTCGCCAATGATATTGTTATCGTTCGCACCACAGATGGTTCCGTTATCGCCCTCGATGAAAAAACCGGCGGCAAACGCTGGAGTTACGAGCGCAACGTACCGGCGCTAAGCATACGCGGCACCGGATCGCCGCTGATTGCCGAAGACAAGGTCATCGGCGGCTACGATAACGGCAAATTAATGGCCTTGCGTCTGGCTGACGGCAAATACGTGTGGGAAACCAGCATTGCCATTCCCAAAGGGCGTTCTGAAATTGAACGGCTGGTCGATCTGGATGTCGATCCCATCGCGATTAACGGCGTAATTTATGTGGCCAGCTATCAGGGCGGCATAGCGGCTATTTCGGAATTGGACGGCGATATAATGTGGCGCAATGAAAGCATTTCGTCGCATTCAGGTGTAAGTAACGACTACCGGTATTTATACCTGACCGACTCGGAAAGCCATGTCATGCAGCTGGATCAGCGTAGCGGTGCGGGTTTGTGGAAGCAAAAAGATTTGCACCAAAGGCGATTAACCGCCCCCGCCGCCTATGAGAATTATGTGGTGGCCGGGGATTTTGAAGGCTACCTGCATTGGTTATCCACTACCGACGGCAGACAAATGGGCCGTGTACAAATAACTGACGGTGCAATCGATGCCAAGCCTATCGTGCTGGATAGTATCGTGTATGTTTATGCAAAAGACGGCACCCTTGCCGCTTTAAAAGTTAAATAAAAATATGTTACCTGTAATAGCCCTAGTCGGGCGACCCAATGTGGGCAAGTCCACATTATTCAATTATTTAACCCGCAGCCGCGATGCGCTGGTTGCAGATTTTTCAGGCTTAACCCGCGATCGGCAATACGGCCGGGTAAAGCTGGGCGATCATCCCTGCCTGGTGGTCGATACCGGCGGTATCGCCGATGATGCCGAAGGCATAGAAAGCTTCGCCAGAAAACAGGTGCAAGTTGCCTTGGAAGAGGCTGACGTCGTGTTCTTCATGGTTGACGCGCGCGAAGGCCTGAGCGCTTCCGACAAAGTGATTGCCGATACCCTGAGAAAGTTGGATAAGCCGGTCATCTTGGTTACCAACAAAATCGACGGCCTCGACGCCAACGTTGCCGCCTCGGATTTCTATGCCTTGGCGTTGGGCGAACCGGTGCAAATCGCCGCCTCCCACGGCCGAGGCATACCCGAACTATTGGAAAAGGTTAACCAACTGCTGCCGCCAGGCAAGGGCGAAGTTGAAGAGACTCATGACGGAATCGGCATCGCCGTGGTCGGACGGCCCAATGTCGGCAAATCGACGTTGGTCAATCGCCTGCTGGGTGAAGAGCGGGTTATCGTATTCGATGAGCCGGGCACCACCCGCGACAGCATCTATATTCCGTTTGAACGCAACAGCAAAAAATTCACCCTGATCGATACCGCCGGGATGCGCAGGCGATCCAAAATAGCCGAGACCATCGAGAAGTTCAGCGTCATTAAATCCTTGCAGGCGATTGAAAAGGCCAATGTCGTTATTTACTTGATCGACGCGCGGGAAGGCGTCACCGATCAGGATGCGCATTTATTAGGCTTGGTATTGGAAGCCGGAAGAGCCTTGATTATCGGCTTGAACAAATGGGACGGCATCAGCGACGACCAGAAGGCAACCATTCATCGGCAACTCGATGTCAAACTGTCCTTTCTCGAGTTTGCCGAAAAGCACCCGATTTCCGCGCTGCATGGCAGCGGCGTCGGCAAAATGTTCGACGTCGTGCAGCAATTGTATGCAGCGGCAATGCTCGACATGTCCACGCCGGTGCTGACCCGTATCCTGAAAGAAGCCACCACCGCGCATCAACCGCCGATAGTGAATAGTCGCCGGGTTAAGCTGAAATACGCGCATCAAGGCGGCAGAAATCCGCCTATCGTGGTTATTCATGGCGTGCAAACCGATTCCTTGCCGGAGTCTTACAAACGTTACTTGATCAACTATTACCGCGACAAAATGGGTTTGGTCGGAACGCCGATCCGCCTGGTATTCAAGTCGGCCGCCAACCCGTTCCACGGGCAAAAGAACAAGCTGACCGAGTGGCAGGTGAAAAAGAAGGAACGCTTGATGAAGCGGGTGAAGAGTAAGAAGAGGGATTAATAAGGTACAAGGTAAAAGGCGAAAGGTTGTAAGCCCACCCTAACTTGATTTAAGCAGTGTAAAGCCCTCTCGGCAACTGCTCCATGCGTTGCTCTACCTCCTGCATCCATGCAGTCGTCCAGCGGGAGAGGGTTGGGTGAGGGGGGAATAAATACAACCGTTTGCCATTAAATCAACACTACAGGAAACAATCATGGCTACCATCACATTTCAAGGCAAACCCCTCAACACGTGCGGCGAACTGCCCTCCGTCGGGAGCGACGCACCGGCATTTTTCCTGACCGGTCGCGAGTTAGTCGATGTCACCCTGGCAACCTACGCCGGAAAAAGAAAAGTGCTGAACATCGTACCCAGCCTGGACACCCCGACCTGCGCCGCATCAACGCGCAAATTCAATCAGAAAGCCTCGCATTTGGACAATACCGTTGTGTTGGCCGTTTCTGCCGACCTGCCTTTTGCGCAAAGCCGTTTTTGCGAATCGGAAGACTTAACTCACGTCATCCCCCTGTCAACTTTCCGCTCCAGTTTCTCCGATGATTACGGCGTAACGCTCGTCGACACCTTTCTGCGGGGTTTGACCGCGCGCGCCATCGTCATTATCGATGAGCATGACAAAGTGATCTACACGCAATTGGTCGGTGAACTGGTTAATGAACCGGATTATGAAAGCGCGTTGGCGGTGTTGTAAAAAGGCCTCATCGATTGCCCGCGTGGAACCTATTCATTTGTCCTGTCCAAATTGTGTTATAGAATGCTTCCATTAATCCGCCTTTAGAAGACAGGACAATGGGTTTAAATAGTCTGCCAAATCTAGCCAAGTATATGAACAGCCGCTTAGCTGATGCTTCGGTCGATGCGGAGGAGCGCTCCCACATCGAAAATTTTATCTGGGATGAGCGTCCGCCGCAAAGCGGGCTGGATTTATATGCCCAACGCTTGGGCAATGGCCCCGTCACCGATTTTGATGACTGGCAGAACCGGCACCGCAACTTCACCGCCGAAGAAATCAACCTGGACGCAGAAGAAGCTAAACAGCCGTGGACGTTCCGGGCGGATAATGCCATCAATCGCCTGCGCCAAATCGATCCGCGCATTAATTTAGTTAGGGTCGAAGATGCCGACTGGCTTTGCGAATCGACCGGGATTACCCCGGAAACCTTACGCGAGCAAATAGCCAAATTCCAGCAAGGCGATGCCAAAGCCAACACCTTTCTCACCGGCATAGTAAAAAGCTGGAACGCCGAGCGCGACCAACGCCCGCTATTTGCCACCACCGAACTGGAAATAACCGACCTCATCAACGATAACCCGTCCGACTGGGCGGAACAATTGCGCGACCAATTAGGCTTGGGCCATTATTCACCTGATTCAGGCCGTCCTATCGAAATTATCTTGATGCGTTACACGGTTCAGGAAGTTTTGGACAGCCTGGACGGCGCAGGCTATCCTGCCATGCCCACCGTGTTGGACAGCGGCATGAGTCCTTATTTTTTTCCCAGCCCCGTTCCCGATCCTCAGCAAGCCGCCAATCCTTACTACGGCCATACCGTCAACCTTGCCTTAGTCGAAAAACAAGACGATTACACAATGGGTGTAGAGCTGCTGCACCCGCGCATTGCCTATAAACCCGAACATTTTTTCAAGATGGGCGTTATCGCCCGCCCGGTCGAAATGCCTCTGGCCCGCGCCAGGACGTTTCATTTGCCTTGGTTGCAACTTGACAGCGGTCGGGACGACTTTGGCTGCGGGCGATGAATGCGCTGATTAGCCCCGGCGTAGCGCGCTGGCGGCAACGCTTTTCCGAAGATTCGGTTGCGGCCTTGGATGCGGCGTTAACCGGTCGCGTCAGCTTAGGCCGGTACGACCGCGCCCGGCCAGCGGAAGCCTTGGTGCGAATGCTTAGCGTTGAAGAGATTGCCCTGGCAGACCCGGTCATGCAGGCTTGGCTGGAGCAACGGCTGGGCAAACCGCTGCCGAAAGATTTGAGTCCCAAGCGTTATGCCGATGCCTTGGTGGAAGCTTTCCGCGCCGTCCAGTTACTGCCGTTGCCTGCGACGCGCAACTGGTGCGCCGGTCGGCACGCAGAATTACGTGCTTGGCTGCGCGGCTTTTGTTTGGGTAGCAGCCGCGACCCGGAAGCCGCTTTGTTAGTGGTTTTGGCGCATCGGCAAAGCAATCGCCAACTGTTGTTTATGTGGCGCGAAGTGATCCGCAGGGGCCGCCCGGTCGAACATGTGCGGCTAGCGTTGATGGGCTTGCGCTTGATGCCCGCCGACGACCAAGGCGCGGTGGAACGTGGTTTGCCGCGCGTGTTATTGCGCGGTTTGTTGGATTATGGCGAAACCTTGGTGAAGCAAGGCGACAAAAAAGGCAAGCCTTGGCTGGAAGAGTTGGATTTTTTGGCCGCCGTTTACCCGATGAGTAAAGAGATTTGGAGTCGGCGGTTTCGCGAAGTGCTTCAGGCGCGGGAGGTGGCTAAGGATGTGCATCATTGGCTGGACTCGCGGTTTTCGACGGCGCAGCAAAAGCATCAAAAATTATCTAAAACTAAACTTACGCCCCCATCACTAGACGATACTAATGCCGCTTTAAATCGAATAAGCGTTAATTTCAAGGCTGCTATACCAGCATTAAAAACGTTTTTTGACCACCATCGCCATTATGCTCATGAAAGCGGCGACAGCTACTATCTTGTCCGTGCTTTTCGTCGGCTAGGCGAACAGCTGCTAGATCATGACCCGCTTTGGGCGCGGGAACTGGCCCACGAAGCCACCCGCTGGGAACCTAGCAATCACCATACTTGGTCGCTATTGGCGAGGGCTTTGGAAACCGAAGGCGACTGGCGTCGGGCGGAAGCGGTGTATTGGCATGCGCGGCGGCGTTTTCCTCACATCGCCCACAGCCATACCCAACTCGGCCACGCCTTGCTGTTGCACGGACAGGAAGCATTAGGCGAGACGGTATTCCGCCAAGCGACTCGGCTGTTCCCCGATAATCCGGTTACTTGGTCTGAGCTGGGCCATTGCTTACGCGTCACCGGAAACTACGATCTAGCCGTCAACGTGTACAAGGAAGCCCAGCAAGGCAGTTTCCACCGCGATCCCATCATTGCCAGTGCCTTAACTGACACGTTGCTTGACCTGAACCGCTCGGACGACGCCGAAGCCGCGTTGCAGTGGGCGGAGCAAGTCGTGCCGGACGATAACAAAAACCAACAGATTTTGGCGCAAATCCGCAGGCGTTTGGAGCTACTGAAAAAAGGCGCGCCATCGTCGCCCCGGCAACTGCAAAAGCCTAAAGAAATAGCCGGAGGCGACCTTCGTGCCTTAGCCGACATCACCGGCGTAGACTTGAGCCATGCGCCATTGCTGGGCAGGGCCGGCTTATGGCGGCGGCAAGGCCATATCGAACAAGCAGGCATGGCATTGACCGCGTTACAAGACGGCAGCGCCAAGCTGATTGAACAAGGTTTGTTGCTTAGCGCAACAGACTGGCAAGCGGCGGTAAACTGGTTTGACGGTTGTTGGGAAAATTACGCAGGCGACGGCGCGTTGCGCGTCCACCGCTTACGCGCCAAGAGCCGCGCAGGCGAGACCGTGGATTGGTCATGGGAAAAGAACCATTATCCCGAATTGTTGCCGGTCATCGTTACCGAAGAACAAGGCCGTCCGCCGCGTTACCAGGACATAGCCGATCCCGGCGAAGAGCAAAAACAGGCGTTATGGTTTAGCGATTTGGCGGGCGAGCACAAATCCGAGCTACGCGATTGGGCCGAAGAAGATTTTTTAACTGCACGGCAAGTGGCTTGATAATAAGCAAATGCCACGGTAAAACGTAATGTCCTTAGTCACGAGGAGTAAGCAAAATACGTTTGCCGAACCTACAATGTTTATGTCTCGTTTTAGTCAATTCCGGAAAGCGGTCGATTATTAGGCATCAAATTACTCCAACTAACCCCTCAACCAGCAAACGGGAATACTGATCCTGATCATAATGATGGTTACTGCTGTCGCTATTAAGCAGATCGGCCTTGACGATGCCGCCGTCGCCCAAAGACACATCATCCAGCATGACATAGCGGATGCCGTTTTGCAGACAAACCCCCTGCATGATCCGGTTGAACTCCAAGGTCAGCGCGGTCCTTTCCACTTGCGAGGCGGTGACTTCCCTTCTGGCGTTGGCAATATCGCCCCAGTCGTTGCCGTCCTGAATGGTGGGTAGCGGGGTGCTGATGCATACGACCTTAAAACGTTCGGATAATTCAAGCAAAAATCGGGAATAACTGGCGACGGCTTTGTCCATCATGGCCGCAACGGATTCCCGGTATTTTTGCGCCCGGTACCAAATGACGAAGCCGGTATCGACTTCGCCCAGCATGATGATGACCTGCTGGGCGGCGGATTGTTCGACGGCTTCCCTGAAGATCGGATAGGCCATGGTTTTCGAGTTGGGATTTTCCAGTCCCGATGCCGTTGCGCCAATGACGGTGAGGACATTGAAAAACAGCTTCGGGAATTTTTCTTTGAATAACGGATGATTGAAAATAGGCGTATGCGAATCGCCCAAAACTAATATTTCCTGCATTGGAACCTCATCAGCATGTGTTGTATAAGTGGCGCGCCGGTTTTTAAAACGCAGACTTAATCCGCGTTAGCGTCCCGTCGACAAACAGTTTTTTTAGTTCC
The DNA here is from genome assembly GCA_036741905.1 of Methylobacter sp. Classification (GTDB taxonomy): domain Bacteria; phylum Pseudomonadota; class Gammaproteobacteria; order Methylococcales; family Methylomonadaceae; genus Methylobacter_A. The sequence goes on along the minus strand of DAINRH010000016.1, from coordinate 6,092 downwards.
GCCACCATCGCCGGATCGAACATGATGCCGCTATGCGCTTCGATATGCGTTATAGCTTCCTCCATCGGCCAGGGTTCTTTATAGGGGCGTTGTGTCGTCAGGGCATCGAAGACATCCGCAATTTTTACGATACGCGCCGACAGGGGAATAGCATCGCCCTTTAAGCGCTGCGGATAACCGCTGCCGTCATAGTTTTCATGATGGCCCGCGGAAATTTCCCGAGCGGTTTCATAAAACGGATTATTGCCTAAAATGCGAACCCCGGCCAACGGGTGCTCGCGCATAATTTCCCATTCTTCATCGGTCAGTTTATGCGGCTTTTTCAAAATGGCATCGGGCGTGGCAAGTTTGCCGATGTCGTGCAACATGCTCATTAAGCCCATGTGCGCGGCGGCCTCGTTAGCAACGCCCATGGCGATGGCTAACGCTTCGGTGTAATGCTGCACACGGTATAAGTGACTGGAGGTGTCCTGATCTTTACCCTCGGCCGCCAGACATAACATCACCACCGCGTCTTTGTAGGCGGCTTCCAATTGACCGCGCGCGGTATCCAAATCGCGTTTTAAAACCAGCGATTCCAGCGCCCGCACCACGGTCAAGTTGAGTTCGGCCGGGTCCCACGGTTTGGTGACGTATTTGTAAATGTGCGCGTCGTTGACGCAGGTCAGCAGCGATTCAACATCGGCATAACCGGTCAGTAAAATACGGATGGCGTCGGGCTGGATTTGCAAGGCATGGCTTAATACCTGATCGCCGCTAATATTGGGCATGCGTTGATCGCAAATAATCAAATCGACCGGATGTACATTTAAAAACGCAATGCCTTCTTCGCCGCCATTGGCCGATAGCGTTTTATAGCCTTTGCGAAAGCTGCGCGTTAACGTCGCCAGCACATCGGGATCATCATCAACCAGTAATATCGTATGCATCTTTATGCGTCCTTAATCAAGCGAAGTGGAAGAGCGATAATAAAGCGCGTACCGCGATTCAATTCGGATTCAACGGTGAGCGCGCCATGGTGTTTTTCAATAATGCCGTAAGAAATCGATAAGCCAAGGCCGGTGCCTTCGCCCACCTCTTTCGTGGTAAAAAACGGGTCGAAGATTTTTTTGCTGACCTCAGCAGACATGCCTGTGCCGGTGTCGGCGATACTGATGATCGCTTGATCGTTGATTCTAGCGGTGGCGATGAAAATGCGGCCTTTATCGGGAATGGCCTGAATCGCATTGGCGAGAATATTCATAAAGACTTGGTTGAGTTCGCCTGCATAGCATTCGACCGGTTCATTGAGCGCGTAATCTTTCTCGACGGTAATGCGGTCTTTGTAATTGTGATACAGCATTTGCAAGGTCGAGTCGAGGCCTTCTTCGAGCCGTACCGTTTTAACCTCGCCTTGATCGAGGCGGGAAAAATTACGTAACGACAAGACGATGTTGCGAATGCGATTGGCGGCCTGCTTTTGGCTGTTTAGCAATTTAGCCAGGTCGTCGGTGATAAAAACGTAGTCAATGTCTTCCATGTGGGCGTTTAATTTTTGTGCGCTCGGTTCATCCATACAGCGTTGAGCAAATTCGACCGTGCCTTTAATATCGGCAATATAGGCTTCCAATGGCGGCATATTGGCATAAATGGCGCCGACCGGATTGTTGATTTCATGGGCGATACCGGCAACCAGTTGCCCTAACGAAGCCATTTTCTCGGATTGCACCAATTGCGTTTGTGCGGATTGCAGTTTTAGCAGCGCATCCTGCAATTGCTGAGTGCGATCGATGACTTGGCGTTCCAGGCTGAGATTCAAGTCTTCCAATTCTTTTTCCACGACGACGAATTTATTAAATAATTCGCCTAAGCGCAGGGTCATGCGATTAAAGGCATTGCCCAAATCGGCCACTTCATCACGCCCTGAAACCGGCACTTTAATCGATAAATCGTTGGAGTCTTCAATGGTGCGGATGGTGGCGGTCAATTTTTTGATCGGCGTAACCAGAAGACGACTGAGCAAGCTAACCAACACAATCATCGGTACGCCGACTAACGCGGCGGCAAGCAATAAATTTTCGGTCAATTCAAGCAAGGGCTGTTGCGCGAGTTTTTCGGGCATGAACGCGGCGATTTGGAAGCTGAAATCGCCGACTGTGACGGGTTTTGAAATCGAACCCAAATAGCTGATGCCGTCAAAAAGCCATGCGGGCCGTTCCGAAAAATTATCATTTATTTCGATGGTTTTTACGCCGTTAGCCGTAAAAAGGTCTGCGCTGCCCTGGTTTCCTTCATGCGCTTTATGCAGTGCAAAGCTACTGTCTTTAGGCGCGAGCAGCCTGCTAATATCCTCCCAGGAATGGGTCATGACCAAATAACCCTGATTTTTTAACTGCGGCGGTTTTAATGCGGTCACATGGGCAATGACGCTGCCGTTAATAAAAGGCAACTCATGCTTGAAGAGCAGCGCGTAATCCTGTTGCGTTTGCCAGGCTTGGGGCAATCGGGTTTTTAATACATCCGGTTGCGTCGACGCGATCAGTACGCCCGACGCATTGAACACATATAAGTCGCCTTGTAACTGATAGTATTGTTTAAGGTTTATCAATTCGGTAGTGATGCGTTTATCCAAATCATCCACCACCACGTCCAGCATCACCGACGAGGCTCGCCATGACAGTAAATTGGTGCGCTCGAACAGCAAGACATTACTGATTTCTGCGGCTTTATGATCGGCGGTATCGGTAAGATTGCGCTCAATCTGCTGGTTGATTTTTTCGCCGAATTGATAGAACACCACCGCGCTCAAGGTGGTGGTTACCAATAACACGATAAAACCGAAAAACAGCGTTAAACGAACTGAAAGCGAAAAGCGGGACATGAAGTGACTCAGCAGTTAGAAAAGAGGGGCGAAAGGTACACGGTACAACGTAGTTTGCGCGCTAGTTCCCAAGCTCCTGCTTGGGAATTCAGTACGGGAAGCTCTAGCTTCCCGGCTCGCAAAGCTGGAGCTTTGCTCACTGGGTTCCCAAGCGGGAGCTTGGGAACCCGCGTAAGGTACACGGTACAACGCACGCAGAGCGTCACTGCCATTAAGTTAAGCCTTGTAGGAGCGGGCCGTGCCCGCGATGAGGGCGCGACAAGTCTACAATCGCTGTGCAAATATCGCGGGCGCGGCCCGCTCCTACAGAGTGTTGATACGCTTAACTTAATAGCAGTGACGCAGAGCGTGGGAATGATGAGTTTGTGTTTCGGGACGTTATTACCAACCATATCCTAAGCGCCTGCTTTACCGGGTTATTTACTTGAAAACTGTTGCAGGATTTTAATTTGCGGACTTTGCGGCTTGGTTTCCACATAGCCGATCGCGCCTTTGATGCGTTCCACAAACAAAATAACGGCTTGCTCGGAGTTTTGGGTTGCCGGCGGCGTTTCGCCTTTGAACAGCATCTGGTCCCAATAACTACCCAATTTATCCGGCGTGCTGTCAAAAATTTCAGCGGTGAAACGATTGCGGGCCTCGGCTTGCGCAGGCAGGTTAATCGGCATAATGTCGTCGCCGTTTTCCCAATGTTTTTTCTTAAGTAAATAAATCGCCGCAATATCGTCTTTATCCAGTTGAGCGGCAGGCAAATCTTTATTGGCGATAATGTATAAGTCGGCCCAGGCGATTGAAAACGGCATTAACGTAGCGGCAAGTCCTAAGATAAGTAATCTTTTCATCAGAATAACACCGCGATCGAACTATACAGACCTGTCTGGTTTTGATAAACACTCCCTTGGGTTTGTTGCCATTCAAGCTTGAACGATAAGCGCGGCATGGGGCGATAGACAATGCCGCCTAATGCGGTATCGGTCGCGGCCGGTTTGTTGGCGAATTCAAAATGTTCGTAGCGGCCGATCAGGCTGAAATGGCCTGCCAACGGCACCGCCATTTGCACATAGCCGCCCCAGTCATGATGCCGGTAATGGCGTTGATCGGTGTCGACTTGAGTGAACAGTAACTCGCTTTCCAGCTCAAACCACTTGTGTTGCCAGTTACCATCGATGCTAATCGAATTGCGAATCTCATTAATACGTGCAACATCGGCATGTTGAAAAGAAACGCCCAAGTAATAATCCAAATCTTCGTGAGCAATCCACCGTGCGCCGGCGACGGTTTGATAATGGCGCTCATGTTCTGTTAACGGTTTGGGATTAAATTCTTCGACCGGTTGCCAATAGACTTCGAGCGCATGGCCGGCTAAGGCATCGAAATCGTGGCGCAGGTTAATGCCTGTCACGTAGTTGGCGCGGGAATAGGATGAGGTGACCGGGCGATTGGTCGTCCATACCAACGGTGCGGCATGTATGATATTCCAATGATTGATCGGCGCTAAAAACTTACCGGCGCGTAATGTGTCGTCGTCGGTGATGTGAATATCGTTATACAGCCGTTCAATGACCAGTTGCGCGCTGTTGAATTGAGCGCCTTTACCCTCTTCCCACAGCGGGATTTTGAAAGCCTCGGCCTCCAAAAAGGGATTGAGCCAGCGATTAAATTTACCTGAGACGAACAAGCTTAAATCATCCAATTCAACGGCCGTGGGAGCTCGATTAGGCGAACCGGTCGCCAGTTTGGCATAGCCTGAAACGGTGACGGCATCCAGCCATGATGACGTTTCGTCGGCATAGAGCGGCGGCGCTAAGCAAAGTATGACTAAACTGAATACGCGGATCAACGCATGGCAATGAAAATTTAGAGAAGGTGGCATAACATTAATATTCATAAGGTAAACAGTATTTCGGCATTATACTCATCGCGAGCTCAAAATTGTTCATCATTACCGAAATCGAACCGGTCGGAAACGCGCTTGCACTCCAGCAGTCAGCAACGTCCATTTACCCGCCGCTTTAAAAAAAGCGGCAATGATCTTCCGGGAAAGCCGAAATGAAATATCATATAGGCCTATTTTTTAAACCACGACTGCCACAGTGTTATTGAAATGGCGCCCACGCAGAGCGCTCGCTGTTATACCCAAGTATCTAAATAACGTGTCATACCCGCTTCCCGGCGGCTATGTTTTGCGAAATCCTTAACGGGATCTTTCGCCCTATTCGTAAATTCAAAACCTATTCGGAAAAAAGGAAAACTAATGAGAATTCTATTGCTGTTTGCTTTATTCATAGTCTCTGCACAAAGCACAGCCGCCACGTTGCCGGTTAAAGAAATTGCCAATGGCGTGTATGTGCATTTTGGCAAACATCAATTCCCGGACAGCAAAAACCACGGCGAAATCGCCAATCTCGGTTTTATGGTCGGGCAAAAATGCGTAGCCGTCATCGATAGCGGAGGCAATCCTGAGCAGGGTTTGGCATTAAAACAAGCCGTTACCGAAACCACGCAAATACCGATCTGTTATGTGATCAACACCCATGTTCATCCCGACCATATCAACGGCAACGGTGCTTTCAAAGCGGCTGGGGTTAAATTCGTCGGCCATCATAAATTAGCTAGGGCAATGTCCGCACGCGGTTCCTATTATTTGGGCAAAGCCGCTGAACAATTAGGCGTTAAAATGAGCGCTGCCGATTTAATTCCCCCCGATTTAGAAGTTAAAGACAGTTTGAAGCTGGATTTAGGCGGACGAACTTTAATCTTAAAAGCCCATCCTGCCGCGCATACCGATAATGACCTGAGCGTCTATGACGAAAAAACCAATACAATATGGCTGTCGGATTTATTGTTTACCGAGCATGTGCCAACACTGGACGGCAGCTTAAAAGGCTGGCTTGCTGAAATCGACAAACTGGAAAAACAGTCTTTTCGTTATGTGGTTCCGGGACATGGCGAATTAGTCACGGATTGGCCGCAAAGCATGCAGGCGCAAAAACATTATTTAACCTTGCTGCAAACTGAAATCCGCGCTGCGATTAAGAAAGGCCTGCATTTGGAAGACGCCGTGAAAACCGTCGGTTATTCCGAGAAGAATAATTGGGCTTTGTTCGATGAATACCACCGCAAAAACGTCACCACTGCGTTTGCCGAATTGGAATGGGAAGATTAACCGGCTGACTGCATTACTCCCATTTGACTCAAAAATCGTATACTTTATAAGTTAACAAAACCGTAA
>DAINRH010000015.1:0-39395 GCA_036741905.1 Methylobacter sp. | reverse complement strand
TCGCGGCTAAAGCCGCTCCCACACATGCCAGAAAACTTTTGCCCAACTACTTATCACCCTACGCTAAATTGTAAAAACCGAAAACTTGACCACTCAAAGCATCCTTTGCAACAAAATAAAAGACCCGCTCCGGTTGTTGCTTTTCGTATAAGTTCAAGATAAAGAGCTTATAAAAAATCAATTTATTGTGACGCAGTTATACGTTCAGCTCTTTTATTTATGCTAAGCAAATGTACTTATACGGAAAATATAAGTAAAATTACCCCTTAAATTCAAAGATATTTACCTTGTCATATCAAACCCTGTGAAATATGACAGTCAGTCTTAACAATATTGGCGCTGCCTGCCGTATTGAAGACGTCTGACGCTACTTTAAGCAATTATAATAATAAAAAAATTGATGATGACTTATCCGCACCTCGCTATTTGGGCGAAGAGTTTTGCTTTTTTGTTGTTTTTTTTAGTCATACAAGTACCTGTAGCAAACGCTAAAAGCGATTCGGCAAGTGTTTCCGATGAACATATCCGCCAAATTGTCGAAAGTCTGTTAAAGGAAAAAGATCAAAAAATCGCCAAACTCGAAGCCCGTATCCAGCAATTGGAACACCCGCCAACGGCGCTGACGCCCCTTCCCCTGCAAGCCAATGCAGTAGCTGTTGCCAAATCTCCCGAAAAAACGCCCCAAACCGACGCAGGAAAAGCGCCCGAGGCTAAATCCGAGCACCTAATTGTCAGTAAAATATCCGATTTAACGGAAGAGGTAGCAGAGTTAAAAGAAGCGGCAAAAGAAAAGGGTCTGGACATTAGCGGTTTTTTCGACGTGAATGCTAAAACCGATAATTCGACAGGTCAGACTTTTAGCGTAGGTTCGGTTGAGCTTGATCTGGAGTTTGATTACTATGAAAACTTTGCCGCGAGTTCTGCTTTAGTGTTATGCGGTAACTCGCCCGGCGCCAGTTTTTTTTGCGCCGACACAACTGACCTGTGGAGGTAGCGGACCGGGCGGCATTAATGCCGGTGCCGCAGGTATTGCTGTGGCGTTTTTGGATTACCACATGTTCGATCATTCCATTCCGCCCAGGGGTCGGATTTTTAATAACCAAGGTTTTCATATTCAGGTCGGGCGTTTTGACCTGCCTTTCTCAAGCGATTATCAAAACTTCGCTAACAAGGATCGGATGACTATTACTGCGCCTATAACGACAACAAGAATGCAGTTTAGTAATGGCATGAATAGCGATGGCATACGTTCATACGGTTCATGGAACATGTTTAATTATTCCGCATTTTGGACCGATGCCATGTATGCGGATAATGGTACGACACTCGGCGGTCGCTTAGGGGTTTCGCTTGGGCAAAACATTTATCGCACTCATAAAAATGCTGCCGAAGGCATTGAATTCGGCGTTTCGCATTTGAGCGACCTTGATAAAAACAGGAATGTCAGGCGTTCTGTATATGCCGCCGACCTCAGTTTTAGCTACGGCTTTTTAAAATTGCAAAACGAGTTGATGTGGCTCAACGCCCATAACAATTTCCTCCACGACAACGGCGACGGCACGTTTGTCGAACTCGACAAGCCCAACGAACTTGGCTATCACACCACTTTGCTGGCCAATCTTGAAAACTTTATCCATTACCCGATCACCGCCTTTGCCCGCTATGGCCGATGGCAGCCGCATAACAAACAGGCCGACGACTTCGATGGCCGATTGGTCGAGGTCAATAATATATCCGCTTTATCGCTGGGTTTGAATTACAAGTTTAATGACTATTTCAAGCTTAAATTCGAATACACCGATTCGCTGGGCACCTCAACGCAAGAGCGTTACTTTGATAAAAAATTAGGAATAGCGCAAATGGTTGTGGCTTTTTAATATGAAGATGGACGTGCTTAAAGAAATACTTACGGGCTTGCCGCTTAGGGCTAAGCCAAGCGGCTGCCTCTATGCCCGCGGTCGGGGGGACCGGTTTGCGCAAAGAGGCCTTAAATTCATCGGCGGTTGCCTGCTGTTTTGCGCGTTTGCAGTACATGCGGCTGAAAATCCGCACGCGGTTTCCGCAACGGACAAGTCGACCGCTTGCAGCAGTTGTCATGCCGCCGAAATGCATTACGACCAAGCCGATTTACTGAATACCAAAAACAGCCATGTCGATTTATCCGCCTTCAACAATGACGGCGTAGCGATGTGCTCAACGTGCCATAATGCCGAGGAAGGCCATAAAGTCGGCTTAAAGCTGGATTTTGAAATACCGGCCGATATGCCGTTGAATAAAAAAAACGCCCTGTCCTGTTTAACCTGCCATTACACGCACGGCAACCTGGGTAGCGTTCGGCCGCAAGCCAGCTTCAGCTTTATGGACCGGCTCGTTAATGCCGAACGGCTGCACAAGAGTTTTTTACTGCGCCGCAATAACGTCGACGGCGAGCTTTGCTTAATTTGTCACAATTCAAACCAAGGATCTAAGTAATGTCCAGAGCGCCTTTTAAACGCAGTAGCATGTTCATAAACAAAGCCATCCAAGCGCGCTTTATTGGCGGGGCTTTACTGATGATTTTGTTATCGGGATTGTGTTCCGCCTTATTGATTTTCTGGATAACCGGCGGCGACTTGCAGGCGCAATCGCAATCCGCCCACGCCAATATCGCCAATAGCTGGGAGCGACTGGGACTATCTATCCTGATTAGCAATGTAGTGTCGATGATTATCGCCGGAGCCATCGCCATGTATGTAGTCTTGCACGCCACGCATAAAATCGTCGGTCCTCTTTATCGCTTTGAAAAAAATTGCCAACAAATCGGCGATGATAATTTGGACGCCTACGTTTCGTTGCGGGAAACGGATCAGCTTCAGGCGCTGGGCTTGGCTTTTACCGATATGGTCGATAAGTTACGCGCGCGAAAGCGTACTCAACAGGCATTGGCGGCCAAAATAAATGCCCAGCTTGAGCAACTGAATCATGCTCAAGGCCTGACCGAACACCAACTTAATGCACTAAATGAACTGACCCGGCTGGCCAAACAGCTCTAACGCCGCTGCTTGCTGTTGTGTTGCGTAATTCACCGATATTTTTAAAGTAAGGTTGTTTCATGAAAGGTTTCATAAGTTTTAAAGCGCGCTTATCGATGGGATTTGGCGCAATCATAGTATTGATGATTGTTTTGATCGGCATCGCCTTATGGCAGTTTTCCGTCGCCAGCGCGAGGATGATAGAGTTACGCGATGTAGTGTCGCCTCAAGCCTGGGCGGCGGAAAAAATGTCGACCGATGTTATTCAAGTGCAACAGTTTTTAACCGATGTGTCTGCGACTCAGGACCCGGAGGGTTATCAGGAGGCCGAGGCATTTGCCGACGACTTCAAAACAACCATCAAAGAATTTCATAACAATAACCTAAACGCCGCGCAAGTGATGGAGTTGGACGCCATTGAGCAGGCTTTCGACGCGTTTTATCAGCTGGGCAAACGCATGGCGGCCGCCTATATCTCCGGCGGCACCCCGGCCGGCAACGTGTTGATGGAAGAGTTCGACAAGACGTCGTTGATTTTGGCGGGCCGGATGACCAAGTTTAAGGTCGCGGCTATTGACCATGAGAAGTCCATCACCTCGGCTCTCGCCTCCTCGGCTTACGATACAACCCGTTTTATGTGGGCGATGGCGATTTTCGGCGTGTTGCTGAGCGTCTTTATCGCACTTTCTTTAACGCGGTATTTAAGCAAACAGCTGGGCATTGACCCTTTCTACGCCAAAGGCATCGCCTTGGAAATTTCCAAGGGTAACCTGGAAAGAAATATTGCGATCGATGCCGATGATAAAAGCAGCTTGTTATACGCCATGAAACAAATGCAGCAGCAAATCCTGGCGCGCATTACCGCGGCAAATAAGTTAATCGAAGAAGTGACGCGCATTAAGATTGCCTTGGATAACGTCAGCACCGGCGTCATGATTATCGATAATGAACACACCATTATTTATGTCAATCAGTCGATTGTCAGCTTACTGACAAAGGTTGAATCCGACATCAAGGCGGAATTCCCGGATTTTTCGGTGGGTCGGTTAATTAACAGCAAAGATATATTCCATAAAAATCCCGAATACCATGCGAATATGCTCGCCTCCGAGAAAGGCGCTTCCAAATTCGACCTCGTGTTGCATGGCGATCATTTTGTCATCACCGCCAGCCCGGTGCTCGACGAACAAGGCCGTCGCTTGGGCACCGCCGTGGAATGGGTGGATCGCACCGCGGAAGTCACGGTAGAAACAGAAGTGGCCGATGCTATTAAAGCGGCCGTCAGCGGCGATTTTAATTTTCGTATCGACTCGGGCGAGTTGCACGGTTTCTACGAGCAAGCCGCAGTGGGCATCAATCAACTGATGCAAGTCTGTAACGACGGACTTAACGATGTTGCGCGCGTACTCAGCGCAATAGCGCAGGGTAACTTGACGGAAACCATTACCAACGAATATTCCGGAACATTCGGCCAGCTTAAAGACAACACCAACAGCACCGCAACCAAACTAAAAGAGATTATCGGCCAAATCAGGGACGCTTCGGATAGCATCAATAGCGACGCTAAAGAAATTGCTTCCGGCAATAACGATTTGTCGCATCGTACCGAAGAACAGGCCGCCAGCCTGGAGGAAACCGCCGCCAGCATGCACGAACTGACCGCTACCGTGCAGCATAATACCGCAAACGCCAAGCGCGCCAATGACTTGGCTATTAGCGCCGCCGAAATAGCCGGCAAAGGCGGGAGCGTGGTAAATCAGGTTGTTGTGACTATGGAGGAGATAAACGAATCGGCGCGCAAGATCGTCGACATCATTTCCGTCATCGACGGCATCGCCTTTCAAACCAACATACTGGCGCTCAATGCGGCAGTGGAAGCGGCCCGTGCCGGCGATCAGGGCAAAGGCTTTGCCGTTGTCGCCATTGAAGTGCGCAATCTCGCTCAGCGTGCCGCTGCGGCCGCCGGGGAAATCAAAAGCCTGATCGGCGATTCTGTCGATAAAGTAGACGAGGGTACCAAGCTGGTCGATCGCGCGGGTAAAACGATGGCGGAAATCGTCAACTCCATCAAGGGCGTGACGGCGATGATGGGCGAAATCACCAAGGCCTCAGAAGAGCAAGGCACCGGCATAGAGCAAGTTAATCTGGCCATAGGCCAAATGGATTCGGTAACCCAACAAAACGCCGCGCTCGTGGAACAGGCTACCGCCGCCGCGGAGTCGCTCGAACAGCAAGCGCAAGACTTAACCGTCATAGTGGGTTCTTTCAAGGTAGATGCTCATTCAAGGGGGCTTAGCGCTCCGCAAAGCAGCGTTCCGCCTAGAAAAGACACGCCCGTAAGAAACACCCCGCCGCAGTCTAAAGCAATTGCTTTATCGACTGACGACTGGGAAGAGTTTTGATGCCTATCCGGGCTCTTAGGATATGGCCGACAACAACGTCCCGAAACATAAACTCATCGTCCCCACGCTCTGCGCTCGTCTTTATACACACGTGTACGCTGGACACCCATAGCTCGTCATTCCGGCATGGATGCCGGAAACCAGTCACATGGATGTGAAGCTGTCGTTGGTACTTAGCTTAAATTTAGCCCCTAAGAAGCCGTGAGTTACCGTCCATGGCACTGGATACTGGATACTGGCATCCCTGCCTCTTGGACATCGTTGCGTATAGCAATGAGCGCTCTGCGTGGGAACAGCTTGAACCGCTCTGCGGTTCGGGACGCCGGAGCGTTCCTGACTGGGTTACCATGCAGAGCGCTCGTCTTTATACACAAATCTCTGCGAGACGCCGTCGTTCTGGCAGGGATGCCGGAACCCAGGCACAGGGAGGTGACGCTTCGTATTACTCAAGTACCGGTAGAGTCACCAAGTTACCGTCCATGGCGCTGGATACCGGCATCCATGCCGGTATGACGACTCTGAAACACACGTGTGTATAACGACGAGCGCAGAGCATGGGAATCCTAAGCGAAAGTTATTATTGATGGAGTCCTTAGGAACATGCACGAAACCGCCTTTTTTGCAGTTATCGCGGACGCTGCTTAACTCCCGTTAATAAGACGAAGTAAAAGCCTTCCGCGCGCTTTTTCCCGATTCTGGCAGCAGTGCGGTTGACACCGTCCTGTTGTCAAAGCAGGGAAAAAAGCATGCTAACTCAGCCCCGCCCAACAGCCGTGCTTGCCCCGGCATTCTGGTGCGGGAAAATTTTGAACGACTATTCAACCATAGCCATTAAGGATTCGAAGCCGTATGTCAAACCCACTGTTGCCGGAGCCCACGCTAAAACGCAACTTTATCTCTTCGCTGCTGATCATCAGCGCCGTTATCGGCATTTCAGAAGCCTTGGTCATGCTGCTGCTTGATGCGCTGCGGCCGTGGCTCATCCTATTAACGCCAATGCAAAACGCCGCCTTAGACGCTGCTCTGCTGACCTGTCTGAGCGCGCCGCTGTTATGGCGGTTGGCGTTGCGGCCCCTGGTCAAACGAATCGCCAGTGAACAGGCTAGAGCGGCGGACCAAGTCAGGCTGAATTCAGAGCTGCGCACCGCTCAATTCAATGCCATTCTGGATACTTTCCCCAGCGCGATCATTACCATCGACAAAACCGGCATAGTGCAGCGTTTCAATAAAGCCGCAGAACGCGTTTTCGGTTACAGCATCGGCGAAATCGCCGGCCAAAACATCAGCTGTTTGATGCCGTCCGCAATCGCCGCGCAACACGACGGCTATCTGCAACGCTACCTGAGCACTCAAGAATCGACCATTCTCGGCAATCGCCGCGAAGTGGAAGGTCAACGTAAAAACGGCGATATTTTTCCGGCCTTGCTGCGAGTGAATTCGATGAAAATTGACGGCGAGCTGTTTTTTTTCGGCGTAATCGATGACATCAGCGAAACCAAAACCCTACAAGCCCAGCTTGTTCAAGCGCAAAAGCTGGAAGCCATCGGCCAACTGGCCTCCGGCGTCGCCCACGAAATCAACACGCCCATCCAGTACATCGGCGACAATCTTTCCGCATTGCATGACAACGTTGCCGACATTATCGTTTATCAGCAAGCATTGCACGATTTGGCCGACGAAACATTAAAACCGCAGCTGGCGGCGTTGGCGGAAAAATACGATCTGGCCTTTATTCTGGAAGACAGCCCCAAAGCCATCCAGCAGGCGCAAGAAGGCGTGGAACGGGTAGCGGAAATTGTTAAAGCCATGAAAACCTTTTCCCATATCGAACAGAATCAAAACAAACAGGTTATCGACCTGCACGAAGCCATCAAAGGCGCACTGACCATCAGCCGTAACAGCTACAAATACATCGCCGAAATTGAAACCGATTTTTGCTCCGATGTCGGCATGATCGAATGCTACGCCAACGAACTTAATCAAGTCTTTCTTAACCTGCTTATCAACGCCGCCCATGCGATTGAAGAAAAGCAAGCCGGCATGGGCTTGATTCGAATTTCCACCCGCAACGTCGACGACATGGTCGAAATTCTGATCCAGGATAGCGGCGCCGGTATTCCGGCCGACATTCAGGAAAAAGTTTTCAACCTGTTTTTCACCACCAAAGAGGTTGGTAAAGGCACCGGCCAAGGCTTGAGCCTGTCGCACAGCATTGTGGTTGAAAAACATTGCGGTAAACTGTTTTTTGAATCCAGCGCAGGAGAGGGCACCACCTTCCATATCCAGCTACCCCTTAAGCTCGAAGACCGACACTAAAGCCATGAACAAAAAAAGCATCCTGTTTGTCGACGACAACGTAAACGTCATCAACGGCATTCAGCGTCAATTGCGTCCCTATCGCGAGCAATGGCAGTTATTTTTTGCCAATAGCGGTCCGCAAGCCCTGAAACTGATGACGCAACAGCCGATTGACCTGATCGTCAGCGACATGATGATGCCGGAAATGCGCGGCGACAAACTGCTGACCATTGTCAGCGAGCACTATCCCGCCACGGTGCGCATGATCCTCAGCGGCGATGCCGATGAAGAGACCTTAAAAAACGGCTTGGAAGTGGCTCATCAATATCTCAGCAAACCCTGTAACTCGGAAACGCTCCGCGAGGCTATCTCCCAGATATTCAAAATTCAAGCCTGCTTGCGCAATCCGCTGATCGTCGCCGGGATCGGCGATGCCAACCAATTACCCAGTTTGCCAAGAGTTTATCAAGAGCTGAATGCCGCCATTGCAAACGAGAACAGCACGATCCGCGATATTGCCGAGATTTTTTCCAGCGACATGGTGCTGTCGGCCAAATTACTGCAACTGGTCAACTCACCGTATTTCGGTTTGAATCGTGTTATCTCCAGCCTGACCGATGCGATTACCCTGATCGGCCTCAAAAAGCTCAACAACCTGGTGTTATCGGTGCATGTCAAAACCTCGTTTCCGGTCAGCAGTCGTGAAACCGAACGCTATATGGAATATCTCTGGCAGGACTCGATCCGCGTCTCCGAGCTGGCGCGGCTGATAGCGTTGTCGGAAAACCAGCAGGAAGACCGCCCCGATCAAGCTTATCTGGGCGGACTGCTGCACAACATGGGCCTGCTGATTTTTCTGTCGCGCGGCGGCGATAAACTCAAGTTATTAATGGATCTGGTCAAAAATACCGAAACGCCGGTTCCCGAACTGGAAATGACTATTTTCGGTTTTACCCGCTCGGAAGCGGCGGCTTATGTGTTAAGTCTATGGAAAATACCGCCGCGCATCATCGAAGCGATCCTGTTGCAAAACACCCCGAACGATACCGACTATAACGGCGTCAGCGCCCTGACCGCCGTGCATGCCGCCTCTTGCTTGTTAAAGCCCTCGGTTATGTCCTGCTGCGAGCGGCTGTTTGAAATGAACTTGGATACCGATTACCTGCAACGCATCAATAAACTTGAACGCTTGCCCGACTGGCAGATATTGGCGGATAAAGTGATGGCTCGTCAGTCCGGAAAGTGAGCTATTCACCGTGCGCGAATCCGTCGATAACAGCCTGCACCTGTTGCATTACACCGTTGAACGCCGTAAATTCACGCCGCTTGCCCTGTACTTGGCGCTGACATCTTCCCGTTTTAACTCAACCCAGCCGGACTTAACAAAGCATTGGAACCTATATGACTGAATCATCCGCCAATATCAGCAAAAAAATCCTGTTTGTTGATGACGAAGTACTTTTGCTGGAAGGGCTAAAACGCCAACTGCGGAAGGAGTTTAACATCACTGTCGCCGAAGGCGGGGAAGCGGCGTTGACTATCATGGCCGACCACGGACCGTTTGCGGTAGTGGTATCTGATTACAATATGCCGGGCATGGACGGCATCGAGTTCCTGAATGCCGTCTATCAGCGTTATCCGCAAACCCTACTGGTGATGCTGACCGGCCGGGCCGAACTGGATGTGGCCGTCAATGCGTTGCACCATGCGCACATTTCCCGCTTTATCAACAAACCCTGTCCCAAAGAAATATTGCAGGAAACGCTGACCTCCAGCCTGGAGCAATACCGGTTGCGGATGTCCGAACAATTGCTGAAAGCGCAATTGCAACAGGCCAACCGGCAACTTAATCTGCTGAATGACCACTTGGAAACGCTGGTTACGCAAAAGACCCGTACCCTGCAAGTGCAATACCATTATGTTGCCAAGATCACGCAAATGAACAATTCGCAAGCCATTATCAATGCCCTGGTTAACGCCGCCAGCGACTTGACCCAGCTGCGCGACATTACTTTATGGCTCAGCCCGCAGTTGGACGGGCAATTTACCTGCCACTATCCCATTGATCCGGAACCGTCCGCAGTGTACGCCGAAAGCAGCCCGGAGCGAGTCATCGCCACCGCTTTGGCCGATAAACACATCGGTCCTCGCATTACTTTGGATAAAGATGCGCTCAACGCCGTCGACGAATCGCTGTTTTGCGGCCAACCGTTCATGTCCGTTGAGCTGCCGGGCAAACAAGGCGTACTGGGCTTGCTCAATCTGGCAGGCGATGACGTTCAACTGGAAACCGAGACCCTGGAAGCATTGACCGGCATCGCCGACGTGACCGCAACTGCGCTGCAAAGCCATTGGCACCGCGAAGCTTTCGACGATGCCCAGGATGCCATCATCTCCGCGCTGGCCAAGTTATCCGAATATCGCGACCCGGAAACCGGCGCGCACTTGCTGCGCCTGAAAAAATACTGTGCGTTGATCTGCCGATTCCTGGCGAAAACCGACAAATACCGCGACATCATCACTCCCGAATTCACCGCGGACTTGGTACGTTCCTCGCCGCTGCACGACATCGGCAAGGTCGGCATTCCCGATGCCATCTTGAAAAAACCCGACCGTTTGACCCCGGATGAGTTTGAAATCATGAAAACTCATGCCCTGATTGGCGGCGACACCTTACGCACCGTCTATGATAAATATCCGTCGCAAAGCTTCATTAAATGCGGCATGGATGTCGCTTACGGCCATCATGAAAAATGGAATGGCAGCGGCTATCCGTGCGGCTTGCAGGGTGAATCGATCCCGCTGGTGGCGCGCATTTTGGCGCTGGTCGATGTCTACGACGCACTCACCTGCCGACGCGTTTACAAGCCGCCGTTCCCGCGCGAGCAGGCTAAAGCCCTGATAGCAGAAGGCAGCGGCACGCATTTCGACCCGGACATCGTCGACGCTTTTTTAAATAATGAAGACGAATTTCATCAGATTACCGAACAATTTGCCGATATTGTGTAACTCATTGTAGATTTCGATCGATCCAGGTTCGGTTTTGGTAAATTTTCTCGCTATCGGCCCATGTTTGACCGAGATCGGGCGGCGTAACAAAAACAAACAAATTTCCGTGCTTCGGCCTGCTGAGGATCTTGAATTGGTCAGCCAGCTTCAATAAATCCGTCCGTGCTGTTTGATAGCTGATTTTATGTGCCGCTTGACACACCTTCGAAGTTACGCGGGAAATGCCGGAGTTGTGACAAATTTACTACACTCAGAACAAAACGCTAAACGACAGGCATAAAAAACCAGTTAAGTGCTGGTTATTTATAGTCTTTGGGTGGGTCGTGCGCGATTCGAACGCGCGACCATCGCATTAAAAGAACCATGCTTTGAGCTTTAAACAGCGTTACTTATTGAATTAAAACGATATTTTTAAACCGCCAAACTGAGTAAAGCTGTCTTTTGCTGGCAATTGTGGAAACAATATGGAAACATTAAGAATGCTTACCTTGCAGCTGCCTAGATAGCCGTTATATTCGAAGTATTTCATTTTAAACCTGCTTGCTTAAAGCCTTGATGATGGCTTTTGCTACATATTCGTCTATTTCGTTATGGCGTGGTACAGCTTGGGATGTTTGGGTATTAGGGTTTGTGTACCAGTCGTGATTGCTGCCGTGTCGTGCCAAAGTACATCCTTGTTCGGCCAGCTTCTTGAGTAAATCCCTTCTCTTCATTAGGCAACCATCAAAGTTTCAGTCTTTCTGATATACGGTATTTCGTTGCTTTCAATGTCTTCTAACAGGCTTTTTAAATTATCGATTAATTCATCTTTGGTAACGCCTTGGGTTATGTAGTCGGGATATTCGTTTAAATAGCCTAGGAAAAAATGTTCGGTTTTCCACCATGTGAATTTCAGTTCTTTCATTTTATTGCTCCTCTTTAAAACAATATTTTCTACATCTTGGAAAGTTTACACAACCCCAGAAATCTTTTCCTTCATTTCTTCCTTTTGATGCCGTTCTTATTACCGTTTTAACATTGCCAAGAAAAATGCTTACCTGTTTGATGCGGCAAAAGCTGCTTTTTCTCTTATGTAATCATTTCCGCAACTTACCTTTCTTCCAGTGCTTTTTTCATAGCATGCTTCTTTTGTTTGTGGACTTATAGTTTCATCTTCATTATTTATTCTTACCATTTTGTTTTCGTTGAAAGCCTTTCTTGCACTCATATAATTATTGGCGCATTTTATCCGTGTCTCACTATCTTTAATGTCGTAACATTCGGCCGGTTTTTTATAAATGGAGTCAAAGCTTTGTGTTTCTTTTCTGGCTTGCATTACCGCTCTTTCACTATTTTGCCTGACTATTTCGCTTCTATACGGTAGAGCCGGTAGGATTGGTACAATTGGTAGAATTGGTATTGAGTTTTGTTCTGCGTCGTTTTTCTTGGTTATAACTTGTTGTAAATTTTTTTTGACTAAAGGTTCTAAATCTTTTGCTGTTGATTTGACCAATTTTTCATAATTTGGATTGTTGGGGTTTAAAGCGTCTATTACTCCTTTTAGCATTGCTCCTGTAAATGTAACGCTTGCTACGCATCCTACAAAACTTGCTAACAAGATACCTAAAGCAATTATTATGATTAATCTGCATCCAGACATTTCCTTTTTTACGGGTTGATATTGGCCTGGATTTTCAAATGGGTTATTGAATGGGTTTTCTTCTCTGTCATATCTGTTTCTTGAACTCATAGCTTTCTCTTTGTTCGTTACTATTTTCTTGTAATTAACGGCTTACATAAGCCGCCTTAATGCTGCTTTTCGGTCTTAATCCGGCGCGTTTTTTAACCGTCCCCATTTTGCTAATGCCCTCCCTGCGGTTATGTACCCGTTGACAGATTTTTTCTTGTTTCCTCGATCTCTGGGCTGATTTGTCCTGCTTCTGGGATGGTTTGGCCAGTTGTAAGCCAATAGGCGTACTCGGGCCATTTTTCAATAATTGCTTTTATGTGTTCCTCGTTGGCTTTTTGTAAGCCGTTCTCGACATTTGCCCATGTTTTAGCCTTAATGCCTGTTTTTGCTTCAAACATTGTCCGGTCAAATCCAAGGCTTTCTCTAAGTTTTCTAATTCTGTCTTTCATTGATTGCTAAATATTAGTTGACTAGATATTAGTTGCTTGCTAATATATAGTCATCGTTTCAAACCAGCCACAACCAGCCATATAAGGCTAAGGTGCAATCATGAACCAACCTAAGAAAGCAGTCAACGTAAACGCTACCGGCCGAATCACATTTGAAGCTGATCAACAAGATACAGAGTTATTAGTTTCAAAATTGGGATTTACTTTTCATCAAAAAGATACCGATGAAGATGTTTTTTTAATTCTCACTCAAGCGGGTGTTTTGTCAGGTAAATGGTACATGTCAACTGAGCAGGGTTGGTTTAAACCATTAGCCTTGAGATAGCAGAAATAACAGCGACTAGACCGTCTCCGGGCGGTCTAACAAACCAGCCACAACCAGCCATATAAGGCTAAGGTGCAATCATGAACCAAGAGCAAAACCCCGTCAACTTAGATGCATTAAGACTAGTCAATCATCCTGTTAATTTAGATGCCGTTCTTTCGTCTGATTTATCTGCTAAACACGCTTTACATCAAGCAACTGACCTTTTGACCTTCATCCCGTTCATGACCCCAGCTAAATTCGCCGAATCCATAGGCCTAAGCAATGGCGTAGTCGGTGGCTGGATAGATCAAGGCTACATCCCCACGGCCAAAGTAGGCCGTTATCGCATGATCAACATGGTCGTCCTGGTTGCTAACCTGAAAGAAGGAAAAGTGTCATGAGCAACGAACTCACATTAGACCTGATGTATGTTCGAGCTGTTGATGAAATCGCCAGTAACCTCGAATGCGCTCTTAACTTCTTGTGTAAATACCAAGCCATTATTTCGCAAAACTTAACCTTTGATGAAAGTTATTCAGATATTTGTTGTACACAACAATGCTTCCTTAGCAGCCTGTCCAGAGCGCAAAGCTATGCATTTTCTTTTTTGCTCATCTTCCGCGATTCCAGTTTTAGTGATCGACTGAGAATTATTGAAGCTTCGACGTCTAAAATTAATTATTCAACTGACGTTTTCCAAAATGTCGAGCACTACAAGACATTAATCAAACACGTTGCAGACAGCATGCGTTCCGGCACATTGGAACTTCCAGCATCATCTGCAAAACAGGAGGGTTAGAGCCATGCCCTACAGCGTAACCCCCTTTCACCTGACAGAAACCATCAACACAATAGTGGCTAATGCCAATCGTAAATTCAAAGAAAACCTGTCCAATTACCATAACCCGGTACATCAACATTACCGGGATGCCAAGCATTGTAGCGGCCGTATAAATGATTGTTTTGACGAAGGCATTAACAGACTGCAAGGCTTGAACTTCCTCTTTCTTGACTACGTGAAAGTCATAAGAGAAATCAAAAAAGCCCAAGATCAAATAAGTGAAGATCGGGACATCTTCATAGCCCTATTGACTGCCGGAAAACACTACAAAGATAACCTACTCACAGACCTGGAACAGGTGGCCTAAATGTCAGAACAAAAAGTTTATTTTGTTTTTCGTGGTCGTCCTGGTCATTTTATTGATGGGCAGGTTAATTGGTGTTCGGTTACTTTTTCTTTTCGCCTTGCTTCTAATGATTTAAAGGCCGTTATTTCACTTGCTATTGAAAACAAAATCGATCAATCCTCACTCACAGGAGCCGCATAAATGGCCGATTCAACCATACTGCCAGAACGCGGCAGCTCACCGGAATTCAACAAAAAAGAACGACTGTTCAGAACCGCGCTTGACCAAGAGGATTATCTAAAACTGGAAATAGAAGCAATGGAAAGAGGCATGCGGCCTTACGGAATGACCAAAGCCGTGATGACCTTATACCTGCGCAAACAGCTCGTACCCATGAAAGAACTGTCCGAAGAGCTTAGAACGCAAGTACTAGCGTACCTTAAACAGAAACAAACAGCGAAACAAGCGGCGCGCCAATGAAACGGCAAAGCGAACCCGTCTCGGTTCCCCGCGCGGAAAAAAACGAGGAACGAGTCCTTTTTCCGCGCGGGGGACCGATACCCAGCCGCTTGCCGCTGCTAAAAGCGCGCCGAATGTTAAAAGCCAAGAAAGCCAAACAAACCCCGTAGGGGGGAAATATAAAAAAGCGGATATTCCAGTACGTAGCGTATCCAAGTTGTCAAGTAATTATTTTAGCCTTGCTAAAAAAATTACTTGTACAACTGAAGAAGAAAACACGCTATCCAATGGCCGTTGAGGCGCTTTTCCTCAACGGTCATGGCTATGCGCTTTAAAGGTTCGAAACGCGCAAAACGAAAACAGCGCATAGCCGTAGCGAAAGGGATTGTAGAGGAAATTGGCGATTAAAGCTGAATTACTGGCAGTTAGGGCAAAGCCTTTGGAGCGTGCGTAAAAGGATTTGTCCTTACTGCCAGTTATCAGCTTTAAACGTCGATTGGAACGGAAAGCCCGGCCCTTTAGGGTTCGCCAAAAAGAACAAAACAAAAAGCGGCATATAAAATATGTTAGATAAAACCGGCCATAACCAGCTCTAACCGGCCTAAAACCAAACACAACAAACACAACAAAAAGAACAAAAAACAAGGAAACAAAACATGCTCAACATAAAACAACACCTACCCGGCCAAGGTATGACATACAGCCAGCGCAGACGCCTAATAAACCTATTATGGGCATTCGTTTCAAATGCAGCGGTTCCCTTCATCATTGGCTATGTCTTTGCGCTGATGTCAATCACCTATTCATTTACCGAGATAGCAACAACCTTTGATAAAACCGGATTTGGAGCCTGTATCCAACCGGATTTCCAAGAAACCCACGCAATAACCGGAGCGGTAATGCCCGACATAAATTACACCGCAGATGATTTTGCAAAAGAAAAAGGCTTTAAAGATGCAGAAAGCCAAGCTGCTTACTTTAAAACGCCTGCATCCTTACCTGCACCTTCGTTGCCCGACTGTAAACCTGAAGAAACAATAGATTCGGCAACCCAAACCTGTGCAGAACTAACCAGCACAAAACAGCTCCCCGTTCGACCCGCGGTTTAAAGGGTCACAACATTAACCACCCAACAAAGGAACAAAAACATGACCGACCAAATAACCCAAAACAGCTTCCTAGGCGACATGCAAACAGTCATAAGGGGACAAGTAGAATCGTTAACGCGTTATGAAATAGACGGAGACAACAAAGGCGGTTCGATATGGGTATCCAAGCCCAACACCGGAAAAAACCCGAACAACCTGGGTAACGAACTCATCAAAGTAAAAATGCCATTTGAAATGTTCGACCAGAAAAAAGCCGAAGTAGAAGCCGGAAAACTTTACTTTCCATGTCAAATGGAAATCCTGTGTGAAATCAACATGGGAGGCCAGAACAAAGCCGTATTGACAGCCATCAGCATGAAACTTGACGGTCCGACCCCGGAAGCCCAACAAGAACAAGAAAGCAAAGACAAACCCAAAGCCGGAGCGGTTCAGACAGCAACCGGAACAACATCCGGAACAACCGCGCACAAACCATAGCCAGGAATTAACCCATGAAAATCCGCTCAATGACCTGCCTGATAAAAAAGCCCGTAGAGTTCAAAGAGCGGGTACTTAGTAACCGAGTGAGGAAAGACCGCTTTATAAACGGATACGTAATCAAAGCCAGTGTAGGTTGAACAAATGGCTATATGCGCCCAAATCACTAACCTGACCTCTGATTTATCCGCTTTCGGTGGTGGTTCTAACGATCCAGTTACAGGCGGTCAGGGAATAACCTTGAGCGCCCAGTCATTACAAGATTGCACCGGTTATGTGCTTTTTACTGCTCAGGATTATAACTCGATAGAGGCGCTTTCTTCTGTCACCTTGGCAAGCATAGGCATTGACCCCATACAAATTGCCTATGTTTTTTCGTGGGGCATGGGTGCTGTTTTGTCCATGTGGGCGTTGGGCTATGCAACAGGCGTAGCCGTTCAATTAATAAAAAAGATTTAGCTCGTTTTGAGCAAACCTCGCGGGGGGATTCCCGCAATTTTTGGAGTACATATTATGGCTGATATTTTTGCAGCAGTTGACTTGTCTACCGTAGCCACTTTTGCTGCTGCTACTGGCGTTTTAATTATTGGCATCGCGATGACTTTTAAGGGTATCGATCTTGCCAAGCGCGGTGTGAGGAAGGCATAGCATTATGATAGGTGCGCTGGTTGCTTTCTTTTATTGTTTGATCGCTTTAATCGGGGCAATCAGCGCATTTGTTTTTATATCTGCATTTAGAAGTCATTGAAAATGCTTAGAATAACCCTGTTTTTATTTTTCGTTTTTTTATCTGGTGTATCAGTTGCCGATACCTATCCTTCCGTTGGCATTTGGTATTATGGTGGTCAGTCTTTTTCCTCATTGGATTCCGCTTGCGTTTATGCTTTTCCCGGTGGCGCTTATGTTTACCAGTCAAGCACAATGCCTTCCACGTGTAATGTGCTTTATAATGGCAGTCCCACAACTGCCATCATTAGTCGCAATCCCTCATGTCCCTACGGTGGCGTTGCCAGTGCTGACGAGTGCATAAATGCCCCTCCTTGTACCGCCCCAGCAACCCGAGATTCGACAGGCGAGTGTAAGCTTCCTCGTGTTTGTTCATCTACAGAATACAACCTCAATGATGTTTGTACGCCTATACCCGATTGCAATGCAGGTTCTGAAACAGGTGGTAACTTTTTCAACAAAACCACAAAATCATGCCAGTCTGTGCCTTCGCCGACCATATGCATATCAGACAAAAACACTAAATACTGTCCGCCAATCGATGACTGTAAACCGTCGTCATATATTTGTTCCGATGATCCCACTATCGTGGGAGAGGCCGCCGCAACTAGAGCCGCTGAGATTGCCTCAGCCAAATCCAAAGCCGATGCGGCAAAATCAGAAATCGTTACCATTAAACTCCAATCCGAAGCGGCTGCCTCTGAAAAACTTGCCGCCGCTCAAGCTGCAAAAGCTGCGAAAGATGCCGCCAAAACCGCCTCAGATGCTGCATTATCGACCGGTGTTCCTGCTACCATAAAATCCGCCATAGAGTCTTATAATAAATTCGCTCAGGATTATATTGATTCCTTAGCCAGGTCTGCCAACTCAGAAGCGGCCAAAGAAAAAGTAAAAGACATTGACATAGAAACTGATGCCTATGTTGCTGAGATTCCTGTCAGCAACCCTGGTAATTCTGATGCTCTCAAGACTAAAGTAGAAGACGGCCTCAATCGCTCTATTAAAGTGCTGGTTGATGTTGTCAGCGGTGATGGTAACGGTAACGGTCCGGGTTCCGGCATTGGCACCAGCACATCACCTTCCGTCGACACATCCAAATTAGGCAAAGATTCCACCTTACATGAGATTAGCGACAAATTAAGCGGTGGTACTCCTGGCTCTTTTGCTGCGGGTCCTGATAGCTTTTACACGTCGGAATATCCGGGCGGCATAGGTCAAGTCTGGGCAGACCATAAAGCGGCGTTGATGCAAACCTCTTTTGTTTCTGCCGTTTCGGGTTTAACTCCGCAAATAGGCGGCGCTGGGACTTGCCCTAGCTGGTCATTTCCTACATTGTCAGGGGGTTCTATGGAATTGCAGCCGCCTTGTGAGATATGGCCGTTGTTGCGTTTGATATTTATTATTACGGCTTTGTTTACCGCACGCTCATTGGTATTTGGTGGTTAACATGAAAATAATCGAAACTATAATTTCCACATGGAATAGCTTTTGGGTTTCCATTTTAGATTTGGTACAAAAGGTTTTTTCTTCTTTTTGGTTGATGTTGAAGGATTTTTTTATATTTATAATCGATCAGCTTCTTTCACTGTCAGAAATTGTTCTTGGTGCTGTGGATTTAAGCGCTATCACTCAACATTTCGGTGTGTTTCAGCAAATACCTGAATCACTTCTGAACGTTTTGGGTCTGGTTGGATTTGCTCAGTGTATGGTCATTATTGGGGCTGCAATCATCATTAGAATTTTGTTGCAGCTCATACCGTTTGTGAGGTTGGGTTCATGATAAATTTGTTGCTTGGTCCACCCGGCGGCGGTAAATCTTACGAAGCCGTCGTTTACCACATATTGCCAGCGTTGGAAGCTGGTCGCAAAGTGATTACAAATTTACCTCTCGACGTTGATTATATAGCAAAGATAAATGCAGGTTTTTTGCCATTAATTG
Organism: Methylobacter sp.; assembly: GCA_036741905.1. Lineage (GTDB taxonomy): Bacteria > Pseudomonadota > Gammaproteobacteria > Methylococcales > Methylomonadaceae > Methylobacter_A. The sequence continues at coordinate 20,413 of DAINRH010000015.1, read as the reverse complement.
AGATTCGCACGACCACCAGAAAAGAACGTCCTCAAACTGATTTGAAAGCGGCTGAAACTCGCTTTTATAAATTCGGGGGTGCTGTAAAGCAAAATTATTTCATCAATGCACCATTTGCCCATGCTGAGGACTATGGAGACCCTTGGCGGCATCCGTTATCAGGTTCCGGCCCATTGTATGTGGTTGATGAGTGTCATATACCATTGCCCCGTCTTGGCACTGAAATGCAGGTAGAGCACTGGTATTCTTTGCATCGTCATGAATCCGCCGATGTTCTTCTGATTACTCAGTCTTATGGCAAAATTAATCGCGCTATTCTCGATCTGGTACAGATCTGCTATAGGGTTAAGAAAAATACCAGCATGGGATCTGAAAAAACCTATGTTCGCAAAGTGCAAGACGGCGTACGTGGTGAAGTGGTGAATACCGGCATTCGGAAATATGAGAAGCAGTATTTCCCTTTTTATAAATCTCATACTAGGGGAGGCGGGGCAGAGCTTGCAGCTCAAGATATAGTGCCACTATGGAAGCGTTGGCCGTTTATTGGTGCTGCCTTATGTTTTGTTCTTTTTTTTTGCATCATTATCGGATTTGACGTTAAAAATCCGATGAATGCCAAATCTTATAAAGCACAGCCACAACTACCACCTTCACAATTATCGCTACCACAACCACAACCATCACAAGTACCCAAAGCACCCCAAGCGCCACAATCACATGATGTTTCAGAAGAAAAAAAAGTTTCTGACCCTTATGAAAAGAACGGCCTACATATCGTAGGTCATGTTTTTTCGAAGAAAAAAACCATTTGGATTGTTAATATTTCTCAGAATGGATTGAGGTTGAAAAATATTAATTCTGATGATCTTTTTAAAGTTGGTTATGACTTTATGCCAATTAATGATTGTGCTGCATGGCTCACGTATAAAGGCCTGAAGCGTTTTATTACGTGTGATGTTCCTTCTGTTTCTTTAGGTGTTGGTCCCTCTCTTTAGTCAAAAAAAATGGGAGCGCAGTGCCGCGCGACTGAATTCAATTTAAATGAAAACCGTGATTTTAGGCGCTGAGGGTAATCAATGAGTGCAAGACAGCGAATTGACGCTTATAAAAAATCTTGGGCGACAGGCGAACATGCTTTTAGTTCCGATTCCCATAACGTGAGCCATTAAAAATGGGCGGCCGTAGCATGGAAGGTCATCAGCTGACAGACCGTTGGAAATGGATAGCGGAATTAAGTCCTGATCGGTTTGAGAACTACGGCAAGTATTCCCAGATACAGACTTCTTCTGATCGTAGTGCGGGTAATTTTAATGGTTCTGCCGCGGATTTGAATTTTCAATTATCTAAATTTTACGAATCGAAACATGGCGTTGAGCCTTCTTGGAGTAATTGGCGTTCGAATAAATAACGAAACGTTGAATAGAGACATGTAGCAGATTATAGCTGTTCATTTTGAGAATTAATTTATGAATAACCGCGTCACTTTAACAATACCGAATGTTGCATATACCGGTTCTTTCCCTTATTTATCGAATAAGCTTTCGGATTATAGAGATATTCAATTTTTTAGATACGGCTCAAAAACACAAAACCTGCCTTTCCATTGCTTTGTTGATGATTGGCGGCTGGAAAGCATATGGCGTTCACCCACTAAATTTGTTGAAAAGGCATTGCTTGCCGGGACCGTCGTAGCGCCTGACTATTCCGTATATGCAAATTACCCCAACATTTATTCACTTTACCAGATATGGCGCTCAAGAATCGTATGCGCATGGTGGGCCGATCATGGCGTGTATTCCATTCCTGTCTTGCAGTGGACCCATTCAAAAGACGTGCACCTGGATAAATACTTTGCAGGCCTGACAGATTGCGAAGTCATTGCAGTTAGGTGTCCAAGCCGTGACCCTGAAGTCATAGCCGATTATAGGCAGTGTGCTGAACGATTTTTGCAAATCCACCAGCCGAAGCTAATTCTTCATTTTGGGCTTGATCGCGGTTCCGAATGTTGGCCGATTGGAAAATGTAAAGTTTTGCCGCTTAACCCCAAGCCGGTAAAGGCCTATAAAACAGCGGTCGCAAAAAATTAAAAAGAACAAAAAAGGCTGTTACGCCCTTGTCACACGTAACAGAACAAAACAACACAAAGCCTATAAGAGCCGATAACATGAATTTAAACCAACGCTTTTCTCTTGAATCCCTTTCACATGGTGCTGACGAAGATCAGACCGGTTTATTGTTTGCTGCTAACGCTAATATTACTGATCTTTCAAGCGTCAATATTGTTGGTGCCTCGGTGGATACAGTAAGACAGCTTTTTCATGGTGTGCCTAAAGCTTCCTTTATCACAAAGCTGGAACAGCATGTAGAAAACAAAGATGAATATATCCGGTTAACCGGAAATACTTGCGTCAATGATGATCGTTGGCATTTTTCGCGCATGGGTAAAACCGGCGGTTATCGCTATAAGATGCAAAACAACACTGTTGGCTTAGTTATCCTGTTTGGCAGTTGGTACGGCAAAATGGATAACGAAGGCTCGCATCTAAAAATTGAACTTTCGCCGCACTTCATATCCCAGCGCGCAACCGCTGAAATATGGGAATACCTTCACGGTGAATTTGTCGGCTTGTCTCGCATTTTTTTAGAAGAACCAATAGCCAAGGGAGTTGCCGTGCATCTTGCTTGTGATTATCAGGGCTTTAACCTTCCTGGCGATTTTGTTCGGAATCTGGTCACGGCTTCTAGGACTATTAGGGCTTATGACGGTATTGCTTCTATTGATCTTACTGATTTTACTGATGCGATTGGTACTTATGGTCGGGAAGGCCAAGCTAAAGATTATTTGATAGGGAAACCAATAGCTGTACAAATGGCACTTTATGAAAAAAGCTATGAAATCGTTAAATCAGACAAAGTTGATTATTTTCACGAAGAATGGAACATTTATTCATTAGGCGCTTATGACAATACCCAGCCAGTTCGTCGGATAGAAGCAAGACTTCATCATACCGTAATCCGTGAAATAGGCTTAGGCCTGGGTTTGGAATTTGAAGGCTTTAACCAAGTCGCCGATCATTTAACCGACCTATGGCGCTACGCCTTAGAACGAAACCGGCTAATGATCGACGGAGACCCAAGGGGTTATGTAAACCCTTTCTGGCAATTGTTGATGCAAGACGTCATCTTCAAAGTCCCCGCGCAAGGCGTAAAAATTACGCGCAAAAAAAAAGAAGCCGTAGACCCTATCGCTAGAAACATCACCTCCGTTATTGGCAACTTAGTGTCAATCATGGCTCGCCGTAATGAATGCACAGTAAGGCACGTAATGCGTCAAATCCACAACCTGCATATATGGCCGGAAATACAAACATATTACAGAAACCGGGGATTAGATGAAGACGATATTCGTAATCAGATTAAACAGGGTTTAGAACGACGGCGATTAGTCGGCAAAGCGGCATGAGTAACCTTTTTTCTATCGTGCCGTGTTCTATCTGTCCGGGCAGAACATTGCTTAAAACAGCTTTAATCTGGAATCAAACCGTATTTTGCTCGGCGGAATGCTTGAGAAAGCATGTTGAAACTGTGTGCAAGAATAACGAACCGATAAAACAGCAAGCTCGCGATAAATTTTTTAAGCCTGCATGATTACCAAGGTAGGTAAAAAATATAGGCTAGATTTTAGGCCTGATGGTGTTGGTGGTAAGCGTATCGTTAAGCGGTTTGATTACAAGGTTGATGCAATAGAGTTTCAACGGACTTATGTATCACGTTTATCTGAAACTCAGGCCGTTCAGGCCTTTGTCGATGATAGACGATTAAATGATCTTATTAAATTGTGGTTTGATTTTCATGGCCGCAGTTTAAAAAGTGCCATTGATACTAGAAATAGGCTCCTTAAATTGTCTGATCTTTTGGGTAATCCACAGGCCAAATTTATTGATCCTGAGCTATTGGCAGGATACCGGACAACAAGGTTAAATCAGAGTATTTCACCCGCTACCCTTAACCGTGAATTGATTACCTTAAAGGCTTTGTTTCGTGAGCTTAAGCGTTTATCAGTTATCGATTATGATTCGCCTGTTTTGACTGTTCGCAAGCTTCGTGAGGTTAAAACCGAACTTTCTTATCTTACAGGTTCTCAGGTCGAACTATTGAGAGCGCAAGTTGATTTGACGACTAACGAAAGCCTTCCTTTTGTTGTGATGATCTGCTTAGTTACTGGTGCAAGATGGTCTGAAGCTGAGGGTTTAACCGTGAAGAATTGCATCAACCAGGGCTTTCAATTTGTTGATACTAAGAATGGCCATTCAAGGTTTGTTCCTGTTGAAGAATCTGTTTTTCTATATATTAAAAATCGACTTGGCCAAGGTGATTTTAAGTCGTGTTATAGTGCTTACAGGTCAGCGTTCAAACGATCTGGTTTAAAGGTTCCTGCTGGTCAACTAGCCCATATTCTGCGGCATACTTTCGCGAGCCACTTTATTATGAATGGCGGCAACATCGTTGCTCTACAAAAGATACTAGGCCATTCAAGCTTGAACATCACTATGAGGTATTCTCATTTGTCGCCGAACTACTTGATTCAAGCGATTCAGCTTAATCCTTTGGCGGGAAATGTAAGCGGTGGTAACAATGTGGTAACTTTATCTACAGGCATAAAAAACCAGCTGACCGAAAAGTCTAACTGGTTGATTCATATATCTTTGGTGGTGGGTCGTGCGCGATTCGAACGCGCGACCATCGCATTAAAAGTTCTTTGTTTATCGGGTTTATAGTGCGTTATAGTAATATAATGAACAACTTAAAAAACTGAATCGGTACTATAAAGTACTATAAGGCGCTTTACTGTTGACATTTTGTTGACAGTATTTTTAATAACAGGATTTGTTTTATGACTACTATAACTTTCGATACTTTAAAATTTACCCAACGTTTAGAACAAGCTGGTATTCCTCATGCACAAGCGGTTGCTATGGTTGAAGCTCAGAAGGAATCCTTGTCTGAAATAATGGAAGCTCACCTTGCAACTAAATTAGATGTTCAGGATGTGAAGTTAAAACAAGTTGAACATGATGGCCAGTTTGCCCTTATTAAGTGGATGCTTGGCATATTGATAGCGGGTGTTTTGTCCATTGTTGTTAAGTCGTTTTTTTGATTATTTATCTGTGTTCTTTATGAACATTGTTTTTCTGCATCGTGGAAAGTTTATACAACCCCAAAAAACACTTTCTTCATTGGTCCCTTTTTTTGCGGTCTTTTTTATCATTTTTACATCACAGTTTACGCAAGTTGGTGTCGTATAATCGCCTTTTGTGGCTATTTGACTTAATTTTGTTTTATCCAAGTCGTTAAGTTTATTGATTAAATGAATAAATTCATCCGCGTCGATGAGTATCATTTTTTTATTTTGTGCAAACGCTATTGCATCTAGGCTAAATTTTGATGTGGTTAAGAAAATAGAATAACTGGCGTTTTCACTTATCATTATTCCGTAAAGCTCACGAATTAGACTTACTCCTATGGGTTTGCTCCATGATTTACATTGCCCTATTGCAAACAGTTTTCCGTTTTTATCTTTTATTTTTATATCCATTCCTCCGTCTGCGCCAATGCTTGTTACTTTTGCATCGCAATTCTTGAGTTTTAGATATTCTGTACATACTTCTTCGTATCGTTTCCATTCCATTGATCTTAGAAAATCTTTGTTCCATTTTATCTTTTCTTCATTCTTTGGATTTATTTTGTTTGCAAATTTATATATCTCATTGTTTTTATTATTATTTAATAATATTTTTGAGCTTTTAAATGTGGTTATTAGGCTAATTAGTATTAAAGGGATTATTACTAGGCTAATGGTTATTAGAATTAGAGAAAGGAACATAACACTTACGATGTCAAATGCTTACTTTGTGTAAATAACGGCTTACATAAGCCGCTTTATGTTTGCTTTCGGCTTTTATCCGGCTTAGGTTTTAACCGTCCCCCATTGTTTTAATGCCCGTCCCGCGGTTATGTACCCGTTGACAGATTTTTTCTTGTTTCCTCTAGTTCCGGGCTGATCTGTCCGGCTTCGGGTAATGTTTCGCCATAAGCTAACCAATATTTATATTCGGGGAATTGATTTCCTATTGCCTGAAGGTGTTCTCCATTCACTTTTTGTGCTTCTCTTTCCAGGTGTTCAATCGTTTGTTTTTTGATCCCTGTTTTATCTGCAAAGGCTTGTCTACCTAGTCCTAAAGCATCTCTGAGTATTCTTATTCGTTTATTAATTTCGTATTCGGTCATCATAAAAAATATTGTAACAGACTCAAATAATGCTTGACTCAAATAATGAGTGTCGCATATAATGAGTCATCTTTTCAATAAAGCACATTACAGCACTATAAGGGGTTAAGCATGGATGGTCAACAGCAAGTTTTACAGCATTCATCCATTATGGTCTGCACGGTTTCCAAGTTTGCTGAACAGTCCGGCATGGAAGAAGGCGTAGTAATAGGCTGGGTAAAGAAAGGTTACTTACCCGTGAAAAGAATCGGCAAATACACACTAATAAACTTGGCTCTTTTTAATCAAGAGCTTTTATCTGATGAATCTTTTGGGGAATAGATCATGGAAAATCAATATCACGTAGAAAAACAGCTTATTGAATTAATGGGTGCTCGTCTTGTATCAAGATTGAGTGATGTTCGGGGATATTTAAAGCAGGATAAATCTTCTATTGCTCTTACTGTTTATTCAGGATTAAAAAGTTTTTGCCTTGAAAGTGAAATGACTTATCACCTGGTTTTTCCAAATTTTGATTTGTTTTTAGTTTCTTTGCGTAAAGGGCCCTTAGAATATTCTTTATATGAAATTGAGGGTGATATTGATTTTGCATTGCAAAATATTTTAGAGAAGGTCCAACTTTTGATTAAAGAATCATTAGATGAACTTTCTGAACTTGAGGCCGCATAAATGATTATGTCAGAGAAACATATATACGAAACATTTGAATTTATTGAGCAAGCGGCATTAAGGGCATTAGCTGAACAACCGAATTTAGATTATGAATCAATTATTAGTACTAAACAATTATACGAATATCAGTTATCAGGGTTGAAACTATTATTTATTGAATGTACCGGTAAAGTTAAAGTTATTGATAACGCTATTGCTCGTATTAAATGTGAGTATCAGAAACGATTAAATTGTTTAAATGAGGTTGCTTAAATGTCTTTGTCTTTACCCCCCAAATCATCATCAACAAAAAAAGTATCTGATCGCGTATTTAGAACCGCATTAAGGCCGGACTTATATTTAAAGTTGGAACTTGAAGCCCAAGAACGTGGCGGAATAACACCGTACAAGCTGACTCAAATACTTTTGACCTTATATATCGAAGGTAAGCTGGTATTAGTCGAAGATTCAAACGATGAATCACACGCCGCGTAGTAATCAAGCGTCGTATTAACAGATTTCGGCCTAGGGATTGAATCATGACTTTTATGTATTCTTTATTTTTTCTAACTCTACCGGGCGTTTTATTGCCCGGCGTTCTGGGTATGCCCCTCGGAGTCGGTCGGTCGGTCGCAGGACTCGTACAAAACATGAGGCTTCATGCAGTCCAGGGCGCGGGTGCTTTTCCCGCGGGCGTAGCCTTTACCCTTGACGGCATGAACCCATGTTTTAGAGTCCGTCCGCGATTGACCAGCCGACACCGAGGGGCATGCGCAGGTTGTCGGGGATATGCTCTGAGGATGAGGGAGGGAGGGAGCATTCTAAATAAAAGTCGTGGCAAAACCGCTTTTGCTGCAACTGGTTAAGCCAAAAACGAAAATTAAGGAGCGAAAGGGATTGTAGTGCAAATCAACCGTTAAAGATGCTTACTCTAACTTAGTAAAAAATTTATGGAGCTTGCGGAATAACATTTTTTGCTTAGTTAGAGTTAGCGGCTTTATCAGTTGATTGGAACGGAAAGCCCGGCCCGTAGGGTTCGCAAAATAAAAAAAAACTGACTAAATAAGCTAGATAAAAAGAGCGCACTAAAAGCGGTTTACCAATTGAACGTCTAAGAAGAAAGCCCCGTTTCCTATTAGAAAGTAATTTGATACCAAGATTGGTAAATCGCCTTTAGTGTACTTTTAAAAAGTGCCTGAACAAATCGCCTTATTAACCCAATAAGTCATTTAAAAATCAAATACATATATAAACATAAGGTTAAAAGTCATGTCAGAAAACACAAACCCATTAGAAAACACCTCCCTATTGGCAAAGAAAGTATGTATCGGCATCAACCGCTATTCATCTGCTCGGGGCAAAGCCGCCTACATAAACTGCTTAGATTCCTACCCTGCTGGAGAAGATTCCTTTGGTCAATTTCAGGCGCAATTACGCATTGATTACGATGAATTTTCCCAGTTTGTACCCTTTAAGCCCAGCGTATTAAACCCGGTAGTCGTCACAATGGAAGGCCGCTTACAAGTCTTCGCCGGACAACAATCATTTGCATGCGATAAGGTAGTAAAAGTTGAGCCTTATAAACCTGCAACCCCTTCCGCTCAAGCGCCAAAACAATAGGCGCTTAGCTAATGGATTCCGCCCCAATCGTTGACGTAATCATCATTTGTAGTATGTCCATCTCGTTTTTCATGGGCTTTATTGCTGGGGAATTACTCATATGATACAGGCGGATATATTGGAGCTAGTCGGCTGGCTGGTGAGCAGTTTTGGTGCCGGAATAGCGTCTAGCTTCACCCTTCGGGCGTTTGTTAAATTGGCAAACGTCCTTTTATTGAAATTCTATAATTGAGGATTTTTATTTATGAAGTCATTAAAAAGAGTAATTCCCTTTTTAGCTTCCGTAGTGGCGCTAATGGGCTTATCAATTGCACCGGCACATGCGGCATTGAATCCGGCGATAGCCCCGGCGTTTACAGGCTTACAGACTGATGTATTGGCCTTGGTTGATATGGTCTGGCCGGTTTTAATCGCCGTAACAGTCGCCTTCATCATCCTGCGTTTGTTCCCAAAAGCTGCCAACAAAGCAGTTTAATTTCAACCTTTTGACCGTACATGGATGTACCGTCTTTGCATTGCCTTAAGGGGGTTGTAATGATTAAAGAAAATCCTTTTTTATTATTTCTTTTTATTGTCGGCATAAATACCGGCTCTAATACATAGGCATTGATAATGCTTAAAATAACCCTTTTTTTATTTTCCTTTTTTGTATCGGGCATAGCTGCCGCAGATACCTATCCTGCTAGTGGCATTTGGTATTATGGCGGTCAGTCTTTTTCTACCTTAGATGCAGCTTGTACATTTGCTTTTCCTGGGGGCGCTTATATTTATCAGTCCAGTACAATGCCTTCATCTTGTAACGTCCTCTATTATGGTAGTCCCACAACGGCCATAATTAACCGTAATCCTACATGTCCGTACGGTGGTGTCGTCAGCGCTGATTCGTGCATAAACGCCCCATCCTGTACAGCCCCAGCAGTCCGCAATGTTTCGACTGGCTCTTGTGATATTCCTCTATCATTAAATTGTGTGGGCACTCAAACGCCATTAAATTCAAATTGTAAGTATCCAACTGATAAAGGTAACGGCATAAATTGTGCTGATGGAACAACAGTGTATGTGCCAATGGTTTGTCCCACTACGGGTTCTCGGTGGGAAGATATTTTTCCGCCTCCTAAGCATATGTGTTCACCTTTGGATACCGACCATTCTAACTGCACTCCATCCATATTTCAGCGCATTGATGATTTTGCATCTTCTCATGCTATACAATATGCTACTGCCTTGTTAGCAATTGCTGCTGTACCTGAATTAGCGGTGTCTTCTGAGATTGCCACTATTCTTAGCGGTGTGTCTGTTGAGGCGCGCGCTGTGTGGGATGGTGTTTTTCATAATTCAGCGGGAGAAATTGTTGATGTTAAAGTTGCTGCTGATGTGCCTAAATCGGTTGTGGGTGATGCTATTTCCGATTACATTAAAAGTAACCCCACTTCGCCTTATAGTTCTCAATTTCCTGAGGCTTATAATGCTCAGGCTCCCCATGCGCCTATAGTTGTTGATCCAAATACTGGCGTTATTCATCCTGTCGATTCAGCCGTACCTTTGTCTCCTAATCAATTAGCTGATGTTGCTAAACAGCTTTCTCCTACTTTGCCAATTCCTTATTCTGATATTGCGCCTTATATCATCCCTGAAAATATTCCTTGGTTAGTCGAGGCTCAACAGGCGATTCATCATGATATTTCTAATCAGCAAGCACCTGTTAATTATCCTGAATTAGTAAGAACTACAAATCCATTGCAAAGTAGTTCGCCCTACTTTCAAATTTCGCCGAATCCTTTACAAACCGCGCCTTTATTTCCTGCATCAACTCCCCAATCTATTACAGCTATTCAACCATTTACCGTTTTTAGACCTTCTTCCCCTTTGCCTTTAACGCCTCCTGTCTCTACGACTACTCAGCCACCTGTACAATATAATCCAAATCCATTGGGGACTGATGCGCAAACTTCTCCATCTATTCCGCCCCCTACTACTCCGATTGATCCTAATCAAGTAGAAACGCCGCCAGAGCCGCCAACGTTATACCCGGACACTTGGAAATATTTCGATTTTTTGCCTATGGAAAATCCGTTCCATTTTGATATTTCCAAGTTGCTGCCTACGTTGCCTCAAACATCGTGTTATTACGAAGTCCATACGTCCTTTGACGTTCCCTTTCTAGGTGTAAAACATGTTGATTTTGCGCCTTGTTTACCGCTTCAACCCTTACGTGCCGTTCTCGATTGGGTCTTTGCTGTTGTCACTGTTTGGGTTTGTTTTATTGTTGTTTTTAGGAGTTCTGTCTAATGTCTGTTTTATTTGGGATTTTAATGAATTTTCTTGTCGATGTTTTTGGCAAGATTGCGCTCCATGCCGCTTTTAAGATCGCTATTACCATTGCGTTTATTGCTTTGATGGTTTCTGCTATTTACGCCTATGTTGCTTCGTATTCGACTATAGTTAACGGTATAGCTCAAACAGTTCCTGAAATTGTTAATGGGGTGTGGGGCTGGGTTATGCCTGCGCATTCCAATGCCTGCTTTTTTGCAATTTTTTCATCGATTATGTTGCGGTTTATTACTAAGCAATATTTTAATTTGATGAATTGGCGTTTTCGTGCGGCTATTTCAAACTAGTGCTTAATTGCATAAATAAGCGACTATATTTCGTAACATGTCTTCTGGGCCTGGTGATAGGTTTTTAAGGGGGTAATTTTTTTATGATTTTTCAAGTTGAATGTATTCATTTAGGTCCCCTGTCTCCGCGAGAAGGTGAAATTGCGGAATATATTATTAAGGGTTTTACCGACAAAGTAATTGCTCGTTTGTTGGGTATCAGCTTTAGAACCGTTCAGGGGCATGTTCTTTCTATATATAGAAAACTAGGTATTTCGAATGATTCTCTCAATCTCCGAGTTATTGTTTCTAACTTGATGATTCTAGAAGGTATGTTCTTGGTAACCTTTCCTTAGATTATTTTATTATTGGGTGTAGGTATGCCGGGTTGGATTATTCAAGGTGTTCGCGGCGAAGGTAAATCACTTGCAGCTGTTGGTAAAATTAAGGAGTATTTGCTTCGTGGTCGGCCGGTTGCTACCAACCTTGATTTATATATAGATAAAATTCTTCCGATTGATAATGCTACGCTGTGTTATCGTCTGCCGGATTTCCCTAGGCTTGAGGATTTCGAGGCGTTACCTGCCGCTTATGATCTGAGCTATAAAGCTGAGGATATGAACGGGCTTCTGGTTCTTGATGAATTGGGTACTTGGTGTAACTCTCGTTCATGGAATGACAAAACTCGCCTGAAGTTGCTCAATTGGTTGTTCTTGTCGCGGAAGTTGCATTGGGATTTGATTTTATTGGCTCAAGATTTTTCCATGATCGATAGTCAGGTGCAAACTACGTTATGCGATTATCTTGTTCAAGCGTCCCGATTAGATCGGCAAAAAATCCCATATATAGCGCCTTTACTGGAGTTGGCTGGTTTTAATTCCTTCATGCCTAAAATCCATCGGTATCATGTATTTTACGGCCTTTCTACCGCTCAACCTCCCATTGAAACCTGGACGTTTACCGGCAAGGATTTTTATGATGGTTATGATACCAATCAACGTTTTCGTGATGGCATGGAATTGATGGGTACAACCATAGAAACCGCTCACATGGTTGATATGCGTTGCACTTATACCTATTTGCCTTCGGCCTATTTAACAGGCTATATCCATATAAAGCGTTTGGCTGACCAACTTGATGCGTTAAAGGCTAAGATTAAATTTACAAGTGATGGTGAATTCATGGCAATTCGAAAAAATCAAAACTCCTCGCTCGCGCCAAAATTCAAGGTCGTGTTACTTTCCTTGTTCTTGGTTGCTTTTTTGTTTTGGCGTTATGTGCTTCGGGATGATACCGGCAAGCCGTCTGTTGTCGGTTCTGCGCCGGTAGCTGCTGTCAAGCCGATAACTCCTGCTCCTGGAGCTGGTCTTGCTGAACAGATGTCTGCTTCCTCTCCCTCTCATGCAGTTCAGTCCGCCCCTGTCGCACCGGCTCAAAAACCGCTTGAAATCGTATCGTCTGTCGCATTGGAAACGGATAATTTTATCGACTACTTGATTAAACGCTATCGTCCCCGGTTGTCTATTTCTGCGTTTTCTGCTGATAAGGGCTTTATGGGGAATATTGATTTTTTCGATAATTATGAATTAGTGGAGCGTTATCCCATTAATCATTTGCACGCGTTGGGCGTTGTTTTTGTCCATAAACCCTATGGTGCTGATCTGGTTTATAAGGGCAAATCGTATATTGTTACTGCTTGGAAATTGCCGGATGTGTCTCCGGGTGGTTCCGTTCAGGGGGTATCTTCTGCTGAATTGGTTTCGTCTACTCAAGATAAGGATCAGGTCGTAAATTAAGTATAAATAGCCGCGCGTCATCGAGTTTCGAAGGTGATGCGCGGCTTTTTTTGGTGTTTTTTCGGGTTGGGACGGCTCTGTAGCACGTCTTAATAAATTAAAGTAAATAATTCGTAGCGGTACTATGTGGAACATTGTAGCCCGTACGAATTTTTTTAAAGGGGTTTAAAATGGCTAATGCAGTTAAGGATTGTCAGCGTTTTGATAAGGCAACGTATTCACCGTCTTCTACGGGCAAAATCTTTATTGATCATTCTGGTGAAATGTTCGATTTTTCGAAAGATTGTGTTGTTCATAACGGTTTGGATACAGTTCGGCAGTTATATGATGGCATGATGAATCCTGTTGTGCTTTCAAGCATTGAAACCGCTTATTTGGCCGGGTACGGTTGTCAGGTTGAATTGGGCGGTTTTTCTTGGGTTGTTAGTTCTGGCGGCAAAAGCGGTTATCGATATACGTTACGAAATCAATGTTTAGGTCTTGTATTGCTGGTTTCTTCGAGTTTTACAGAAAAGGAATTTACAGGTCCGCACTTAAAAATACAGGCTTCTCCATCCTTTTTACTTGAGCGTTCTATTGAAGATGCGCAATGTGATATGGACCATTTCGCGGATTCTATGCTGTATGAAGGGTTTGGTTATTCAGGTGTGGCGTTGCATATTTGTATGGATGTTCAGGGGTGGGAGCTTCCAGCTGATCTTGATTCGAAAATGACTACTAGAGCACGTCGTATTGTGAGGCATTCCGGTATTCAGGGTCTTGATTTCGAATTTTCTGATGTAGCTGTTGTATATGGCCGGGGGCAATCTTTTACGTTTGGTCAGCAGTCTAGTATGCAGTTTGCTGCATATAATAAAACTAAGGCTATCATTGATAAAGGTGAGCAGGAATTATGGGTTCCAGTGTGGGAAAAATCCGGTTTTTATGATGAATCTTTGACTGTTACCCGCTTAGAAGCTCGGTTCCATCATTCTGTGATTAATCAGTTTGTAAATGGTACAGGTATTGAAGCTTTTTGTTTGCTTGATTTGAAAGAGCATTTAACCGGACTTTGGCAATATGCGTTAAATAATTTTCGTCTTGACGACACAAGAACTTATATCAATCCAGCCTGGCAATATTTTAGGGATGATGTTGTTTTTTATCATGAAGTTAAAAAGGATATTGATTATAAGCGTATGTATATAAATCCTGATGCTCAAGGCAAGCCTACAGAAAGAGCAATCAAGATATGTTTTGGCCATTTAACATCTATTTTCCGGCGTAATGCTTTTACTTTGAAGAAGGCGTTTACGTGTTTGCGCGAGTCGGGATTGTGGGAAAATCTTCTCGAGCTTTATTCGGTTAAAGGCAAGGGCGTTGCTGATATTTACCATGATTTATTTAAAGGGTTGATGAAACATCCGGTTGATGCTGAGCAGCCTTATACGCCCTGGGTAGACTTTGATGATGCTTTTCCAGTGCCGTTTTAGTCATGATTAAGAAACAAGGGGATTTATGGTTAGTTGATATACAGCCTGGCGGTCGAGGACATAGGCGATTTCGAAAAACTTTTTCAACAAAAGCTGAAGCTCGTCGATTTCAGTCGATTATTGAATCTAAGATTGTTCAGGATTCCGAGTTTTCATTGCCAAAGAAAGATTTACGAAAATTATCAGAATTTGTTGATCTTTGGTATCAAAATACCGGGCAATATTTATCTTCCGGCAAGGATACCTATCAACGTATGATACAAGCTTCTTCGTTAATGGGTAATCCGGTAATGACAGTATTTAAGCCGGTTATTTTTCTTGAATATCGTTCGAAACGTATTAACGAAGGTTTCAAGCCAGCAACATTAAATAGGGAATTACAAACGTTTAAAGCCGTTTTTAATGATTTGATACGATCAATGCAATATGAGGGTAAAAATCATTTTTCTGGTATTAAATTGATTCGGTTGCATGAATCAAAGACTGTTTATTTAACAACTGAACAGATAAAAAAACTTTTTTTATATTTGGCTAAAAGCGATTCTGATGCTTATTTGATTGCCTTAGTTTGTTTGTCTACTGGGGCACGTTGGGGTGAGGCTCAATCTCTGGGTGTAACTGATTTGTCAAACAACATGGTTCATTATCATGAAACTAAAAGCAAGCGGTCACGGTCTGTGCCTGTCTCTGTTGAGCTTTATAATCAGCTTTGGGACCGTTTAACAATTGGACGGTTTAATGATGCTTATAGTACTTTTACACGTAGGCTTTATGAGTCCGGGATACAATTGCCAGAAGGTCAAAGGACGCATGTTTTACGGCATACGTTTGCAAGTCATTATATGATGAATGGCGGTAATATTTTGGCTTTACAGAAGATTCTGGGGCATTCATCATTGAACATGACAATGAAGTATGCTCACTTAGCTCCTGATTATTTGCAAGAAATTTTAGAAAAGAATCCAGCGTTGACACTTGGTTGACACTTGGCAAAAAAAACCAGCTACTAGGCTGGTTAGTTCTTTAAAAACTTAATGTTTTCAATAACTTTGTGGTGGGTCGTGCGCGATTCGAACGCGCGACCATCGCATTAAAAGTGCGGTGCTCTACCGGCTGAGCTAACGACCCAACAAAGAATGCCTATTATAATGATTAATTATATTTTGGCAACTTTTTTTTTAGTTTATTTGATACCGAGTCGGATCTTTTATTCCCGCTTCAGTAAATCCGACTTTTCTTAGACGACAGGCATCACATACTTGGCAAGCGCGTCCTTGCTCGTCGGCGGAATAACAGGACACCGTACGCTGATAATCCACGCCTAGCTCAATGCCCTGCTTAATGATCTCCGCCTTGCTCAGCGCGATTAGAGGGGTATGAATCGTGAAATGTTCGCCTTCTACACCGGCCTTAGTGGCAAGGTTAGCTAACTGCTGAAACGCTTTGATGAATTCAGGTCTGCAATCCGGGTAACCGGAATAATCTACGGCATTAACACCGATAAAGATGTCGTTTAATTTTAAAACTTCCGCCCAACCTAAGGCAAAGGACAGAAAAATCGTATTTCTTGCCGGCACATAGGTTACCGGTATGCCGTCTTGTGGAGAGTGAGGTACGGCAATGTGCTCGTCGGTCAGCGCAGAACCGCCAATCGAGCTTAAACCCAATTTGATGATTTTATGATCTTCGACTTGATAATCTGCGGCTATCTGCGCTGCCGCTACTAGCTCGGCATTATGCCGCTGACCGTAATCAAAGCTTAAGGCGTAACATTTGAATCCCTGCTTTTTCGCAAGAGCAAGTACGGTAATTGAATCTAATCCGCCGGATAGCAGGACGATGGCTTTTTTTTGCATGTCGGTTTACTTACCTTGGGCGTCATCCCAAAGTATTTTATGTAGTTGAAGTTGAAAGCGAACAGGTAACCTGTCCTTTAGAATTTTTTCGGCAAGCTCGGTTGGGTTTTGCTGCCCCATCACAGGCGAAAACAATATTTCACAAAGATTAGGCAAATCGTATTCTGTTAAAATGGATTTTGACCAGTCGTAGTCGCTGTCATTACCGATAACAAATTTAACTTGGTCTTTTGCGGTTAGATATTCGATATTTTGATAGCAGTTTCTGCTTGATTCACCCGAACTGGGGGTTTTAATATCCATGACTTTAACAACGCGCTGATCGACTTTCGACACATCAAGCGCTCCGCTGGTTTCAAGCGAAACGACATAGCCCTTATCGAGAAGCTTGGTCATTAACTCAAGACAACCCGGCTGCGCCAAAGGTTCGCCACCGGTTACAGTAATATACGGAGTTCCATACTGTTCAGCTTGCGTAATGATTGCATCGATTCCTATTTTTTCACCGCCGGTGAAAGCATAGGCCGTATCGCAATAAACGCATCTTAATGGACAGCCGGTGAGTCGAATAAATACGGTGGGCAGACCTACCGTATTCGACTCGCCCTGTAACGAATGAAAAATTTCAGTTATGCGTAATAAACTCACAACTATTGTTTGACATCATCAAGTAACAGTAATTTCTTTGCGGCCAGGCGAGCTGCTGTCGAGCTGGGAAAATCCGCGGTAACGCGCGTTAAATATTCGCGTGCTTTGGCGGGATTTTTTTGCTCAATCTCGATAGTACCCAACTTCAACAAAGCATCCGGGACTTTAGAGCTGCCAGGATAATTTTCAATCACGCCATTAAAAGCTTTACGTGCTGAATCAATATCCTGATTAACTCTATAGGCCTCACCTAACCAATATTGGGCATTATTCGCATACTCACCCTTAGAGTTTTTACCCAGCAATGCATTGAATTCGGCGATTGCCTGAGCGTTATGCCCATTTCTTAGCGCTTCATACGCTTGTTGATATTGCTGCTTTTCATCGCCTACAGGAGCGGAAGCTTCACCTGATGCCTGAACAACCTCCTGTTTTTGCACTGGCGGCTGCTTAACCTCTGGAGCTGCGGCTGCGGCCGAAGCCGCAACGGCCGGCTCGACCACCTTTGCTTCGGTTGCAACTGAGCCATCTTGCGCAGGAGAACTTTCAGCCGCCGACGGCTTAACGCCTTCAGTTTTTTTCTCAATTTTTTGCATCCGCTCATCAAAGTCGGAATACATCGTGCTTTGAGACTTTTTCATCTCGGCAATAAGATTAGCCTGCTCTTCCAGCTTGCCGGTAAGCTGCTGCACCTCACCTTGCAATTGCTCCAGCCGTCCCATCATCTCATACAGCGCATTCGTCGGAGAAGGCTTCGCAGCACTGACCTCACCCGCCGGATACATTGAATTATCAACAACGGGCGGCAACGATTCCGCATGGACAGCGCCGCAAACACACAGCAACGAGATAAGACGCGCTTTCATTTATTTGCCTTGATAAACTAACTCAACGCGACGATTAAGCTCCCAGGATGCTTCGTCATGCCCTAATGATGCTGGCTTTTCTTCGCCGTAACTGACAACTTCTAACTGACCGTCAGCAACGCCTTGAACTTTCATCATGCTTGCTACGGATTTTGCGCGCTGCTCGCCCAATGCAATGTTGTATTCACGCGAGCCACGCTCATCGCCATGACCTTCCATGACGACGCGTTGGCCGGGATGCGCCACCAGATATTGCGCGTGAGCTGCAATGACCGGAACAAAATCATCCTGAACCTGGCTGCTGTCCAGCATAAAATAGATAGTACTTTTTGACAGCGGGTTGTTCGGATCGCTGAATTCAGGACCTATGCCGGCATTGGGATACATGCCCGACGCATTCATTTCCGACCCGGATAAGCCGGAGCCATTATTTAAACCGCTGGTTGATGCATCGTTGATGCCACTGGCAGCGTTTTGAGTGCCGTCAGTAAGACTCGCGTCTTTTTCATCTTCACTACAACCCGACAGGATTACCGCGCTTATTGCCAATGCCAATACTGTTTTATTCAATTTCATTTTTAATTTCCAAAAAGTAATCTATTAATTCAAAAAATCGTGTTATGCCTAACCGCGAACTAGGGTGACCACGCCGGTTCGCGAATTTCATTGCTATCAAAGACCAGCTTCTGTTGCATTTTACCATCCAATGATACGGCCGATAAGTAACCTGCATTGCCTTTTCGGGAAGCATACAAAATCATACTGCCATTCGGTGCAAAACTAGGGGATTCATCCGACCGTCCATCAGTTATTACATTAACCGACTTGGTCGCCATATCCATAACGGCAATACGATAATCGCTGCCATTGCCATGGACCATGGCAATGCTTTTGCCATCCGGTGAAAAACTGGCTCTGGCATTATAATTCCCTGAAAATGTCAGCCTTGTTTCATCACCGCCCTGGCTCGACATAATGTACAACTGCGGTTTCCCCCCTCTATCGGAGGTAAAAACAATATGACTGCCGTCAGGAGACCAAGTCGGCTCGGTATCAATCGAAAAACTTTTAGTCAGCTTAGTTAAAGATCGCGTCACCAGATTTAATACGTAAATATCGGGACTGCCGTCTTTAGATAACGTCAACGCCAACTTTGCTCCATCGGGCGACCATGAAGGCGCGCCGTTGATGCCTGGAAATTCGGCAACTCTCGCCCTTTCTCCGGTAGCCAAGGTCTGAATATAAATTGCGGCTGTTTTTTTCTCGAACGACACGTAGGCTATTTTTCTGCCGTCCGGCGACCATGCTGGAGACATCAAGGGTTCCACAGATGAGGCTATGGTTTGTGCATTAAAGCCGTCAGCATCTGAAACCTGAAGCTTGCTGGTACTTTGTTTGCCCTGCCTGCTGCTGGTAATGTAAGCAATGCGGCCGCTGAAAACACCTTTTTTGCCGGTCAATTTTTCAAAGATAAGGTCGCTGATATGATGAGCCGTTCTACGCAAATCGCCCGCCGACGATGTCATCCGGTAGCCCATTATTTGTTCGCCCTTATAGACATCGAACAACTGGAACTGGACATTGTATTGACCATGGTCTTCAGTCACCTGACCGATAACCAGATAATTCTGGCCTATAGCCTGCCAGTCTTTGAACTGAACCGCCTCAGCAGTGCTAGGTTTAGCCGGCATGCTTTGCTTATCCAGCGTTTTAAAATAACCGCTGCGACCTAAATCCGCATCAACAACAAAACCAACATCAACCGGAACGCCCGACGCCCCTTGCATGCCAAAAGGAACTATTGAAATAGGCAATGCGCTCTCAATACCTTCGGTAATTTCAATCGTCATCTCCGCATAGCTACTTGGCACATAGAAGCTAACCAGACCAATCAACAAAATTTTTCTAAAAAAACTCACTTGTTCACCTCAGTAATTTAACTGAAAAAAGACCATTAAATAATTGACGCCAATACGCTTCAACGACATCTTTGTGATGATAATACCTTGTTTCTGATTATCTGGAACGATCCGGATCAAACAAAAATTTAAATGACTTAAATTCTTTAGCCGACAGTTCCTTATCTTTAGGTACTGGGAGTGGCGATGCTTTGTGAACGGCATTTTCCGCTGAGCGGTCAAAAATCGGATCGCCGCTGGAAGTCACCACCACGGCATCGATCACAGTGCCATCGGACATCAATCTGACCTGAATTGTACATTTTAAACCTTCTGTGGCAGAAACCGGTCGAATCCAGCTCTGGGCCACTTTTTGACGAATGGCGGCGGCGGCTGTTTTTATCGCCAACTGATCTTGTTCCGCATCCATTCTCGCTTGCTCTGCGTCCATTCTTGCCGCTTCAGCCCTTTCTGCCTCTGCTTTCACTCGGGCGGCTTCAGCCCGCTCCGCTTCAACTTTCGCTTTGGCGGCCTCTGCTTTTTCTGCCGCCGCTTTTGCTTTGGCCGCTTCCGCCTGTTCTGCTGCCGCTTTCGCTTTGGCGGCTTCAGCACGTTCTGCTTCGGCTTTCGCTTTAGCCGCTGCTTCTGACGCAGCTTTCGCTTTGGCGGCTTCAGCTTTTGCCTTAGCTATTTCAGCCTGTTTTGCTTCAGCCTTGGCTTG
>DAINRH010000014.1:33019-39465 GCA_036741905.1 Methylobacter sp. | reverse complement strand
TCGCCTTGTAAGGGCGATGCTCTCCCGGCTGAGCTAAGCACCCGACTAAAGAAATCCTAGTTTACAGCATCTTTTAAAGATTTGCCAGCTTTAAATGAAGGAATTTTTGCAGCTTTAATAGTAATCTCAGCTCCAGTCTGTGGATTACGTCCTTTACGCTCTGCTCTTTCTTTTACGGCATAGGTTCCAAAGCCGACTAAAGCGACCGAATCACCGCTGCTTAGTGCTTTTGTAACCGCACCAATAAAACCATCCAATGCGCGACCCGCGTCCGCTTTAGTTAATTCAGCAGACTCTGCTATAGCGTCAATAAGTTCCGATTTATTCATTATTCCCCCTTAGGAAGTCATTTTTAAAGTTATATTCTCGAAGATCAGCGTGATAATTCTTATGCCCCATCCTCAGCGACACAAAAAACACTGGTATTTATAACAACTGCACTTACGCAGTGTCAAGCATTAACCGCCCCGGAAGCCATGATTTTTGCGGTTTTGCCAACTTCCCCGACAAATCCGCAAACCGATTAATGTGCGGTTAGACTCGGCTTTATTACCTTAACCGACTCGGTCTCATTTTTTCCTTGTTCTTCGACTTCCATTTTTTCAACGGGAATCGGCATATATTGCAAAGCGACTTCCAACACCTCATCTATCCAATGAACGGGCTTTATTTCCAGATTCTGCTTAATATTTTCCGGTATCTCCGCCAAATCTTTTTCATTCTCGGCAGGAATTAAAACCGTTGTTATGCCACCGCGATGAGCCGCCAGAAGCTTTTCTTTCAAGCCCCCGATAGGCAGCACCTCACCTCTCAAGGTAATTTCACCGGTCATAGCGACACATGCTCGAACAGGTATCTTGGTCAAAGCGGAGATAATGGCTGTACACATCCCGACGCCGGCACTCGGACCATCCTTTGGCGTCGCCCCTTCGGGTACATGTATGTGGATATCGTTTTTCTGAAACAGTTCATTATCAATGCCCAGTATTCCAGACCGGCTCCTGACCACCGTCATCGCTGCTTCAATTGACTCCTTCATCACTTCACCAAGCTTGCCCGTTGCCGAATGCTTGCCTTTCCCCGGAATTACCGCGGTCTCAATAGTTAATAATTCCCCCCCCACTTCGGTCCAGGCCAAACCGGTTACCTGTCCGACCTGATCTTTCTCTTCCGCAAGGCCGTAATGAAAACGCTTAACGCCCAAATATTTATCCAAATTTTCAGCATTAATTACAATCTTGGTTTTTCTCGGCTTCAACAATAAATCTTTAACCACTTTGCGACAAATTTTCGAAATTTCGCGCTCAAGACTCCGAACACCGGCTTCTCGGGAATAATAACGAATCATATCCCTAACAGCTTCTTCCGCGATCTCAATTTCCCGCTCTTTAAGACCGTTATTTTTTACTTGCTTTGGAATCAAATACCGAATTGCAATATTGATTTTTTCATCTTCCGTATAGCCGGCGATGCGTATAACCTCCATTCTATCCAGCAATGCAGGAGGAATATTCATGGTATTGGCCGTCGCGACAAACATCACATCGGACAAGTCGAAATCCACTTCCAGATAATGGTCGGAAAACGTGTGATTCTGTTCGGGATCCAGCACTTCCAATAAAGCCGATGCCGGGTCGCCTCTAAAGTCGGCTGCCATTTTGTCGATTTCATCGAGCAAAAACATCGGATTGCGCGTTTTCACTTTAGCCAGATTCTGCAAAATCTTACCCGGCATAGAACCGATATAAGTTCGTCGATGCCCGCGAATTTCCGCCTCATCACGCACCCCGCCCAAAGCCATGCGCACATAGCTACGATTGGTTGCCCTGGCAATGGACTCGCCCAGCGAGGTCTTGCCAACACCTGGAGGTCCCACCAAGCACAAAATCGGTCCTTTGAGCTGCTTCACTCGTTGCTGAACGGCAAGATATTCAAGAATGCGTTCTTTAACTTTATCCAAACCATAATGTTCGGCTTCCAAAACCTGCTCTGCAAGTTTTAAATCATGCCGTATTTTGGTTTTTTTCTTCCAGGGCACATTGACCATCCAGTCAATATAATTGCGCACCACGGTTGCCTCGGCCGACATAGGCGACATCTGCTTAAGCTTGTTAAGCTCTGCATCCGCCTTGGTTTTGGCCTCTTTTGACATGCCGGCGTTTTCAATTTTCTTGGTCAGCTCTTCAATTTCATTAGGCACATCGTCCATATCCCCCAATTCTTTTTGAATCGCCTTCATCTGTTCATTCAGATAATATTCCCTTTGATTTTTCTCCATTTGCTGCTTGACCCGCACGCGAATTCTTTTTTCCATCTCCAGAAGATCAACCTCACCTTCCATTAAGGTCATTAAATCCTCAAGACGCTTTTCAATATCCGCCATTTCAAGAATAGCCTGCTTTTCATTGACCTTTAACGTCATATGCGCCGCCATGGTATCGGCAAGCCGGCTTGGATCGTCAATGCCCGACAGCGAGTTCAAAACTTCCGGCGGAATCTTGTTATTCAGCTTAACGTATTGATCAAATGAATTAATGACCGTCCGCTGCAATACATCCTGCTCTTGCTCGGTCAACTTTAAAACATCGTGAATTTCTGTCACCACGGCAGAAAAATAACTTTCCGTTTCTTCATAACGTAACACTTTACTGCGCTGAATCCCCTCAACCAAAACCTTGACCGTTCCGTCAGGCAATTTCAGCATCTGCAGAATATTAGCCAGGGTACCCACCTCATAAAGATCGGCAATATCCGGCTCATCAACTTCCGCTTCTTTTTGCGCGACCAATAAAATTTGCTTATTGTCTTTCATCGCTGCATCTAAAGCATCAATCGATCTCTCCCTACCGACAAACAAGGGAATTACCATGTGCGGATAAACCACTACATCTCTGAGCGGTAAAACCGGAATCAGTACATTTATTTGTTGTATCTCTGTCATTTTGTGCGTTTCCATAAATGGAACCTTATAACAATTTTCTTGGAAAATAAGGTTATGGGGACGTTAATTAAAATAGCAAGGAATCAGACTCAAAATTGCATCTTTGATTACCCGGAGCGCAAAAAAAAGGGAGCTTTAAAAAATAAAAGCTCCCTTTTTATGACTCAGGACTAAATTTTAAGATTCCGCAGAGGCCTTTTTCTTTTCTGTTTCATAAACCAGAATAGGTTCTGATTCGCCTAAAATAACACTGCCATCAATAACAACTTTGCAAATATTATCCGCAGACGGCAATTCATACATGGTGTTCAACAAGACATTTTCAACAATTGTCCTTAATCCTCTAGCACCTGTTTTTCTATCCATTGCTTTACGGGCAATTGCAGTTAAGGAATCATCCCGAAATTCCAGTTCGGCGCCTTCCATCTCGAACAAGTGCTTATATTGTTTAATCAACGCATTTTTAGGTTCGGTCAGTATCTGCACCAGCGCTTTTTCATCCAGCTCCTCTAATGTGGCAACAACCGGAAGACGGCCGACAAACTCGGGAATCAATCCGTATTTAATCAGATCTTCAGCCTCGACTTCGGCAAAGAGCTGGCCAATATTTTTAGATTCGTCTTTGGTTTTTATTTCAGCAGAGAAACCGATCCCACCTTTTTCCGAGCGAGCTTTAATAACCCGATCCAATCCGGCAAAAGCCCCTCCGACTATGAACAGGATATTAGCGGTATTAACCTGCAAAAACTCCTGCTGAGGATGTTTTCGTCCGCCTTGAGGAGGAACCGAAGCGATAGTCCCTTCAATCAACTTCAATAAAGCCTGCTGAACACCTTCGCCCGAAACATCACGGGTAATTGACGGGTTATCGGATTTTCTGGAAATCTTGTCGATTTCATCGATATAAACAATACCGCTTTCAGCTTTTTCTACATCGTAATCGCATTTTTGTAGAATTTTCTGAATGATATTTTCTACATCCTCACCGACATAACCGGCTTCTGTCAGCGTAGTTGCATCAGCTATTGTAAAAGGCACATCCAACAAACGAGCCAACGTCTCAGCCAACAATGTTTTCCCTGACCCGGTAGGTCCGATCAACAAAATATTGCTTTTGGCTAATTCAACCGCATCTTTTTTAGATTTACTACGCAAGCGCTTATAATGATTATAAACGGCTACCGCCAAAATCTTTTTCGCATTTTCCTGCCCTATCACATAGTGATCGAGCTCTTCTTTTATCTCTTTCGGCTTAGGCAACTCGCCGCCGCCAAAAGAAGAAGAGTCATCCTGTAATTCATCTTTGATAATATCATTACAAAGATCTACGCATTCATCACAGACATACACTGACGGTCCTGCAATAAGCTTTCTGACCTCATGCTGACTTTTACCGCAAAAAGAACAATAAAGCAGCTTATCGTCATCTTTGCTGTTTTTGTCATTACTCATAAATTGGACTCCCGCAAACATCCACAGACGATGTCTTTACTTTCAATGGGGCAAAGAATATATCGAAATACAAAAAAATACCAACCGTTATTTATCAGCAACAGTTGCTCGATTCAACAACACCTGATCAATAAGACCATAGCTAACAGCGTCATTTGCACTTAAGAAATTATCCCTGTCTGTGTCCTGCTGAACTTTTTCTATCGGTTGTCCGGTATGATCAGAAAGAATTTTATTCAGCTTTTCCCTGATTAACAGAATTTCTCTGGCATGAATATCAATATCAGAAGCTTGCCCTTGATAACCGCCTAACGGCTGATGAATCATCATTCTTGAATGAGGCAAGCAATAACGCTTGCCTTTTGCTCCGCCAGCCAGCAGCAATGCGCCCATGCTCGCTGCCTGACCGATACACATGGTACTGACATCAGGCTTAATAAACTGCATGGTGTCATAAATCGACATGCCTGCCGTTACCGAGCCGCCGGGCGAATTGATATATAAGTGAATATCTTTATCGGGATTTTCCGATTCCAAAAAAAGCAATTGGGCAACAATCAGATTAGCCGAGTAATCCTCAACCTGCCCTACCAGAAAAATCACCCGCTCTTTTAATAATCTTGAATAAATATCGAAAGAACGCTCACCTCGAGCTGTTTGCTCAATTACGATAGGCACCAAACCGCCTGCTGCTTCAGGCGCCATCATTTGATTTCTTGCGTACTGGTTATACATCTGAACTCCTTACCCTTGTTTGCTCATCGCATCAGTAAAATTTATAGCTTCATCGGACACTTTTGCTCGCGCAACCAGCCAGTCGATAGTTTGGTTTTCCAAAACCATCTGCCGAACATCGTTCAATCGGCTTTCGTCGGAATAATACCATTCAACAACATCGCCGGGGCGTTCGTAGCTTTTCGCCATGCCTTCGATAGTAGAGCGTACTTTATTATCGTCCACTTTAATATCGTTTTTATGAATAATTTCACTCAAGATTAAACCCAACGCCACACGACGTTTCGCCTGTTCTTCAAATGCATCTCTGGGAAGCTTCAAATCTTCCAGTTTCATTTTCTGTCTTTTGGCCGTTTCTATGTAGGGTTTCATCATACTTTCGACTTCCTGGTCGACCAATGTATTCGGAACGGCAATCTGAATTTTTTCATATAACGCATTCATCACCGCATTTTTCAGCTTGCCGCGCAATGCCTGCTCAAGTTCGCTTTCCAGATTACTTTTAATATCTTCGCGGAACGCATCCACCGAACCGTCAATACCGTACGCCTTGATAAAAACGTCATCGATTTCCGGCAGCACTGACTCCTCAACACTGACGACTTCAACCTCGAATTCAGCGACTTTACCTGCTAACTTTTCATTGCCATATTCTTCAGGGAAAGACACTTCAAAGGTTTTGTCGGCACCCGCATTGAGGCCGATCAGGTTGTCTTCAAAACCTGGAATCATTTGTTTCGCGCCAATTTCAACCTGATAATTTTCTACTTTTCCGTCGGTAAAGTTCTCGCCGTCGGAAGCGCCTGAAAAATTAATCGTCACGCGATCATGTTCCTGAGATGCGCGCTCAACAATAGTCCAACTTTTCTTTTGCGCTCTGAGCTTTTCAATCATGTCGTCAACATCGACATCTTGAACACTGGCAACTGGACGCGACACTTCAATTTGCTCAACGCCTTCCAGTGATATTTCAGGATAGACTTCAAACTCAGCGGTATATTTAAAGCCGTCGGCTTCATCCGACGAATGAATATGCGGATAGCCGGCAGGTCTTAAATCCTGTTCCTTCAATGCCTCAAAATAAGTAGTTTCAACCAAGTCTCCCGCGATTTCACCGCGAACCCGGTCTCCATACATTTTCTTAATGACATGCTGGGGCACTTTACCCGGACGAAAGCCATCAATTTTAACTTCGCGCGCTAACGACTTTAAACGTGCCGCCATCTTCTCCTGAACAACCTCTTCAGGCACGCAAACAGTCATTTTTCTGCTTAATTCTGATGTCTTTTCGACAGAAACTTGCATTTCTTTACCTCAA
>DAINRH010000014.1:1464-32920 GCA_036741905.1 Methylobacter sp. | reverse complement strand
GACTCGAACTCTCACAGGATAACCTACTGGAACCTAAATCCAGCGCGTCTACCAATTCCGCCACATTCGCACTTTAAATGAACTCGTAATTATATCCATAATTACACGGGCATAACAAGCTATAAATTCAAAAACAGTGCATGTCTATAGTCGTTCTTCGTTTTATAAAATGCCTTGTTCTTCGCATTTCCATCTAAAACCACAAACCATTCTTTGCATATTATTCATATCGATGTAGTATTCAGTTTGACGCCAATTCATTGTATAAGGAGTACGAAATGAACATCACACCCACTACCAGCGCAATCAATCTAATCAATACCGCTCAACATAAATCAGCGGATGCCGCTCAAGTGATAGCCAGGCTACCCATACAAAACGATGAAGTCGGCAGTTCCGAATTCAAACCCGGCGACATCATCAAACCAGTACTCAGTCTAAAAGAAGCTGAACTTGAAAACTCTGCCGCTGTTAAATTGCTTGAAGCCGATAAAAAAACGGTTGGTTCTTTGCTGGACATAAGCGCTTAAATTAATCGCTTACCAGCACATCAAAACCCAACAGCCTGATTTCATCGGCAAACGCATTCAGCATATCTACAGGTAAGCTCTCCAGCCGACCGGACTCCGGCTGAAGAGACGGCCTCGCAATCGTATACAACATCACCGCCTTCAACGCACAACCCTTTGTTTTAATACGTCTCAGCAAATCAAGATACGCGTCTTTTTCCTTCGAGGACAAACCTTGCTTATCGTAAGC
Organism: Methylobacter sp.; assembly: GCA_036741905.1. GTDB lineage: Bacteria > Pseudomonadota > Gammaproteobacteria > Methylococcales > Methylomonadaceae > Methylobacter_A. The sequence continues at coordinate 32,161 of DAINRH010000014.1, read as the reverse complement.
CACCAAACAGGTTTGCAATTTTGTCGGACACAGCTTTGCACAAAGCAACAGATTATCGATACTCGCCTGGCAACTTTGCCCGGCATTATTCATCAAAGCCCTGCCCTCTTCCGTAGCGCTGTCCAACTTAAACCATACTTCCCCGCCATATTCCTTTAACTTTTTCAAGCCATTACGGACGCCAGGCCGATGCACCAAACTACCGTTGGTAATCAACACAAAATTACTCCGGGGCAAAACCCCTGCTTCCGTCGCTACCCGCCCAATCAAAGCGACAGCCCTATCGAAGTCTTTTAAGCTGGTCGGTTCGCCATTGCCGGAAATAGCAATATCCTTAATGACTCGCTTGTCTTCATCAACCTCAAACCGCTGATAGAAATCGCCATTCAACACGTTATCAAGAAAAAATCTCAACTCGTCTTCCAATAGCTGAAAATCCAAATTCGGCGCGGCGCCGATTTTTAAATCAGGCACTTGGCAATAAATGCAACGCCAGTTACAGGCGTTATTAGCATTAAAATTGATGCCGACAGACAAGCCGCCTGATCGCCTGGAAAGCACCGGGTATACATACTTTAACCCGGCAACATCCCGGCTATGATTAGTTGTTGTTAATCTTGTTACCATAACCCTATTTGAATACAACTCTGAATAAACAAGCTGAAAATATATTAGCCAAACCATAAAAAAAGCCCCAGCTTTTATACTGAGGCTTTCGTTCATCCCTAACCTACTATATCGATCAGCTTATTTTAACCAAAACCTCGCCGCGCCCCATTTCCGACATATCGCCGGCATAACGCTGCACCCGGTTAAAGGCCGCCGAGTTATCGGCAAATTTGGAATTAAGCTTTTTAAATGATGCAAATAATATCGGTAAAAACGCCAACGTATGCGCACCGCAATCATTAAACCTTGCCGATACCTCCGGTTGATTCCATAACAATAACGTGCCCCGACGCATCGCAAAACCCAAATACCTGCCGGTCTGCCCCATGACCGCAATAGTGCCCGCCGTCATCCTGGAGCCGCAATAATCACCGGCATTACCCTCAATCAGGATATTACCGCGGCGCATATGGTCACCGGCACGCTCGCCGACATTACCTTTCACCAGAATGGTTCCGCCTTTCATGCCCATTTTGTTGCCCGGCAAAGCCGCGCCCAAAAAATCCCCGGCATTACCGTTAATGACCAGCTCACCTTTTTTCATTTCGCAGGCCGCATAAAGACCGACGTCGCCGGATACTGCAATCGCTCCTGACTTCATGCCCAAGCCAAGATAAGCCCCTGCATCGCCTTCGACTGTTATACGCCCGCCATCCAATTCTTTACCGATAAAATCGAGTTTGCCGAAGCTGTTTTTTATCACGATATTTTGCGTATCAGCACCTGCAATGCCGAATATTTCATCTACCCGGATTTTGCGTTTGCCATTCTGCAAGGTAATCGCGGCAATTTCAGCAAGCTCCAAATCAGCCAGTTTTTGACAAACCAGCGGCGACATATCCACGCGTTGATCGGGTCTTTGTTTCAGCGTAAAGGTTAAAGCGCTCATGCCATAATCTCCTGTAAGTGAAAGTGGAACGGCCCCAGCTTGCCACCGTAATTACCCGCACTAATGCGTTTGATGCCATTCGCAGCACCTAAATCGCAAACCGCCTGAATACCGACACGCATGGCTTTATCAATGTCTTCTTTGGTTAAACCGTCGATAACGATTTCCATGACCGATTCGATTTCCAGCGACAGATCGGTTTTGGTCATGCCTTTCAAAGTCGGGCAAAAAGCATCATTGGTTGATGCGCCCAAAGCCGCATATTTTGAACCGACCTTGGAACCGGAACGCACCACGCCGCCCGGGAAAGGCATAATCACATTGGGGATTTTACGCATTTCTTCAATCGCCGCCTCGCAAGCAGCCAAAGCTTGCGGTTGGGATTCGGCCAGCACCAAAAAGTTGCCGCCGCCGACTGCATCGACTTGACCGGTAGTCGCCTCGGTTAAAAATTCGCCGTCCATCACCGGAATACGCCAATATCGCTTGCCGTCGATAAGCTTGGACACCTGAAAACCGTCGCCGAAATAACGCAGGTTTTTACCCAACGCTATTCGAGTGCCGCCATCAATACCCGCAAACAAGGCTGAGGTCGGCGACGTTAATACGCACTGCCCCGCCCTCGTTTCAAGCTGCTTGGCCAAGCCTTTGCCGCCCATCGCAAAAATCATGATCGACACGCCGGGACGTCCGTCCGGGGTTTCGGATGGTTCAAGAACCCGCTCAATCCCAGCCTCGCACCCACAGGCAATCACCGAAGTAGCAAAGCCGGTCATGGCTTGAGCTGAAATCATCGCCCATTTTTCGTTTTGTGCGGTGATGATGGCGCGAGTGGCTTTCATCGGAAAGGCCTCGGCAAAGGTTGCGTCTATGGTTACGCCGTTGATAATCATATTGATAAACTCATTATTGATATTTTTCTGGTGTTGAAATTTTTAGGTTTAATTTACAGCCGTTTTGCTGCCATCTTGTATACCGCATTCCGCTCACGCTTACCGATGGAAACAACCAATATTATCAGTTCTCGGTCACGCACTTCATAAACAAGCCTATATCCGACTTTACGCAATTTTATTTTATAACAGTCTTTCATGCCGCCAAGACCTGCGCTTTTAACACGCGGATTGTCTTTTAATGCGTGTAATTTCTTAGCAAACTGTTCACGAATAGTATGATCTAGGCTATGCCACTCCTGAAGCGCCTGTTCCTTAAAGCGAAGTTTAAAGCTCATCCCAAGCCACGTCGATTTCGACCTGATATTTTCTCGATTCAACAATTGCCGCCAATTCGACATCCTCCAGCTTATCCATCAGTATTTCATAAGCTTTAGCCGGAATACAATAAAAAGCAGGTTCGTCATGATCGAGGATAGCCACCGGAAAACCATCGCCCGCGGCTACAGTCGCAATTGGATCGTTTTTTAGTTCCGAGAGACTCGCTGCCGTCTCTGCAAAAATAGTTGTAGGCATGTTATTTCTCCCGATGTATTGTTTGTGTCAGCCAATAATTCGTAATAAATTCTTACCGTCAAAAACTCTTTCAACTATTCATAATCCTCACTGGCAAAACAAGTCTCCGTTAAATCGCCGATGATTTGGGTGTTTACCGGCGACAGATACTGTCCGCTGACTACGTTTTCCAAAGGCTTGAGCTTTTTGATCAATTCGTGCAACGCAATACTAACTAATTCAAGTTAGCTTGTTGGGCCTTTGCAAAGGGTATTCACCCGCCAAAGTGAACACCCTTTTTTATTTCAATTGCACCAACAGCGGACTGCCCTTACTCACTGATTCACATGCATTTTTATCATTACATTCCCGCACTAAGCCCTATCAACAGCCCAGCAATCAAAGCCGTTTGCAAAAAAGCGACGCCAACAATCCAGCATATCAATTCAGCTTTAAATTCGGCAATTTTCAACTCCAGCTTTAATTCAGCCCCTCTAAGATCCTGCTTGGCTGCTGACAAGGTTAACGCTTATTTTTAAATGTCTGTGGCAATTATGCCACTGTCCCTTTAAGCGGATGCACCGTCAAACTGCCGCGACCATCTTCTGTTATTTCATCATCGCTGATAGTAAAGTTGCCGAGTTTCATGGTCAGGAACCGGTCGAAATAGGCTTTCAGATCCTTTTCTACCGACGCATCAAAAGCGGGTTTAACCACATGGGTCGTGCCCCATTTGGTATGAACGACTTTGCCGTCAACCACGACCAGCTCACCGTCCTTAAACACGTAATCCGGTTTTTCGAACATCTTCTGCCGGTCGGCGTTGTCGGTATAAACAGTAATATCCGCCCAGTTACCGGCGCTCAAGCCGCCTCGATCTTGCAGGCCGATCAACTTGGCCGCACCGGCTCGAGTCATAATCGCAATTTCCTGCAAACTGTACTCGCGCTCAATCGATGCCAGAGTCGTCATTTTTTGCGCTTCGGGATGTATCGTGGACAACACATCGTTACGGAAACTTCTATCCATCAGCAAGCGTATCAAATGCGGATAGCTGGTGAATGGCGCGCCGTTGGGATGATCCGTAGTCAGGAAAATACGCCAAGGATCATCAACCAACAAGAAAGTTTCCAGACCGATCGCCCATTGCAGCGCATTGACAAAATTCTTGTCTTTGTATTTGAACGGCACCACGCCACAACCGGCATCGCATTCAATATCCATGGTCACCCATTTATTCGGGCTGGCGTGTTTATGATTGGCATGCTGACGCATATTGTCGCCGGATGCGGTTACGGTTTGCCCAAACAGAATCTGCCCAACATCGATCGTGATGTTTTTGTTTTTATTGACGGCTTCGGCAATCTCGGCCGCGCCCGATGAAAACTTGAAATCGCCTTCCGTGCCGTAACTATGAAACTGAATATGGGTTAAATGCATCGGCAAGCCGCCGATGCCCTGAATGGTGTCCAACGTGGTATTCATGTTGCCGGGCACACCCAAATTACAGCCATGCACATGCAAGGGATGAGTAATGCCCAGCTCTTTAACCGCTGTCGCCAATACCCGCAAAATTTCACGCGGGGTCACACCGTAATGGCTGTTTTGCTCATCCAGATCCAGTTTGCGCTGGTTGAATTTGAACGCATTGATACCGCCGGGATTAACGACTTTAACGCCAATCGCTTTCGCGGCTTGCATGGTAAAAGCGACATAATCGTTAATGGCTTTTTGGTCTTTCTTGGCCGTCAACATGCGCAGCAAATAATCGTCGCTGCCCATCAGCACATAACCACCTTTATCCAGAATCGGAATATCGGCCATTTCCATGTGCGCCTGGCGAGCGTTAATCGGTAATACCGCAGGCTCGAAACCGGCGGTATAACCCATTTCCGCATAACGGTAGCCGGTCACAAAGGTGCTGGGCATCGCATGACCGCAGCCGGAGCGGGTAATATCGGTACGTGCGACAGGATCGGCGCGGTGATCTTCCGGCAACAAGGTTCTGGCGATATTGCCTTTACCGCCGCCGATATGCGTGTGCATATCAATCGCGCCGGACATCACCACCTTGCCTTTTAAATCGTATTCCTTATCGACCTTAAAATCGCCGACCGGCTTGTCGACGATGCGTCCGTCCTGAATGTAAATATCCTGTTTCGCGCCATCAATCCCGCTGGCAGGATCATAAACAGCCCCGCCTGTTAATTTAATCAACATATTACTTACCTACAAAGCTTGTTCAATGGCATGAAGTACGTCAAACGTACTGGGCAGGCCGGATTCGCGTAATTTTTTCAGACGTATCGCAACCACGTTATCCATGCGATAAGCATGACCGACATGATCGATACCCGGCGTACCGACCGGAATGAACACGTCCGGTTCTTTGGCAAAAGTCATCCCGGAACGGCCCACCACAATAGTCGGCAAAGCCGTTACCGGCGGTACTGCTTTGGCATTAAACGCTTGCACCCAAACCAACGCATCGGCCTCGCCATTGTCCAGCAAAAAATGGGTATCATTCAAATAAGGATCGTATTCGGGATAGCCGCTGGAAAAACGGGTGCGCGCCGGATAACCGGTAGTCCATCCGCAAACCTGGTTAGCCGTCTGATCCCCTTCTTTACCGCCTAACGGCAAACCGGAGCAACGGGTATTCCGGTCATTAATGTCCTTAACCATTTCAGAAAGGGTCTGCACCGTCAATTCGGCTTGGCTATAAGCCAAGGCGCCGGCCGCCCAGGTCACTACGCTATAGCTTGCCGCTTTTAATTTATCGGCAATAGCCTGTAAATCGGCAAGCGCAATGCCGCCGACCGAATCGACCCGAATCGGATTGCCTTTCACCAACGCCCTTAATACCGCGACAACATCCGGCAAATCTTCGTTTGCGCATTCAAAAACCAGCGCGGCTTGGCCGTCAGGCGAAGTCGAGGCCGTACCGGAAGGCGCTTTACCTAAATAGATAACCTCACGCTTGGCGGTATCCTCCATAAACATGGATTCTTTATTCCATAGATAACGCTCAAAAAAGCGCGGCGAAAAACCTTCCAGATCAACGCCGACCACCAGTAATAAATCGCAGCGGTTTTTTACTTCGGCCAGCGTCGTATTCATCCAGCCGGAATCCTGCAAGGCCAGAAAGTTATTGCGTGCGCCGGTAAAATTCATATTATCGACCACCGCGCCGCTACGATCGGCCAAGGCCAGCAACGCCCGCATGCCGTTGACATCCGTTGCGCAACCGCCGATAACCGGTTGATTAGTATTCTTTAACAGCGCCGCCGCCTTTGCCACGGCCGCCTCCAGACTGACATCCTTACCATCGACTCTTGGACAAGTATCGGTAATCGCCTGTTCAAAAGCGGGCGAATTAACCGCACAGCCGTTTTCAGCCACCGTAAGCGATACACCGTCAACCTGAATGGTCAGGTCGTCCGTGCCGATACCGCAAAAAGGGCTAGGTACTTCAGTTATCTCAGCCATGGAGCTGTCCTTTTGTTAGTCACTAAGTGGGCGTTATTGTGACAGATGACCTCTATTCGTACAACTTTGGTATCTCGCCCAAGCAATCGTCGATGCTAGGACGCGCCTATTGATTGGTCTTAAATCCACCCCATAAGCGCCATCGAAAACTGCCCTCGATCGAACCATTTTCCGGATGATAAAACAGCAATCAGGCTTCCAATCGGAGCCTTGATAAAAATGCACCCGCGCTCGGTCTGTTAGTCGATCGGGCAAATCCCGGCATGCGCCTTATTCAGTTCATCCTTAGGTGTTTGTACCAATATTCTTCCCTATTTTTTCTATTTAGAATGATTTCCAAGCCTAATCAGTTCCTTCGCAACTCAACAAGCAAAACCTAACCATAATGAAATAATAAGGAATACGCATGTGTGGCATTACCGGTATCGCAGCGCTCTCGGCGCAGGCCAACATTAACGAAACGGATGTGCGCAGCATGCTGCCGCCGCTCCGTCACCGCGGTCCGGATGGTAGCGGCGCGTACGTTGATCCAAGCCGACGCATTGGCTTGGGCCATACCCGCCTTAGCATCATCGACCTTGCCGGAGGCGCTCAGCCCATGCATAACGAGAATCAAACCGTATGGGTCACCTTCAACGGCGAGATATTCAATTACCTTGAGTTACGCGAAACCTTGCTCAAAGCGGGTCACAGCTTCCATAGCCACAGCGATACCGAAGTCATCGTCCATGCCTACGAGCAATACGGCGACGCTTTTGTACAACACCTGAACGGCCAATTTGCCATCGCGCTTTGGGACGGCAACCGCCAACGCCTGCTGTTAGTGCGCGACCGGGTCGGTATTTTGCCGCTATTTTATACCCGCCAAGGCGATCGGCTGCTGTTCGCTTCGGAAATCAAGGCGTTATTGCCGCAATTATCGGCAGCGCCACGCATCTCGCCGACGGCGCTGGATCAGATATTCACCTTCTGGGCTCCGCGCAGCCCCAATACCCTGTTCGAGAACATCTTCCAAGTAACGCCGGGGCATATGCTGGCGCTGGAAAACGGCCGATTGCGCGAATCAAGCTATTGGGACTGGCATTTTCCCGAACAGGACGACTACCGCCGGGGTTCGGACGCCGAACTGGCCGAGCAGCTGTACCGGCTGCTGGCCGATGCAACCCGCATCCGCCTCCGCGCTGACGTGCCGGTCGGCGCCTATCTCTCCGGCGGACTCGATTCCTCCGCGTTAGTCGCGCTAATCTGCAAACACTCGGATACCCAGCTCAAGACCTTCTCCATCGGCTTCGAAGATCAGTCCCTAGACGAATCGGTTTTCCAGCAGCAAATGGTTGCTCATCTCGGCGTAGAAAACAGCCGGATCGTCAGCCTTAACCGCGACATTGCCGAAGATTTCCCCGCCACCGTTTACCACGCCGAGACCGCCATTCTGCGCACCGCCCCCGCGCCGATGCGGCAGCTGTCCGGACTGGTACGCGCCTCAGGATACAAGGTAGTTCTCACCGGCGAAGGCGCCGACGAGGCGCTGGGCGGCTACGACCTGTTCAAGGAAGCCAAGATTCGCCAATTTTGGGGCCGCCATCCGCAGTCCGAATGGCGGCCGCTGTTGCTCAAAACGCTATACCCTTATCTGGAAACCTCCGGCACCCAAGCTAAAGCCTACTTGCGCAAGTATTACAGCATCGGCCTGGATAATCCCGGCCAGCCCGGATTCAGCCATCTTACCCGGTGGTTTACCACCGCCCAATGCAAAGTCTTTTTCTCTCAGGACCTCAACGCCGCGTTGCGGGAAGACGCTATCGACCGGCTGACCGGGCAGCTGCCTCCCGCTTTCGGGCAGTGGCATGCGTTCAACAAAGCGCAATATCTGGAAGCTAAAACGCTGATGGGCGACTATCTGTTATGTTCCCAGGGAGACCGCATGCTGATGTCCAATTCCGTAGAAGGACGCTTCCCCTTTCTCGACCATCGCGTTATCGAGTTCGCCAATCGCCTGAATCCGCGCCTGAAAATGCGGGCGCTCAACGAGAAGTATTTATTTAAGCAAGCCATGAAAAACCAGCTGCCCCGGCAGATTATCGAGCGCTGCAAACAACCGTATCGCGCCCCGGACATCCCCGCCTTCTGCTCTGCGCATCCGCCGGCCTATGTCGACGAGATGCTGAGCGAAGAAAAACTCAAACACTACGGTTATTTCGACGCGAAAAAAGTCGGCTTCCTGCTTAACAAGGCGCGTTGCGGCAATGCGATTGCTTACAAAGACAACATGGCGCTGGTCGGCGTCCTTTCCACGCAATTGTGCCATTATTTTTTCATTGAACAATTTTCCCGGACTATCCGCGCAACGGATGGCGCTTGCTCTTCCTTAACCTCACACTAACCAGGGCCATGATGATGAAAAAAACCATTCGACACTACATATTGGGGAACCTCCTCTTCACCGAAGACGAATCGGCTTTACAAGACGGCGACTCCTTTCTTGACAGCGGTATTATCGATTCCACCGGCGTTCTGGAAATCATCCTTTTCATCGAAGAAACCTTTGGCGTCAAAGTCAACGATGATGAAATGATTCCGGCCAATCTCGATTCCGTGGACAATTTGGCCGCTTTTATCAACCGCAAACAAGCAATTGCCGCCTAAAGGTGACCGCTATGTCCCGACTGTTGCAAGATACCTTGCTCGCGACTGCCTCGCGCTATCCCGATCACTGCGCTTTAATTGCCGGCGATGTACGCATGAGCTACAGCGAGGCCTTGCATTACGCCTGCCGCCTCGCCCATGCATTGCGCGCGCATGGCGTGGGCCGTGGCGACCGCGTGGCGATTTTCATGGACAACACGTGGCAATGCGCCTTAGCCATTTACGGGGTGCTGCTGGCCGACGCTGTATTCGTCACCATCAATGCCCAAACCAAGACCGACAAGCTGGCCTTTATCCTGCGCGATGCCGACGCCCGCGTATTGCTTAGCGAAGCGCATTTCATCCGCGTGTTCGGACCGGTGGCCGAGCAACTGCCGATGCTGCGGATATTATGCAGCGCCGAATCCAACGCCTTGCCTGCGGGCGTTGAAAACCTGAACGATACGTTGATTAATATGCCGTCCGCCCCGCCGCCGCAACGGGCTATCACCCTGGATTTGGCGGCGCTGATTTACACCTCGGGCACCACCGGCGAACCTAAAGGCGTGATGCACTCGCATCAGTCGTTATTGTTTGCACTCGGCAGCATTAATGAATATCTGGACTTTTCAACCGATGACCGCCTATTTTCCGCGTTACCGCTCAATTTCGGCTACGGTCTTTTCCAGTGGCTGTCCACAGTGCATGCCGGGGCGACCCTGGTACTGGAACGCTCGTTTACCTATCCGGCGCAAGTCTTTAAGCGCATGAATGACGAAGCCGTCACCAGCTTCGCCAGCGTACCGACCGTCTTCGCCATGATGCTCGCGCAGGATGCCAAACAAGCGCTACGCTTTCCCAGCGTACGACGGGTTACCAACGCCGCCGCCGCGCTGCCCGCCGAATTCATCCCCGGCATTAGGCGGCTGTTCCCGCAGGCTAGCTTATACAAGATGTACGGACAGACCGAGTGCATCCGTAGCGCCTACCTGAATCCCGGCTTGGCCGAAACAAAGCCGGAATCGGTAGGCTGCGCCATCCCCGGCACCGAACTGCTACTGCTGAATGAAAACGGACAGCCGGTGGCACGGGGCGAGATCGGCAATCTATACGTGCGCGGCCCGCATGTAATGCGGGGTTACTGGAAGCAGCCGGAAAAAACGGCTGAAGTGCTGATACCCGGCCCGCTACCGGGCGAGTTCGTGTTGAAAAGCGGCGATCTATTCCGGCAGGACGCAGAAGGCGACTTCTATTTCGTGGCGCGTAGCGATGAGATCATCAAAAGCCGCGGGGAAAAAGTCAGCCCTGCCGAAGTTGAAAATGCCATCTACAGCCTTGCTGCGGTACAGGACGCCGTAGTGATCGGCATTCCCGACCCATTGCTGGGCGAGGCCGTATGCGCTTTTGTTGCGGCGCGCCAAGGCGAAGAACTGAGTGTGCAACAAATCAAGCGCATTTGCAGCGAGCGTCTGGAAAACTATATGGTCCCCAAACACATCCTGCTATTGCCCGAACTGCCGCGCACTGTCAACGGCAAACTGTCCCGCAAGCTGATTATGGAACAGTGCGCCGCGTTGCTTGCCGAACTGAACTAATTCACTATTAAGGAGTTATTTATGACTATAAATCTTACTGCCGCGCTGAATCTTGGCGCTGCGCTGAATCTTACCGCTACCCTGAATCTTTCCGCTGCGCTCAAGCTCGACGAAGCGGCCGAAACCGCCAAAATTGCCGAACGCATGCGCGAGTTGTTACGCAGCCATCTGCACCGCCGCGGCCTCGTCGTCGCCATTTCCGGCGGCGTGGACAGCGCGGTTTGCGCGGCCCTGGCAGTGCAGGCGGTCGGCAGCGCGCGCGTCTTCGGCCTATTATTGCCCGAGCGCGATTCCGCCTCCGAAAGCTCTATTCGCGGCCGCATGCTCGCCGAACAACTCGGCATCGCCTACCAGCAATTCGATATAGCCCCGGTACTAGACGCCCTAGGCTGCTACCGCTGGCGTGACGAGGCCATCCGTGCGGTCTTTCCTGACTATTCCGACGACTGGAAAAACAAAATCGTCATCGCAGGAGGACAGCAAGGTCATTTCAATTATTTCAAATTGGTGGTGCAATCCCCGGAAGGGCAATTATTCGAGGAAAGGCTGGACTCGAAGAATTACCTGCAAATCGTCGCCGCCACCAACTTCAAGCAACGGGTGCGCAAAACGCTCGAATACTTTCATGCAGACCGCTTGAACTACGCAGTCGTCGGCACGCCCAACCGTCTGGAATACGATCAGGGCTTTTTTGTCAAAAACGGCGACGGCTCGGCCGATTTAAAACCCATCGCGCATTTGTACAAGACCCAAGTCTACGCGCTGGCGCGTTACCTGGAGCTTCCCCAGGCCATATGCGACTCGCAACCCACTACCGATACCTACAGCATGGCGCAAGGCCAGGACGAATTCTATTTTGCCCTGCCCTACGACAAAATGGATATTGCCTTATTGGCTTGCAATAGCGGCGAATCGAGCGCCACGTTAGCCGAGGCTTTGGGCATCAGTCTTGATCAAGCGGCATTCATCTACCGCGACATCGAAGCCAAGCGTAAAACCACGGCGGTGCTGCACTGGCCGGGAATTCCAATGGAAGCAGTAACCGGCCCGCATACTAAACCGCCGCTGCCGGACTGAGGCCGGACTAAGGATATGGTCAGTAATAACTTCCCGATATTGAGCGGATGAAATTTTTCCGTTCGCCCTGAGCTTGTCGAAGGGTGGGCGGAAAAATTTCATCCCGCCGCGTCAAGCCGATCATACTTCGACAAGTTCAGCACGAACGGCTTGACGAGCGAATATAGTGATTTCGGGAAGTTATTTTAGCCAAACCCTAAATAATCATTGGGAATTTAAAAGCCGCCGACTTTGTCCTACAGGACATTGAGCTGGCCGGCGGAACCGCTCGATAGGTAATGGCACTTATTGATTGAAAAAATCGAACTCTCTATCTTACAGACAGCAGTAAATCCCCCATAGGTTTTGAGTATGAATACAACTAAGCGGACACACGGCATTACGATAAGAAAGGCATACGAACGGTGGTGGCTGGTTGCGATTGCGATACTGGTACTGCCCGGATTTACTCAATCGAAACATGAGGAAGCATCAATGCCGGCAACAACACACATTAACGCATCGAAATGGCAAGCACTGGAAAAAAAACACGTGGTTTTCGGTCACCAATCGGTGGGCTATAACCTCCTCAACGGCTTAACGCGCTTGGCCGATCGGGACGGCGTCAAAATCGGCATTCACGAGCAGCGGACCGCGTCCGACGAACCCGGCATCAGCCATTTTGTCATTGGCAGCAACGGCGACCCGCTCTCCAAAATCCAGGATTTTGCCGGAGCCGTTGATGCCGGTGCCGCACAAGGAGCGGACATAGCGCTGATGAAGCTGTGTTATATCGACTTCAACGCCGCTACCGATGCACGACAGCTGGCTAACGACTATATTGTCAGCCTGGAATCCCTGGCTCTCAGACATCCCGCCACCCGCTTCGTCGCGGTGACCGCGCCGTTGATGGCGGCACAAACCGGGCCAAAGGCTTGGGTCAAGCAACTCATCGGCAAACAACCCAACGGCTATCTCGATAATGCCAGACGCGCGGAATTCAATACCCTGCTTCGTGAACGCTATCTTGCCGCGGGCCGCTTGTTCGACCTTGCCCGGATCGAGGCTGAATCGAACCGCGACACAGGCTGCAAGGTACAAGTGGGCGGGCAAGAGGTTGAGGCGCTGTGTCCCGAACTTACCGGCGATGGCGGCCATCTCAACGAACGCGGGCAAGAGTTGCTTGCCGACGCCTTTTTGAGTTTTATCGCCGCTCTCCCCAACAAACAGGCCGCAAAGTGAACCAACTAGCCAAGGACGTCGGAGCTGTCCGTATGCCTGAACAAACGTGGGCAAGCGTTGCCGACCGCTGCCGTTCTGTACCGCTCCTTGGCGAATTAGGCAGCAAGCTGAGCAAGGACATTGAGATTGCCCATCGGCGGTGTCGGCCGGGTCGTCCCATGAGCCCGGTCTCATGCTCATGGTTGCTGACAATTTCTCCCGGTTTGCGGTTGATGCTGATACACCGCATCGCTCACTGGTTACATTTAAAGCATGAAGCAAAGGGCTGGCGCGCATGGCAATGGTACCTCATGGTCATTCCCCTTAAACTGTTGAGATTGGCGGTTGAGATCGACACAAAAAGCGATATTGCCAATACCTGTGAAATTGAAGGCGGCGTTTGCTTTTCCGATCAGGGACATATCATTTTCGGAGCCGGGAAAACAGGCGCAGGGACCGTAATTGGCGCGCGAGTGACCGTCGGCATGAGCTATGCTAACAGTGAGCGCCCGGAGATTGGGCGTAATGTATGGATTGGTTCCGATTGCGTGATACATGGCGCCATCAAGATAGGCGATGGCGCCACGCTACTGCCGGGCACCGTGCTGACCAAAAGCATCCCCGCAGGCGTTGTGATGCAGGGCAATCTCGCACGCTTGGTATTACGGAACTTCGATAATTCCGAATTGCGAAAACGCTCGGATCAAGAGGCCGCAGCGTATGCGAAAACAAAATGGGGGGATTAAAAATATGGTCGGTAATAACTTCCCGAAACATAAACTCATCGTTCCCACGCTCTGCGCTCGTCTTTATGCACAAATGTGTTGCAGAGTCGTCATACCGGCATGGATGCCGGAATTCTCGTTCCCACGCGCCGCGTGGGAACGAGGTGTGCTTGAACATTCGAGCGCTCTGCGTGGGAATGCAGTCTGAACCGCTCTGCGGTTCGGGACGCTGGAACATCCCTGACTGGGTTACCACGCAGAGCGTGAGACCCTAAGCGAAAGTTATTATTGATGGAGTCCTAAGTGTTCAAAAACATTCGTGCCGACACCCTGCGCGCGCTTCATCGGAGCAAAGCCTTCTATTCAATTGATGTCCTACGTTTGCTGTGGGCGCATCATGGGCTCCAGGCGTTGGTCATATACCGCTTTGGACGCTGGTTAAGCAGCGTGCGCAAACACCGCTACGGCTGGACCATTGCTATTCCCCTTTACCCGGTTTACCGGATATTATCGGCTTGCGTACGCAAGGCCTACGGTATCGACCTGGATCAAAGCGCCGATATTGCACCCGGTTTCTATATTAATCACTTCGGGGGAATTGAGGTAAGAAATTGCCGTATCGGACCCCGCTGCACCATTTATCAGCAGGTCAAGCTGGGAGCGGCCGAGACGACCGATAGCGGACCGATAATTGGCGAAGGGGTCTATATTGGCGCCCATGCACGAATTCGCGCCGATGTCAGCGTGGGAGACGGCGCCACCATCGGCGCCGGCGCGGTGGTTACTCAGGACATCCCTAAGCACTGTCTGGTGCTTGGCAATCCGGGTCGTATCGCCAAGCAGGATTACGATAATAGCGCAATATTGTGAGGTCTCTCATGCCATGCTCGCTCCTTTCAAGCACCATCATAGCAACGCAATCCGCCCAGTACAGCACCGCTTACCCGTCACCGAACCGCTACGCACTTGTATCAACTGATGTTAATAGCCAATTAAACTGGGTTGCGCCCGTCATGTGGCTGGACGGGAGCGCAACCCCGCCCCGCTCGGGTGTGTCAGGATTTCGCTAAAAATAACGTCTTCTTAGGGTTCCCATGCTCCGCCCCCATCGTTATGCACACGTATCTGCGGAATGTCTCATTCCGACAGTCTCTTGCCTGACCTTAGGTGAGAAACAGGCCGATATGCAGACCTTCCAGGTTTTTAAAACCTGGAAGGTCTAACTGGCAACGTTTCGAACGGAACAACATGCCTCGTCCTGCTTAGTTTGAAAGGAAGCATCCGCTGCGCGGGAATGAAGGCGAACCTACCGACTTATTTTCATACTTTTCATATTTTTCATATTTTTCGTTGTCCAACTGCGATTTCAGGTTAAAGACTAACGTAGTCGTCAATCCTCCGGATGTCACAACCTCAACGCCTTTGTTTGGGAAATTTTCAATTATGTGACACAGCCTACGTAAAAATACCTAGATTTAAGTGACTTTTAATATTTCACAGCTAAACTTTACCCGTCTTATATAGAAATTATTTCTTATTTGAGAAATGGAAGAAAACTCACTTACTTTATAGTTTTCAATATAATTCAATGCAATACAACAAAGAGACATCGAGTGTCTCGTACATTAATAGCTTTATGTAATAGAGGTAATTTCGTGAATAAATCGACTAAATCAGCAAGCACTGATTCGGCCTTCTCCAGCTGTTCAGATTCGGCCTTCTTTGGCGCGGGTCGAAAACTCAGAGCAAATTCAATCCCGGCGGTACTTGGCAATTTTAAAAATTTGCCCGCTATCCTGCTTTGCTCTCTGTTCTTC
The DNA here is from genome assembly GCA_036741905.1 of Methylobacter sp. GTDB lineage: Bacteria > Pseudomonadota > Gammaproteobacteria > Methylococcales > Methylomonadaceae > Methylobacter_A. The sequence continues at coordinate 16,627 of DAINRH010000014.1, read as the reverse complement.
GTACCTGTTGCCAATGCAGCCAACTACTATGTCGCCACCAATGGTAGCGACAGCAATCCGGGTACCTTGGCATCGCCTTGGAAAACCATAACCAAAGCAGCGAATACGCTCGTTGCAGGGGATGCCGTCAGCATCCGGGGCGGTACTTACAGAGAGCAGATTCTTCCCAAGAACTCAGGGAGCGCCTCAGCGGGTTTCATCGCCTACGCCGCATATCCCGGCGAAACGGTAACCGTCGACGGCTCAGGAGGACTCAACAATGGCAATTGGAGCGGCGTATTCTCTCTCTCTAACCGCCACTACATACAAGTTTCCGGCCTGCGTTTTATCAATTCGCCAGGGTTTGGCGTGTATATGAACAATTCGACTAATGTGCGGGTTCTCAATAACTACACCAACAGCACCGCTTACTCGGGCGTATATGCGATAAGCAGCGATACCGTAACGGTTGACGGCAATGAGATCGTCAACGCTAATACCGGTTTCTCTCAAGAAAGTATCTCGATGGTTTCGACCAATAACTTCGCCGTCAGCAACAATCGCATTCACGAAGGCAACATGGAAGGAATCGATGCCAAAGTTGGCGCGACCAACGGCAAGATATTCGGCAATACCGTCTACAATATGTCCAGAATAGGCATTTACGTGGACGGCTGGGACACCCCCGCCGACACTATCGAGATTTATAGAAACACCGTTTTCAATTCGAAATCGGCCGCTTCAGGCGCAGGGGAAGACGGTATCAGGCTCGGCGGGGAACGTAGCGGTAATATCAGCAACGTCAAGATATACAACAACATTCTCTATAACTTGGCCGGATCGGGCGTTTTTCTAGCCAACTGGACTGAGTCCGGATATAGCGAGCCTAAATTCACCAACATTTCGATATACAACAATACCGCTTACAAATGCGGCTTCAGAAGCGGCGGCGGTATCGGTATTCAGGGCTCGCAGAACAGCGGCATTCTGGTCCGGAATAACGTAATCAGCCAGGCCAAAGCGTTTAATATCCAGGCGTCGTCCGGCACCACGATCAGCAACAATCTGTTCGAAGGCGGTTCAGCGGCAGGAACAAGCGCTGTCGCCGGCAATCCCCTGTTCGCGGATGCCGTTAACAGCAACTTTCATCTGCAATCGTCGTCTCCCGCGATCAACACCGGAACCACAACCAGTGCGCCAACGACAGACTTTGATTTAAACGCAAGACCGCAGGGCGGACAAGTCGACATCGGTGCTTTTGAGTACGGTTCATCATCAACCCCTCCTCAAAATACGCCATCGCCCAGCGCCGACACGACTGCGCCATCGGCTCCCGCTACCCTTGCGGCAAGCGCTCCCGATGCGTCAAAAGTCAATCTTACATGGAAAGCGTCAACCGACAATGTGGGTGTTAGCGGTTACAAAATCTACAGAAACGGCGCAGAAGTCGGCAGCAGCTCCGTAGCCGGCTTTACCGACAGCTCCGTGGCAGGCGGAACGAGTTACAACTACACGACCAAAGCCTACGATGCTGCCGGTAATCTTTCAGCAGCAAGCAACACGGCTACCGTTCAGACACCGGCGGCATCGTCCAATCTGAGCATAAGCGCCTACTATGTAAGTAACATAAACTTGCACGATGCTGTTATTAACTGGACGACCAATCTCCCGTCCAACGCTGTTGTTTATTACGGTAGAAGCACCAGTCTCGACTCATCGTGGAGTTATGACGCGCTGACGACCAGTCATTCAATGAAGCTTAACTATTTATGGGACGGTTACACCTACTACTATAAAATCGTTGCTAAAGACAAGAATGGCGCTACTTACACGTCGCCTGTCTCCAGCTTCAAAACAAGATGGTAAGAAAAAACCGCTTTAACCTCCAAGTGCAATAAGGATAGAGGCGGCCAAGGCAGGCAACCGCAGTATTTCTTGCCTCTACTCAATCGCCGCATTTTTTAAACGGCTCTCATTCGGCAGGCAGCAATTGCTCGATTAATTGCTTCGTCTGCCGAATATTCCCGCGACCGGACGCGCCGAACACGATAGACTCGATTTTTTTCTGCGTGCAGACGTACTCCAAAGCCTCCTTTGGGGCAATGGCGCCGGAAGCAAAAACCGACATCGCAACCGGTCGAAACTTCCGCGTTGCTATAGCGTTTTCGTAAGCCTCGATTCCCCCGCACATCCTAAAGCCTATTTTATTGATATTCGAACAGACGATAGGATTGTCGATACCCAACTCTTCCAATACATCCAGCAATTTGGGCATATTCATAGTAATAAAGCCGGGTTCTGCGTTGTACTTGTTTTTCACATGGTCGGCAAAGATGCGCAACGCCTCTTTGAATCCCAGACCAAGCAATAAATCTGTCACCACGTTTTGCAGGAAGATGACCGGCGTCTGCAAGCCTTGAAACATCTTCATCTCCGCATCAATAAGCAACTGGCCGATAGCTTCGACATCTTTATTCGCCAACGCCATCCCGCCCTTGACCATGGCATTGAATGCCCCTTGCTCGGGAAGAAAGCCCTTAAGCGCGTCTAAAATACCCAGCTCCGTTACGGCATTGGCGTACTTGTGCGCATAAGGCATGCAGGGATAGAACTGATAATCCCGGTAACGCTGCGGATCGGCGCGCATATGCTCGCAGACTTCGCCGATACGTTCATGCGTCGTACACATGAATACCTTGATACCCTCGTCGTAGGCGGCATCCAAAACATCGATAACGGCGTTGATGTCCTGAAACTTGACGGCCTGGGCGCGGGCTTTTTCCTCCGACAGATGGTTCACGCCGAAGAACTGGTTGTCGCCAAATAATATTCTTTCCACATTCAACTCCTTTATCTATGGCCTGATTTAAAAAACGACCGACCGTCATTCAATTCAGTCAGTTTTTGATAAATGCCCCGCCCGGCGCTTTGCTTCTCGGGTAGAGGCAAAGGTCTAGTCAAAGCCGACGCATCGACATGACTACTGTCCGCGTCCTTGATCAGCATCGCGGCCACCCGATCGGTGGCCGCGGCCGAGCGAAAAGTGCTTCGGGTATCGCAGCGGCCCGCCTTAACGCACTGCACAAAGTGATCGATTTGCGAGGAATATTCCTCGCCGCGCAAATAATACCAGACCTCTTCGGTCAACTCCGTGGTGTAGCGGGTGTTCCAACCCTTATTAAGCTTTAGCGCTTCGTTCGGGCCATCGCGCAGATACACCTGTAGCGCCTGCCGATCTGCCGCAATCTTGCCGTTTGTTCCCCAAATCGTCAGCGTGGTAGACATCTTCCGGTTACTCTCGTCGCTCCAGTTTGACGCAATCTGTCCGGTCTTGCCGTCCGCGTAAAAGAACGTCGAGTACACCTCGTCTTCGACATCGCGCGAGAACACTTTATTCAACACCGTCCCCCCCACTGCATCGGGCGGCCCGACGATGTAATTGACCAGATCGATACCGTGACAAGCGTAATCGTACAGGCAACCGCCGCCTTCCTGCTTGGACGTACGCCAAGTGGAGCCCTTCGGCTTAAGTACCACGGGACCGTAAGCCTCAACCTGTAGATGATGGATACGGCCGAGAACATCGGCGTCCACCAGGCGTTTCACCTCTTGAAACGCGCCCACGAAGCGATAGTGGTAGCCGACCTGATTGACCAGCCCTTTGCTCTCGGCCAGTGCCGCCAGGCGCTGGCCCTCCTCTACATCGAGACAGAACGGCTTTTCGCAAAAAACATGACAGTCCCGGTCCAGGGCCGCTTTCACCATCTCGCCATGAAAGCGCGAAGGCGTCGCAATAAATACCGCATCCGGCCTTTCTTCGTCGAGCATTTTTCGGTAGTCGGTATAGCACTTAATGCCGACATATTTGTTCAGCACGTCCAATACATAACCCGAGGTGTCGCAAATCGCCGCAAGCGTAACATCCGGGTGAGAATTAATGATGGCATAGTGGGAAAGTCCCATTTTGCCAAGTCCAATTAAAGCGACACGCAGCTTCATAACCATCCCTCATACATTTAAAAAAATTCAATTCAAGATAAATTGGCGCAGGGTATCGATCAGCTTGCCTCGGGTTCCGGTATCGATAGTCGAACCCAGGTCCGCTCCGATACTGTTAGCGATGGCTCCCGCCAATTCGCGCTCTGAATAGACAATATCAAGCCCTGAGCGCCCTTCCAGCCATTTGGCCGTTTCAAACTGATGGTTGTTGGTATGCTCCTTCAGTTCCGCCCGACGCGGCAGCATCACCAGCGGCTTGCAAAACTCGGATGCGCTAATCACAGTACCCATGCCCACATGCGAAACCACGACGTCGGAGTCGATGAAGTGACGCCGATATTCGGCCGGACTAATCATCGGGGCGTAGTCCATATTCATGGGTCGCAACCGGGTCTCGCCGATTTGAGCAAAAACCTGAGCCTCGGGATGCGCCTTCGCCCAGCTATCCATTGCCCGCACCAAGCGGTCGAACGGCAACATCGATCCCACGGTCATAAACACTTTCATAGCACACTCCCCCGATAACTGGGCCCATTGACGGCATCGGCCAAATGAGGCCATTGCGTTAGCCACAGATCGGCGCATTTCTTAGCCATTCGCCCGGAGAAGGACAAATGTTCTACGCTGGCGATGCTGTCGATCCACAGTGTTCGCGCACCCAGCATTTTGCCGAAAAAAATCGCCAGCAAGCCGGGTGCCGAACCGGTGGTAATGACAATATCCGGCTTCTCCTTAACAAGAATAATCAGTAGTTTTGCAATCGAAACCGCAATCGAGCGCTTACGCAAGCGGCTCACGCCGGGAATGGCGTAGAATCGGTGCGGAGCGACTTCCGAGCGGTACATTTCCATCGTGCAGACAAACGCAACATCATGGTCTGCAAATGCTTCTTTCAGCAGCAGCATCTCAGTCCAGTGCCCGCCGGCAGAGGCAACAGCTAATATTTTTTTCATGATTTACATCCTTCCTGACTGATCTAATTGGGAAATGACGGAATAGGCACGGCTACGATCTTGCGCCGTATTCATACCGATGGTCCCGTTGTACACGCGAGCCACGCCCTCGGCCATGCAGCGATCCGAGAAGCGTTCCGTTTGAATCCGGTAGGCATCCTTGCGCATGATTTTCCAATCGTACTTGCCGCCCATCAGATCGGCCAGCGCAGCGGTCAGGCTGTCCGCGTCGCCGGCAGGCACCACCAAACCGGAGTGTCCGTGGTCAAGCACCTCTGCAATACCTTCCACATCAGACGCCACCACCGGAACGCCGGAGGCCATGGCTTCCAGAATCACCATCGGCATGCCTTCGCCAAACAGACTGGGCAAGGCAAACACATCCATTTTGGCGAACTCCGCATTTACATCCTGGGTAAAGCCGACCCAGTCGATTGCATCCTGTACCCCCAAACGCAGGGCTAACGCCTTGATAGCCGTCTCATAAGCAGTCGTTTCAAAAGCGCCGACCGCACGCAGGCGCACGGATCGTCCCGCTTGCTGCAACTTGGCCAAGGTCTCGATCAACACCTCCAGGCCCTTGCGCGGCCGAAACAATGCCACGCAACCGATCACCCATTCAGGACCGGGCTCCGGCCGATCCGGCAAGGGGCCGGATGTGGGTACGCCGTTGGCTACCGTAACTATCTTTTGCGCCGACCAACCTTGCGATCTTAGATACCGGTTAAGGCTTTGCGAAACCGCTATCAGCTTCGCGACGCCAACCAGACTCACCCGTTCCATGACCGTATTTATTCGATTACGCCAGCTGCATTCGGTATCTCGCGCCGTAGGGCTGTGGATGTGATGCACCATAGGAACGCCTGCCAACCAGGCGGCTAGCCGTCCCACCATGGCGGCGCGCGGACTGTGGCTATGCAATAAGGCGTAGCCGTCGCGCTTGACGATCCGCGCAATCTCCCAGGCAGGCGCCAGATCGAATTTCGACCGCATCGGCAGCTCGAACAAGGGCACGGCGGAAGCCCGGCACGACGGGAACTTACCCTGCTTCAAGCAGACAAATCCCACCTCGTAGCCGTAATGAGGCAAACGCAATGCCAGCAAATCCTGCACTCGCTCGGCACCGGCGAAAAGCTCGCCGCTAATGATATAAAGAACCCGTGTTTTTTCTTTGCTTATACTCATAGAGATGAACCTCCGTATTTGTTGGCCTTGCCCTGCAACCCTGCATTTTCGAACACAGAAACGGGCAATCGCCTCTTTAACAAGTTGTTGAAAAAAATAACTTCGCTGGCTTACCGTATTTCATAAATAGGGAAAAGCCCCGCCATCGCCGATTCAATTAACCCTCACCATTGAGTATTCATCCGTAGTAAGCGTACCGATCCTGCTCAGGCCGATGCCGAAACTCAGGGCTCTAGCTCCGACCGGCAATACCCCTGTGTCATGAACCATCTGAACCCACGCATTGGACGCCGGTAATGTCGGCCCGTCCCGCCAGTACTGCCAAACACCGTTAGCATCGAGGTAGAACAGCAGTACGGTCGCGGTAACGGTGGACTTGTAATAGGCGCTAAGTCGATAGACCCCATTAGCGTCCACCGAAGGCGCGCAGCCGCCTGCTATCTGACCGGCATCGAGCGTCGGCAATAGCTTGCGATCGCCGTTGGTATAGGCGCTAATCTGAAGCGCTTGGGCGAAACTTCCGCTAAAAGCATCGCTGCTGCGCGTCCAGGTCGCCGTGTTAGTTCCCCAGCCGCCCCGTTGCCAACAATCGGGTTGACTATTAGCGTCCTGATCCAATTCAAGCGAGGCATTGGTAACCAGATTGGGAGCCGTACTTACCGTCACCGCGAAAGTGCGACTGGCGCTGTCGCTGCCGTCGCTGACCTGCACCGTAAAGCTGTCGGAGCCGGTATAACCGGCCAGCGGTTGATAGGTCAGCGTGCCGCCGGGCGTTATATCGGTACTGCCTGAACCGGCCGTGGCAGCGGTGATTATCAGGGTGCCGTGAGCGGGAGCCGCGCTTGCGCTCCAGGTTTCGGTTTGACCGATGTCAATATCGCTGACATGCAGGTTGGCCTTCAAATCCAGCGCCGGACTGTTGACGGCCATTGTCAGGATTGTGGTTCCGCCGGTGAAGGTAGGCGCGGTATTCGCAGGCGGCGCAGTCACCGTCACCGCGAAAGTACGGCTGGCGCTGGCGCTGCCGTCGCTGACCTGCACCGTAAAACTGTCGGAACCGCTATAACCGGCCAGCGGTTGGTAGGTCAGCGTGCCGCCGGGCGTTATATTGATACTGCCTGAACCGGCCGTGGCGCCCGTAATAACCAGAGTGCCGTGAGCAGGAGCCGCGCTTGCGCTCCAGGTTTCGGTCTGGCCGATGTCAATGTCGCTGACATGCAGGTTGGCTTTCAAATCCTGTGCCGGACTATTCGCCGCCATTGTCAAGGTCGTGGTTCCGCCGGTGAAGACGGGCGCGGTATTCGCAGGCGGCGCAACCGTCACCGCGAAAGTGCGAATCGCGCTGGCGCTGCCGTCGCTGACCCGCACCGAAAAGCTGTCGGGACCGCTATAACCGGCCGACGGTTGGTAGGTCAGCGTGCCGCCGGGCGTTATGTTGATACTGCCGGAGTTGGCCGTGGCAGCTGTAATAACCAGGGTGCCGTGAGCGGGAGCAGTGCTTGCGCTCCAGGTTTCGGTCTGACCGATGTCGATATCGCTGACATGCAGGTTGGCTTTCAAATCCAGCGCCGGACTGTTCGCTGCCACTGTCAAGGTGGTAGCGCCGCCTGTAAATGCGGGCGCTGTATTCACGGGAGGCGGCGTATCCAAAATCCTCGCCATTGAATATTCATCTGTTGTCAGCGTGCCGATACCGGCCAGGGCGATACCAAAACTCATGGCGCTGGCGCCGGTCGGCAGCGTCCCTGAATTATGGGTCATCTGGGTCCAATCGGCGGACGCCGGCAATACCGGTCCGTCCCGCCAGTACTGCCACGCGCCGTTGGCGTCGAGGTAGAACAGCACAACGGTCGAACCGGCGGTGGACTTGTAATGAGCGCTGATTTGATAAGTCGCGCCCGCTTCCACCGGAGGCGCGCAGCCGCCTGCTGACTGGCCTGCATCAAACGTCGGCACCAACTTACGGTCGCCGTTGGTATAAGCGGTCATCTGAACTGTTTGCGCAAAACTTCCGCTAAAAGCATCGCTGCTGCGCGTCCATGTTGCGGCGTTAGTCCCCCAGCTATCGCGCACCCAGCAATCGGGTTGATTATTAGTGCCGAGCGCCTCAAGCGAGGGATTGATCAACAGGTTGGGACCTAATGGCGGCGGCGGTGGAGACGGCGGGTAATCCCCCGACATGACTTGATGAACGGTTCTTACGTAGGTGCCTTGCGGTTCGCGGGCGCTTAACCATGTCAATAAATTACTCAAGGTTCCCTGCGTCACCGCATAGGTATCGCAGCCATTACACACAGAATGAAAATTGAATATCACCCACCCTCCGGAATTGGCTTCCGCCTGGGTCACATAGTTTTGCATTTCGGCAAGCGTAGTCGTAGACACCACCGAGCCTACGGTTGCGATGTAATAAGGGTTGGTCGGCGGTAACGACTCTGTCAGGGGACAAGCCTGGCATCCCGCGCCGCCGACCGCTCGCGCACTGTCGTATCGACCGATCGGCCTATTCAAAGGCCCGTAAGTACCGGGACAGCCTTCGACAATAAGACTTTGGGTGGTCGGCCCGGTCGATGAGTACGGATATGCGAAAGAATAAACGCTGTCGCCGTACCAGCCGCGGAGCGTTACCAGATCGTCGCAGATAGCTTGCCGCTGGGCGGCGTCGCTAAGCGTGGCAAGGTCGGCATGGTCAATGGTGTGTCCGCCGATTTCATGGCCGTTGTTAAACAGCGTATCGAGTTCGCCTTTAGTCAGGTAGTCATTGTTGTCTATGGACCCCGAAAGACGTATCCGATTGGAGTTGACATAGAACGTGGCTTTCAGGGCGCTGTTAAGCAGCGGTTGAATCGCGGCAGACTCCCTTAAGCCGTCGTCGAATGTCAACGACACGATGGTCCTTGCCGCGGCTTCGACTGACGGCATCGCCATTATCGTCGACAGAAAGCCGATCGCCAGCATTCCGCTAAACCGCGGCAACCGACGGTCTCGCGCTCGCCTGAATAGTTCCGTTATCGACAATACGCTCTTCACGGCCTTCATCACAGCGCTTCCAAGATTATCGTGGCCGGTGGAGCCAAATGGGTCTGGCCGTTGTCGGGCGAGACCGCGACGACCAATTTATAAACGCCGGGCAATTGAAAGGTAAGCCGTAGTTGCCATAACTTGTTCCAATTAGCCGGGATTGTGAAACCTCCGGGTTGGTGGCGCTCTTCGTGCCCCGATCCCTCGGAGCCGATAGCGGCCATAGCGCCGCCATCCAGCGGTTCAAGGGGAACGGCGCGCCATGATTTGCCCTCCCTCACCTCGATCTTAATATCGTCGGCCTCCAGATCGCGATCGGCTCCGTCATGGATCATAAGACGCAGCCGCGCATTTTCCGCTGCAACGCCAGGGTTGATAAGACTGACTCTAATTCCGGTGAGCGCTCGCCCCGCGCGTCCGGTCTGCGGCCCGGCCAGTTTGAGATCCAGCGTCGGCCGAACCGCCGTTGCGGCCTGTGCTGTCCGGCCGCCGTTAATTAAGGCCAACAATATCAGTACACAGGCGGCCAGAGAAACCATCCCGGTCATAGCTCCGGAGCAATGGCCCTTTAACGGGGAAATGCCGTCATTCTCTTGTTGAATGTTTTGCATAATGAAACGTCCTCAATATGTCTGCTTTTTGTTATTAAATAGATAGCTTAAAGCCGTGCCGGCCTATCAATATGCATCATGCGCTTTGCTGACTTTTTCCTACCACCGGGATATAGGTGGACGTTATGCATTGGCGACAGACGCCGGTGCCGGGTTTAAATAGTCCTGCTTGGCGTAAAGACACCGATAACCCAAGCGGTAACGTTTATTAACGCCATGACGCTGAGCGTCTGTAGCGGAACGAATCTTTGCGCTCAAAACCAAAGAGTGAGCGCATATCCTGCTACGTTGTTGGTAGTTATTATTAACGGCTTTCTATCTATTGGGTATTGGTATAAATACTCAGGCGTTACCCAAAATCGGTAGGTATTCCGGTATTTATTGTCGATGGAGTGCAGGCTTTGTTCCGGCATGTGTGGGAGCGGCTTTAGCCGCGATTGTCGCGGCTAAAGCCGCTCCCACACATCGTCCCGCTCGGAGGAACGTTGCCCGTTAGACCTTCCAGGTTTTAAAAACCTGGAAGGTCTGTATATCGGCCTGCTTTCCGCCTACCACCGAGATTGGGACTGCTCGCAGATGCTTGTGTATGACGATGAGCGCAGACAGTGGAAATTATTATTGCCGGAGTCCCTGGCGACGCGCTATCGCTTCGGAGTAGACCGCAGCGGTGGCGCCGGCGATGCTTTGCCAACTGAAAGCCCCCTGCGTGCCTGTCGCCCGGACATTGTCGGCCAACAGAGCATATCGGCCGGGGTCTAAGAGCAAGGACTCGATCGCGTCGGCCAACGCGGCCGAATCGCGGGGCGGCACCAGTAAGCCGGTATAACCCTCCAATACCATTTCCGGAAGCGCGCCAACCCGTGTCGCCACCACCGGCCGACCAAAGCCGATAGCCATCGCGGCCACGCCGCTCTGGGTGGCATCGATGTAGGGCATGACCACCAGTTGGGCGCGGGTAAATAACCGCTGCACTTTTGCCCGCGATACAAATTCGTCATGCAATTCGAAACAATCATGCGCCTCGATAACGGCTCGATTGGCCGCAAGATCGCCTCCGCGCCCGGCGATTACGCCGTTGACGCAAAGTCCTTTCGCCCGCAACTGCAAAACGGCATCGACGAAATAACGCAGTCCCTTGTATGCATTGATGCGGCCGAAGAAAAGCAGCGCCCCGGAATCCGGGGCCTGTTCCGGTATTGCCAGCGGGCCTAACGGCCCATGCGGAATATTGGCCACGCGCCCGGCAAGCCAGGGCGCTACCGAAACCATCTGTTCGCACAATAGGTTTCCGTGGGTGACGGCGGCGTCGCAACGCTTACGCAACAGCCCTTTGTAAAGACTGTGCCGACTAAAGTTGTGCTGCCGCGCATCCTCGCCCGAATGCGGCTGCGGATCATGCACGGTCAGGACAAAAGGGAACAATCGACTCAGATAAAGCAATGCGGCAACCTCATAGTCCCGCGTATGCTCTTGTTGATGAACGACATCCGGTTTGAAACGTTGCACTTCCCCAGCCAAACGGACGGCATTGCGCAGCCAACGGAGCGGCGACCTGCTATGGGGCAGCGTTACCAGGGTCAACTGCGGAATGGAACGGTAGCGTTCGAACTCCTCTTCAAGTTCGGACGCCGCATTCGCTTCACCCAGCAACAGCTGAACTTCGTGTTCTTGAGCCAGCGCTTCCGCAAGGCGGCAAGCGTACTCGGCAAAATGCATTGCTATTAAGGTAATACGCATACTCGATTACTCCGATTGCCGTTAGGGTTTAACAAGCGCCTCAGTCCAGGCCGGGACGCACTATCCAAAATGACTTACACATAGCGCATGTCACCAATCGCGGGTTCGTTGCAGCCGCCAATTTTCCCAGCGATTAACCCAGGCCGCGGGCCCCGCCAGGCACATCATCAAGCTTACCCACCATCGCCTTGAGACCATGCCCCGCCCCGTATTTAAGAGTTGCAACAAAGCATCGTAACGTTGGCCGTTCATTAATAATCTCCGCACCACCGTGATTTTCGTCTCGGCCACTAATCTCAGCGCGGAATAGCGAAGACTGTCCGGCAGTTGCCGATCCAGTGCGCGTTGTTCAAGGCGAATATAGGCGGGCAATAATGACCGCGACTCATTGATTGCGCAAAGACTGCCGTCCACTTCCTTTCTATAAGCCACCAGCGGCGCCGGGCAATACGCGAGACTCGACTTCTCGGCTAACCTAAACCAGAGGTCATGATCTTCAGCCCATTGCTCCCCCGGCGGAAAATAAGGCTTGAATCGGCGAAGATCGGCATGGCGAACGGCGACTGAACAGGTTCCGAAGAACGGGCCGTATCGACGCCAACGATAGAAAAAGTCGTCAATGATCTCGACCGTATCGGTATCGCCAGGGTCCCAGGACATACTGTCTCTATCCATATTCATTGCGTTAATATTTTTATAGCCCGAGGCAAAAAATATGATTTCCGGATAACGCATTGCCATCGAAACCACTGTTTCCAGATACATCGGCAAATACCAGTCATCGGCATCCAAAAAACACACCAAATCGCCTTTGGCGAGTTCGATACCCTGGTTTCTCGCACACGAAACGCCGCGGTTGGGTTGTTGAATCAGTTTAATCCGCGGATCGTCAATGGCTCGGACGCGCGACGCGCTATCGTCAATCGAACCGTCATCGACCACAATCACTTCGAAATGCTGATAACTTTGATTCAGCACCGATTGAATGGCATCGGCAATAAAGTTTGCCTTGTTGTACAAAGGAATAATGATTGAGCAAAACATCAGATATGACCTCTGTAGATAGCAGGTTTGGGATAAGCCGCCAGTACCATCCGGTTGGTTTTTTCGCTGCGCCTATATTTGAATTGCGCGCCAATAATCATCAACAGCAAGATATGGGTGAGCGAATTGAAATCGAAACCGAATATCGGTAACGGCACTTCGGTGATTGATCGACTGAAAATCATCAAGAAAATGGCAAGCGTTAAGCCTCGGCTCGATTTGGCCGTTTTCAGCGTAAACCAGAATAATGTCGCCACATAGATTACTAACCCCGTCGCCCCCGCCAGCCCGGCGCTGGCAAGCGTTTGAATAAACTGGTTATGCGCGTCGAATGCCCAAGGCATGCCGATTTTGGTTTGATGGGCGGCATCCCAGAGGGTTAATCCATAGCCGAAAAGCGGACTATTGCGCCATTCGCTGAGCGCGACTTCCCATATCGGAGTTCGCCCGGTCATGGTCGTCAGCTCTGCACCCGCGCGCGTGGAAAAAAACGCATTAATTTCGCCTTCTATGTCGCTCAACATAATCACCGCCGACACGACACTGACGGTTATCATTGCCGTAACAATAAAAATAGCCGATAGAACAGGATTCTTGGCATCGAAAAGGCGTCGTTTAAAAAAATCGCCGTATTTGAAATATCCCATGCAGCACATGCACATAATAAAACCGATCCAACTGGTTTTCGACTGAGCCAACACCAGGCTCGAATAGCCGAGTATCCAGCCCAGGAAATTGATCCAACGGCGGGCATAAGGCTTACTGTATAAGCAAAGCAGGAATAACACGATAATGGGACCCAAAGAATTGGCGTGATTAGCCAATCCCGCATAACGATAAGTTAATCCCGGAATAACGCCTTCGAGATAATTGTCGCTCAACACTAAGCCGGGATTCCAAGGTATGCAGGCGGCGCTGACCAGCAGAAAAATATAAAGGGAATTACGCGCGGCACGGATGGCGGCGTCTTCGTTGTCTTGGGCGAACAGCGAGGCAACCCCCAATAAGCTTAAGTACACATATTTGTGATCGAACGACGGATGAGCGCTGAATAATGCCGGGGTGAGCACGTTGGTAACATATAAAAACAAGAATGCGCCGATCAGCAGCGCCGGTGTGTCGGGTTTGGTCCCGTAACGCATTAAGCGGCTGACCAGCCATTGGCAGGCGACAAAAAGAATAAATGTCGTATTGGCACGGCTGATCCATAAATAATAGGGAGGAAAGCTCAAACTGTTATCGCTAAGCTCGGTGGCCCCTAGCAGGCTTTGCGCAAACAGGTTTCGCCCTGTGGCGATGTGGGTGAGTATAGAAACCAGGGTCGAGCTATAAAAAATATACGGCAAGTAGGCGCTTTCCTGGTTACGGAGCATCTGCAACAGTTTCATCAAGCAAAATATTGCGCCGACGGCCGCCGAAAATGCCGTCAAGAACCCTAGCGGAGCTAGCAAAAACTCAGTCATTTTCCGCCAACGCCACTAATTTGCTTGATTCGGGTTCGGCGCGATCGCCTGCTGCGCGAGACAGTCGACCGCTAAATCGGCCTAACATCCCAACTACCTCATGGCCCAACAAGCGGGGAAAAATGAATACGATCGCTAATAAAATAATGCCCCCTATAAAAACCCCGCCCAGCAACGGCAATAAATGGGCGGCGATTGCCGTAAAATTCATGTTAATGCCGGTCAACGCATAAATAATAAGACTCAGTTGAGTGTCGGCATAAACGCTTGCGGCAACGCCGAGTTTAATGCCGCTAAAGGTCCCGGCTGCGGCGATGCTCATCATGACAATCCCGCGCCCGGCAAGCGGCAATAGGTCCAGCACGGAAATACTTAAGCGACGGCACGCCGCGGTAGTAATCGCCACCGCCCGAAGGAAAAGAACGCCGCCGGCGATCAAGGCAACGATCACAATGCCTTTGTTGGCGAAGCTATAGAAGGCATATCCTGCAACGGCCAGAATCGGTAATTGCAATAAGCTCTCATAATGTTTCCGGCCGGTGTTCCACAAAATCGGCGTGGACATGGCCCAAGTGATGTAGGCGGGCATGCTTAGCGCCAAAATAGCCAATACCGTCGCCGACGATTTCCAGGCCGCGCCGTATAAAAAACCGACTAAATGCTCGGCAATCATCGCAAACAGCACGAAGAGCGGGGCAATCAGTATCCACACCGTCGCAATAACCGGCAGGTAAGCGCGGCGCAACCGCTCCGGCTCCGATTGCAGGCGGGCGCCGGCAGTAAGAAATGCCGGTTGAAAGGCCCCGATAAGCAGATTGTTGGGCGTATTAGCGAGGTTATAGCTCACGGTGTATAGGCCTACTGCGTGAGAATCGAGAAAGCGTCCTAATAAAATACGGTCTATATTGATGAGTAGCCAATTGCAGAGATTGGTGACGAATACCGTTATGCCCACCCCTGACATGGCCTTAGCGCCGCTATACCAGAATAAAGGTTTTACGCTGTGCGGATAGCGAATAAAGGTCATCACCATCATCGTAAAAGACTGGGTAATCCAGGCGGCAACCAGCGCCCAAACACCGCCGCCCTGATACGCAAACGGGATGCCGACGCCGAGATAGCCGATGCTGTAGCTGATAATTTGAATAATATTAATCCAGCGAAAATCAAG
>DAINRH010000014.1:0-1364 GCA_036741905.1 Methylobacter sp. | reverse complement strand
GCAAAGCCGAAATTGGAAAAAAAACTGCTGAACGTCAGCACTATCGTGCCGATGGCAAATAACCCGTAGTTCTCCGGCCCAAGGATTCTAGCCAATACAATCTGCGCACCCAGCGATAAGCCGTATTGGGCGATGCTTCCAAGTGCGCTCCATTTTACGGCGCTGACACTTTGTTTATTAATATCGGAAGAATGTGTTTTCACGCAAAATTTAATAGGGCCGGTAGTTGCAAAAGGGTTAAGCCGATAACCGGAGTCGTTATCAAGCCATGCGAATCGGCTGTTTCAGTCTGTCTTGTCCGCAAACCGCCGTCATGACAAATGCTTAAAGGATCATGGAAAAGTCGTCCCGTACTTAAAACCGACTCAACCGGAAAGCTAACCCATAAGACCCCGTCAGGCATACTGAAAACATTCCTTTTATGCTTAAATAAATCGGTTCGAAAAATAACAACAAGTCCAGATTATAGGAAACCCATTATTTGCACCATGCGTGAAAATACCTATTGAACCGAAATATTGCTCCGCTCGAAACGTTGCAAATTAGGCCTTGCAGATTTTAAAAACCTGCAAGGTCTGCATTCTCGGCTAACGCAAGATTTAGGACTGCCGGGATGACGCGCTGTAAAATAAAGCCCGTTTTTTTCGCGGGCTACGCTTTTTGCTTTACCTCGATACGACTATTTTGCTCTTGAGCGCCGTTCCGCTGTCCCGGTCCTTGGGGCCGCGCCTCCGGCATCCATCTGAGCTTGGCTGGGATTGTTTTCCCACGCCGGGTCGGAAAGTCTTATTTTTTGACCGACTCTGATCGTATAAGAAGGCGGAGTGATCTGGTTCCATCGCGCTAATTGCCCATAATCCAGATCAAACAGTAGCGATATTGCGTACAAGGTATCGTCTTTTTTTACCCGGTAATATTCCGGCTCGCGTTTACCCGTATCAGGATAATTGCTGCTGACAGGAGCACACCCCGGACCGGCCGAATGCGATGCGCAGCCAGTCGATAAAACCGCCAGCATTGCGATAAAAATAAGCTTTGAATTAGTGAATATCATGGCGGGGTCTATCTTTTAGGAAGGATGTAAGGATATGGGCGGTAATAACTTCCCGAAACATAAACGCGTCGTTCCCTCGCGCTCTGCGCTCGTCTTTATACGCAAATGTTCAAGCACACCTCGTTCCCACGCGGCGCGTGGGAACGAGAATTCCGGCATCCCTGCCAGAAGACGGTGTCTCGTAAACACTTGCGTATAAAGACGAGCGCTCTGCGTGGGAACCATAAGCGGAAGTTATTATTGATGCCGTCCTGGCTTTCATGTAACGGCTCTTATTCTTTGGTCGCATCGCGCGCGCTTAAAACCTCAA
>DAINRH010000013.1:31838-41516 GCA_036741905.1 Methylobacter sp. | reverse complement strand
ACGGCATGAATTTATCACGGTTGAGCATTTGCTGCTGGCATTGCTCGAAAATGCGTCTGCGCAGCCGATCCTGATAGCGTGCGGTTGCGACATTAAGGCGCTACGCGGCCAGTTGACGCAATTTATCGATGAAACCACATCGCTCATTCCAGTGGGCATCCAGCGGGAAACCCAACCTACTTTGGGATTCCAGCGGGTGCTTCAACGCGCTGTTTTTCATGTACAGGCATCCGACAAAAAGGAAGTTTCCGGCGCCAATTTATTTGTCGCCTTATTCAGCGAGCAGGACTCCCACGCGGTTTACCTGTTAAACAAGCAGGATATTTCAAGACTGGATGTGGTCAATTATCTGGCTCACGGCATTTCAAAAATTGATCCTGAAAACGATTCATCCAATAGCCGGTCACCGGAACCGGGCAATCCTGATGCCGAAGCTTCGGGCAGTCCGCTGGATAAATACACCACCAATCTCAATGAAGAAGCCTTGAAGGGGCGAATCGACCCGTTAATCGGCAGAGACCTGGAGGTTGAGCGCACCATTCAGACGCTTTGCCGTCGCCGCAAAAACAATCCTTTGCTGGTCGGTGAAGCGGGTGTCGGCAAAACGGCTATCGCAGAAGGTTTGGCAAAACGCATTGTTGAAGAGCAAGTACCGGACGTTCTGATGAACAGCGTGATTTATTCGTTGGATTTGGGCGCACTGGTTGCCGGCACCAAATACCGGGGTGACTTTGAAAAACGGCTTAAAGCGCTGTTAACTCAACTCAACAAAGAGCCGGATTCGATCCTGTTTATTGATGAAATACACACCATCATCGGGGCCGGTTCGGCTTCCGGCGGGGTAATGGACGCGTCCAATTTAATCAAACCGGCACTGGCTTCAGGCCAATTGCGCTGCATAGGCTCTACCACCTATCAGGAGTATCGCGGCGTCTTTGAAAAAGACCATGCGCTGGCACGGAGATTCCAAAAAGTTGACGTGGTTGAACCTTCCGTTGAAGACACCATCCTGATTCTAAAAGGGCTTAAGTCACGCTTTGAAGAACATCATGACGTTAAATATTCGTCCGAGGCATTACGCGTGGCGGCGGAATTATCGGATCGCTATATTACCGACCGGCATTTACCCGATAAAGCGATTGATGTTATCGATGAAGCAGGCGCAAAACAGCGCATGACCGCTGAAGCCGATCGCAAACAACTTATCGACGTTGCCGAGATAGAAGACATAGTCTCAAAAATAGCCAGAGTGCCTGCAAAATCGGTATCATCCAATGACATCGACAAGCTGGGCAATCTGGAAAAGAACCTGAAAATGCTGGTTTTTGGTCAAGACGAGGCGATTTCGGCACTGGCATCGGCCATAAAATTATCCCGCGCGGGACTAAGGGATACTCAAAAGACTATCGGTTCATTCCTGTTTGCGGGTCCTACAGGCGTGGGTAAAACCGAAGTAACCCGGCAACTGGCCAAGGTATTAGGCGTAGAACTGATTCGCTTCGACATGTCAGAGTACATGGAGCGGCATACCGTTTCCAGACTGATCGGTGCGCCTCCAGGCTATGTGGGCTTTGATCAGGGCGGTTTATTAACCGAACAGGTAACCAAGCATCCTCATGCCGTATTGCTGCTGGACGAATTAGAAAAAGCCCATCCCGATGTATTTAACCTGTTATTGCAGGTTATGGACCACGGCTCATTGACTGATAATAACGGCCGCAAGGCGGACTTCCGTAACATCATTCTGGTAATGACTACCAATGCTGGAGCGGAAGAAGGCAGCCGCGCCTCTATCGGCTTCACCCACCAGGATCATGCCACCGACAGCATGAAGGTTATCGAAAAAGGCTTTTCGCCTGAATTCCGTAACCGTCTGGACGCCATTATTCAATTTAAACCATTGAATATTTCAATTGTCGGGCACGTGGTTGATAAATTCATCTTTGAATTGGAAGCCTTACTGGCAGACAAGCATGTAACGCTCGCATTGGATCCCGATGCCCGGCTATGGCTCGCCGAAAACGGCTGCGACCCAAAAATGGGAGCCAGGCCGATGGCGCGACTCATCCAAGAGAAAATCAAAAAGCCTCTGGCTAACGACTTACTGTTTGGCGAATTGGCGCACGGTGGACATGTGCGAATTTACGTGAAGGATAATGAACTGAACTTCGCTATAGAAAGCGCTGATTTGATTGTTCCTGAAGCCAATTTTTAATTCGGCAGAGCGCAGCGACCGGCTTTTAATACCGTACTAACTATTCAAGGAACTTGCGTTAATCCTGTTAATACAGGATTAACGCATACGGAATGTGATACGACCTTTGGTTAAATCGTAAGGGGTCATTTCAACTTTAACACTATCGCCGGTAAGAATTCGGATGTAATGCTTACGCATTTTTCCTGAAATATGTGCAGTCACAATATGACCATTTTCCAGTTCGACGCGAAACATAGTATTAGGAAGCGTGTCAATCACCTTCCCTTCCATTTCAATTTGATCTTCTTTTGCCATTTATAATAATCCAGGTAGTTAAAACCGCCAATAATACCATAAGCGGGTTTTTAACAACAGAAGTGTATAAGGTGATAGTCCATTTGTTTTTTATAGATTATCGCTATCTACATGAATGCCGTAGCTGCAAGCCCCAGAATTTGAGCGATAGAGCATGCTACTTTTTAGGCGACGCAGGACTCATTATCAGACATGTATACCGTCAACCAATTTGAGATACTCGCTTTCCGAGAAAATATCCGCATTATTCTCAACCCGGTCCAGATACGTCTTGCCTTCCAGGTGATCAAATTCATGCTGAAAAATTCTCGCCACAAAGCCGCTTAGCTTCCACTCCACCAAGCCGCCCTGCTGATCCGTATAACGAATCATTATGTCCCGATACCTCGGCACTAACGCGCGTATCCCCGGAACACTCAAGCAACCTTCCCAGCTTTTTTCTTGGGTTTCCGACAAGACCTCAAAATCAGGATTAATCATCACCGTCGGCTCCATCAGCGGCGCCGATGGATAACGGGGCGTAGGCCGCGACGCAACAATGATAATCCGTTTTGATTGGCCGATCTGGGGCGCAGCAATACCGACCCCGGCAGTCGTTGCCAGCGTGCTTTGCATGGCTTCGATGATTTGCAAAACATCAGCATCACAGACATCGGCAACGACTTCCGCTTTTTGTCTGAGTATCTTAGCCCCTAGCTGGGCAATTTCGCACACCCTCGTCATTGCAATTCCTGCATAAGCACAGTTTGAGCCTGAGTCGGTTCTTCATTATCGGCTTTTTGCAAGCGTTGATAGCTGCCATCCGACCGCAAGAGCCAAGCCTGAGTGTTATCTTTTAAATACAAATTCAGATCCTGCAAAATCCGGGTTTGCAATTTCTTGTTTTCAACCGGAAAACAAATTTCGACACGCCGAAACATATTGCGATTCATTAAATCGGCGCTGGACGCGTAAACCTCCCTATCGCCGCCATTTTCAAACGCATAAACCCGCGCATGTTCCAGGAACCGCCCGATAATGGATCGCACCTCTATATTTTCAGATACGCCTAAAACGCCGGGTTTTAAGCAACATACGCCGCGAACGATTAACTTGACCTCAACGCCGGCTTGTGACGCGCGATAAAGGGCACGAATGGACTGCTCTTCAACGACAGCATTCACTTGAATAATGATTTTTGCCGGTTTACCGTTTTTGGCGTGCAGTATTTCCCTCTCAATCTTGTCCATTAACCCGCTATGCAAGGTGAACGGCGATTGCAATAATTTATTCAGCTTGGTCACTTTCCCCAAACTGGTCAGCTGGGCAAATACGCGCCGGACGTCCTCGCCCAATTCTTTATCGCAGGAAAACAAGCCGTAATCCGTATAAATCTGCGCCGTTTTGGGGTGATAGTTCCCAGTACCCAAATGCACGTAGTTACGTAATTGCTTACCTTCCCTTCTTAATACCAGACACATTTTGGCATGGGTTTTATAACCCACCACGCCGTAAACCACATGCACGGCGGCTTCTTGTAACTTAGAAGCCAAATCGATATTGGCTTTTTCGTCGAATCGCGCCCTTAACTCAATAACCACAGTCACCACTTTGCCGGCTCTCGCCGCCTTGATTAAGGCGCTGACGATAGGCGAATCGGCTCCGGTCCGATAGAGCGTTTGCTTGATAGCCAGCACCTCGGGGGAAACCGCCGCCTGACGAATAAACTCAACGACCGGCGAAAAGGACTCAAACGGGTGATGCAGCAAAATATCGTGCTTTCTAATCGCAGCAAAAATGTCTTTACTGCGCTCCAACTGTTGCGGCACAGCGGGCTTAAACGGAGGAAATTTAAGGTCGGGCCGTCCAACCAAACCATTAATTTCCTGAATCCTATTAAGATTGACCGGACCATCGACCAAAAACAAACGATCGCGAGTCATTTCAAAACGATCCAGTAAAAACGTGACTGTTTCATCCGGACATTTGGCGTCAATCTCCAGGCGAACTTCATCGCCGTAATTGCGCATCGCCAGCTCACCTTCCACCGCAAGCAACAAATCGTCAATGGCATCGTCATCGACAAAAAAATCGCTATTCCGGGTGACTCTGAATTGATAGCAACCTTTAACATTCATGCCATTGAATAATTGATCGATAAAGGCATGAATAATTGATGATAAAAATACAAAATCCGCCGGTCCGCTGCCCGTTCCCTCGGCAGGCAGTTGAATGATGCGCGGCAAGGCTCTCGGGGCTTGTAAAATCGCCCGGCCGCTATTTCTGCCGAATGCATCTTTCCCGGTCAAGGAAATAATAAAATTTAAACTCTTGTTGAGGATACGCGGAAAAGGGTGCGCGGAATCCAGCCCGACCGGCGTTAAAATCGGCAATAACTCATCGTTAAAATAGGCTTCCAGCCATTTGTGCTGCGCTTCGGTCCACTCCTTACGGCGAATAAAACGGATATTTTCCTCAGCCAATTTCGGAATCAGAATCTCGTTAAGGACTTTATATTGCTCATCAACCAATTGATGGGCATGAATGTTAATCAACTCCAGCTGATCATTAGGCGTCAATCCGTCCGAACCGATAGCTTTTGGGTCGATAGCCGCCATCTGAATAACACTGGCTACGCGCACCTCGAAAAACTCGTCAAGATTGGAACAGGAAATACACAAATAATTAAGCCGCTCAAGCAGCGGCACTTTTTCATCTTTCGCCTGCGCCAGAACCCGCTTGTTGAACTCCAACAGGCTCTGCTCACGATTAATATAAAGTTCCGGTTTGTGAAGATCGATGATCTCTTCTGTTTCGTTTATGTCCATGTTGTGCTCAGATTCAAAATCAGTGGATGTTATGTTTGTACCGACTCATCAACTAAAACCTCTTTTTCCCTGCAAACCGCCGGTATGTACTGCAATAATACGTTCACCGGGCTTGAAGTAGTGTTTTTTGATTAAATCGTAGACGGCATACATCATTTTGCCGGTATAGACAGGTTCGAGTGAAAGGGTGGTTTTTAATTCAAAGTCTTTAATAAATGCGTTTAATTCGGTATTAACTTTAGCGAAACCGCCAAAATGGTAATCCAAGTTTATCTGCCAGTTATTACGGGATTGTGACAACATGGCATCAACTTCAGCCGTTAAAAAGCCGGCATTCTTTAATGCCGCAAAACCCAGCACTGACACTTGCCCCGGAGCGGCTTCAATAATACCCGCTAAAGTCGCGCCGGTTCCGCAGGGTACGCAAAGCCAATCGTGTGGAATTTCTATTTCGGCAACCAATTCGGCTACGCCTTGCAACGCCAATGCCTGCGCCCCGCCTTCCGGCAGCCAGTATTGCGTGGGCTCCAAGCCGGACAAATATTGCCAGGGATGGTGTGTATGCCGCAAATCAGCCGGGAGCTGATGCGGCGCATGCCAGTATTTATATTGCCTCAGCAGCCTGTAATCGGCTCGGGATACATATCTAAGCTCCATGCCCCACGCTTTCATATCCAGCAAACTCGGCGTCAATTTTTCCGGTTGCTCGCCACGAACAAGCCCGACGGTTTTTAATCCTAACACCTTGCCTGCGTAAGCCAAAGCATGCAAATGATTGGAATAAGCGCCGCCCATACTGACGAGGGTATCCGCGCCTAACGACAAGGCATGATCGAGACTGTATTTAAGCTTTCGCCATTTATTACCGGAAATCACAGGATGCAGCAAATCATCCCGCTTCATCCACAGTTCGACTTGGTATTGCCCAAGCAACGGATCATCAATCTTTGTTAGAATCGACGGATTGAAGGTTTTTTCCAATTTTATGAGTTCGGAGTGCATGTATGTGCGGACGTTATAACTTAATCGCAACCGGGCAGCAGCTTATGGATCATTTCAGGTTACTGAGTTTACCCGTACACAATCCTGACTACAACATTCCGCCAGGACAAAAAATTCTCGCCATAATACAACTGGAAGACGGCAGCAACAGGGCCGTTGATCTGCACTGGGGATTGATTCCATCGTGGTCGAAAGACCGCGCAATGTCCAGTCACTTGATCAATGCCAGGGCGGAAACCCTGACTGAAAAACCGTCGTTTAAAAATGCTTACCGACATCGACGCTGCCTCATTCCCGCTACCGGTTTCTACGAATGGCAGGCTACCGAGACAGGCAAACAGCCTTACCATATACACAAACCGGACAATGCAGTATTCGCTTTTGGAGGTTTATGGGAACACTGGGAACATGACCGGGAAACGGTTTATTCATGCACTATCATTACCACCGCTGCCAACGACAAAATAGCGCCTATTCATGACCGAATGCCGATTATTATTGCACCCGATGATTACCATCGTTGGCTGGACAAGAACACCGCAGCTGTCGAGATAGCGGACTTTTTAGCCGCCGACGCCTACCGCAACATGCAGATTACCGGGATCAGCACACGGATCAACAATCCGCTGCATAATGATGAAAGTTGTTTAAGTTAGGACTTCACTCACCACGAAGACACGAAGGTTTACGTTTTGTCTTCGTGTCTCGGCAACGGCTCCATGCCTCACCTAAAGCGCCTACTGTTGGCGCTCTATCGCCTGCATCCTTGCAATCGTTCGTGGCGATCAAGCCTACTTTTTCTTCTTGGACTTAGACTTAGCAGCCGGCTTTTCGGCAATCGGCTCGGACTTATAGTCCGGCGCTATGCTGATCAATACCGTCAGCAACGCCGCTACATAAGGCACTGCCTGCACAGAAAGAATAGCTATCCACAACCTGCCGCTAAAATTGTCGAAATGTTCCAAAGAAGCCATCATCCCTATCGCCACGCTTAACAGGGTTAACAACAGCAATTCCTGCCGTATGGTGAACAGCCCGACAAATAAGGCGCTGTGTTGCTCAAATTTTGGCGTCCGCATAAACGGTTTACCCGAGGTAAACAGGCCTTGTATTGTACCTTTGGCGACGGTATGGGTTAAGGCCAATCCTGACAACGATGCGCCTAACGATTGCCAAACGGAACAAGGAACACGAGCCTGATACAACCATAAGCCCCGGATAATTTTAAAGCTGAAGATACCTACCGTCGGCAATAAAAAGGCATTGGCCGGAAGCTCGCTATGTATCGGATCGTAAAGAATCACGCCGGTTAGTACCAAACTAGTCATGGTAAACACCAACGCCAAGGCGTCTGAAAACCAAGGCAACCACCCTGCGATAAAATAATACTTCTGAGCCGGCGTCAACTTAGGCTCTTTAGAAGGCAAAAAGCTGCGCCAATGCGCCTTGATAATTTGCATCGCACCGTAAACCCAACGATAGCGTTGAGTCATGTAGCCGGACATGGTATCGGGCATAACCCCGCGTCCAAACGAATCTTTGACGTAAACAGAATCATAGCCCGCTTCATACAAACGCAAGCCTAGTTCGCTATCCTCGCAAATACACCATTCAGACCATTTACCCACTTCCAATAAAGCGGATTTTCTGATCATAGTCATCGTGCCATGCTGGATAATGGCGTTGTATTCGTTCCTTTGCACCATGCCGATATTGAAAAATCCGGCGTATTCCCAATAACAAAAGGACTTAAAAGCGCTTTGGTCGCGGTCCCGGTAATCTTGGGGCGATTGGATAAAAGCGACATTTTCATTGTCGAAGTAAGGCACCATGCAGTTAAGCCAATCGGGCGACAGGATATAATCGCTGTCGATAACAGCGATAATCTCGGCATCGGGAGCCGTTTGCTCAAGAGCATGATTAATC
The DNA here is from genome assembly GCA_036741905.1 of Methylobacter sp. Lineage (GTDB taxonomy): Bacteria > Pseudomonadota > Gammaproteobacteria > Methylococcales > Methylomonadaceae > Methylobacter_A. Next base: position 33,269 of record DAINRH010000013.1, on the reverse strand, counting down.
GCGCCGGCTTTAAAACCGGGCCAGTTTTCCAAATGGAAGAATCTGAACTTGGGTCCCAGACGCTCGCAATCGGCTTTCACCGGCTCCCACACCGCAGAATCCTTGGTGTTGTTATCCATCACCAACACTTCCAAGTTAGGATAATCGACCCGGTCCAAAGCCTCCAGCGTCATACGCACCATATCGGGCGGCTCGTTATGGATCGGCAAATGCAAAGATACCTTGGGATATTTAAAATCAGGAGACGGCGTAAGCGGTTGGAAAGTTCTGGCCGTTTTCCGGTGCCAGATGACTTCGGCTATTTCCAAACTTTCGATTAACAAGATAATCGCCGCCATGACCTGCATCAATATCAAAATACCCCAAAATACCATAGTAATATTGGTTTGGTATTGCTGGGCTCCAATCGACACTGACCAGAATATCGTCGATGCCGCAAGATTGGCAATCAAGCCGAAAAACAATAAACCGGGCAATTTCATACTGCTGCGGGTAAATAAAAACAACCCCATCAACACGACGCTGAAAACAGCCGCGCCGGCTGCCCAATGTTCCCAGTTAGGCATGGTAATAACATCGCTGTCCATAGGATATTTTGGCTGCCGATCCGCATTAAAAATACCCCAATAAGCGCCTGCTGAGCCTTCCAAAGACATTTTCCAGGGTTGATCAAACGCCTCTACAATGTAATAAGTGACTTTTTCGGCATCGGCCCGATTGAGGAATTCGCGCAAAAATTTTGCCTGATTGGATACCGACGCCGTCGCATGCTTGAAAGGCTGGCCGTCAGAAGGCCAGCCGACCTCGGTAATAACGATGGGCTTATTGGGATAGGCTTGTTGTACGGCATGATAACGGTCGAAAACATAATCCACTGCATCTTCTGCGGCAATACCTTCCCAGTAAGGCAGGATATGTACCGCGATAAAATCGACTTCAGCCACAAGCTCTGGATGTTTAATCCATATATCCCATGTTTCGGAGGTACTCACCGGCCGCCATGTGTTTCGCTTTACTTCCCGGATATATTCGATCAGCTGTTCCGCGGTCATATCGCCACGAAGTAAAACCTCGTTACCCACCATAACGCGAACGATATTGGGATTATTCTGCTTGCTGACATTAATTAACGTTTCAATTTCTTGCCGATTCTTTTCAAGATTGCCATCAATCCAAGCACCCACTGTCGTATTCAAATTATGCTTGGCGGCCAGCTCAGGAATCTTATCCAGCCCTTTAAGTACGCTGTAGGTACGAACGGCGTGAACCTTATTTGCCAGTAGGCCCAAGTCATGATCAATATCGGCTTCGCTGGGAAAGGTATTGCTTGTTTGCGTATCCTGTTTTCTCATGGGGTCGAAGGTGACGCCCATCGTGGTTTTGGTCCAAGGTTGCAATTGCAAGGGATTGTTAACATAACTCCAAATGCTG
>DAINRH010000013.1:0-31828 GCA_036741905.1 Methylobacter sp. | reverse complement strand
AGCGAGTGCAATGACAGTAACTATCTTGGTTTTCATTTAGGTGCTCGGTTATTCCGCTGGACTTAAGAAAAATGATGTTTTGATTGGGGGATTAAAATTTGTACGGCTCGTACTGTAAACTTCTGCTCGCGTCCCTTTACCTGCTGCTATATAAGCAAGACGCTTACATCCAAAAAAATACCGCACAGTATTAACTTCGGTAGCCAAGAAGGACCCTATTTTTTAGAATTAAACAACAAGATGCAGACTTAGCCGATATTTTACACAGGTTCTAAAACCGGTAAGGATTTATTTACCTCTTCAAGGCCGCTGAAAACACTGCCTTATCTCGGCCTTTAAATCCGGCTATTTATTAAAGGCCAATTAGTCGGGACTCTTTTGCCTACATCCATGTAAGCAACCTCGAGCGAATACTTTTTAAGCCTTATTTTTTAATATAAAGATCGGTAATCGAGCCGGTGATCATTTCCGCGGCAAACGCGAAGCTCTCGGATAAAGAAGGATGCGGATGGACAGTCAAACCGATATCTTCCGCATCGGCGCCCATTTCCAAGGCCAATACCGCTTCGGAAATTAACTCGCCCGCATTGGGACCGACCATGCCTGCGCCGAGAATCCTGCCGGTTTCCTTTTCACAGAGTATTTTGGTCAAACCTTCCTTGCGCCCCAGGCTTAATGAGCGTCCACTGGCCGCCCAAGGGAAAACCGCTTTGTCATAGTCGATGCCCTGTTGCTTAGCCTGGTTTTCAGTCAAGCCCATCCAGGTTACTTCAGGGTCGGTATAGGCAACAGCTGGAATGGTTAAGGCATCAAAGCCCGCTTTTAACCCTGCCGCAACTTCGGCGGCAACCTTGCCCTCGTGAGAGGCTTTGTGAGCCAACATCGGGTTTCCGGCTATATCGCCAATGGCAAAGATATGCGAAACGTTGCTGCGTTGCTGCTTATCGACAGCGATAAATCCGGCTTCATCAACGTTAACGCCTGCCAACTCGGCACCGATCAGTTTGCCGTTCGGTCTGCGGCCTACCGCTACCAAGACTGCATCGAATAGAGCCGAATCCGGCGCGCCTTTGCCTTCAAAGGACACTTTCAGACCGTCTTCCCGGGCTTCAATCGAGGTAACCTTCGTTTCCAGCCAGATGTTTTGATATTGCTTTTTAATGCGCCGGTACAAAGGGGTAACCAAGTCGTTATCGCAGCCGGGGATAATCTGATTCATCAGCTCGACCACGCTGATTTCCGATCCCAGCGCATGGTAAACCGTGGCCATTTCCAGACCTATGATGCCGCCGCCGACGATTAACAGCTTTTTGGGAATTTCTTTTAATGCCAGCGCGTCGGTCGAATCCCATAAACGCGGATCGTCGTTCGGAAAAACCGGGATTTTAGTGGGATGCGACCCGGCGGCAATGATCGCTTGGTCGAAATTGACGGTTTTTATGCCGGTTTCGGTTGCTACTTCGACGGTGTTCGATGAGGTAAATTTACCAACACCCTGAATTAAAGTGATTTTGCGCTGTTTTATCAAACCAGCGAGTCCACCGACCAGCGTATTGGTAACGCTTTGTTTCCAGGCGCGAATCTTGTCTAAATCAAAAGTCGGCTTGCCGTAACTGAGGCCGTGCTGTTCGAATTCATCGACTTCGTGAATAATCTGTGCGACATGCAGCAGGGCCTTGGACGGAATGCAGCCGACATTAAGACAGACCCCGCCAAGAGCCGGATAGCGTTCGACCAATACCACTTGCTTGCCTAAATCGGCAGCGCGGAATGCTGCCGTATAACCGCCGGGGCCGCCGCCCAATACCAGAACTTCGGCATGTATCGTAGACTCGTTAATCGCTGGATTAGCATCCATTATTATGCTCCTGATTAAAGTAACAAGCGGCGAATATCGCCCAAATACTGTTTAACGGCAGCCATGAACCGCGCGCCTTCCGCACCGTCGATCACCCTGTGATCGTAAGTCAAATCGAGCGGCAACATCAGACGCGGCACAAACTCCTTGTCATTCCATACCGGTTGCATTTTGGCGCGGGTAACGCCGAGTATGGCCACTTCGGGAGCATTGACGATAGGCGTGAATGCCATGCCGCCGATACCGCCGAGACTGGAAATGGTAAGGCAGCCGCCCTGCATATCGGCAGGCATCAACTTGCCCAGACGGGCTTTGTTGCTTTTTTCGGCCAGTTCGGCGGTTAATTCGTTGATGCCTTTGCGATTTACATCGCGCAGCACCGGCACCACTAACCCATTGGGCGTATCGACCGCGATACCGATATTAAAATACTTCTTCAATATCAGTTTTTCGCCATCGGCAGACAGCGAGGCGTTGAATTGCGGGAATTGTTCCATCGCAGAAACCAAGGCCTTGATGATAAACACCAGACCGGTGATTTTGACCTCATCCTTGGATTTTTCGGCATTCAGAGCAACACGGAACGCCTCCATTTCGGTGATGTCCGCTTCGTCATGATAAGTGACCATCGGCAGGTTCAGCCACACGCGGCTCAGGTTTTGCCCTGTCAGTCGCTTGATTTTGCTCAGTTTCTGTTCTTCTATGTCGCCGAATTGGGAGAAATCGACGCTCGGCATTGCCGGGATTCCGCTGCCGCTTTGGGCTACGCCTTCAGCCATCACCTTCTTGACGAAGTTTTTCACATCGTCTTTTAAGATGCGTCCCTTGCGACCGCCGCCAGCGGTTATTTTGTGAATATCAACGCCCAGCTCGCGGGCGAAAAGCCGGACCGCCGGTGTGGCGTGGGCTGCTACGCTGGAAACACTGCCGCTAGTCACGGTTTCCGGCAATGGTTCAGGCTTAACAACGACCGGCTCACTGACGGGAGCCGCCGGTGCAGGAGCAGAAGCAACTGCTTCCTGTACCGGCTGTTCCGGTTTTGCAACACTATTCTCTTCGGCACTTGCCAATACCGTCGCAATCAACGTCCCTTCAGAGACTTTATCGCCGGGCTTGATAAACAATTCCTGCACCGTTCCCGCCGCGCTGGAGGGTAAATCCATGCTGGCTTTATCGGTTTCAAGCACCGCCAGCGTTTGTTCCAGTTTTATCTGATCGCCCGGTTTAACCAAGACGTCGACCACATCAATATCCGCGACATTACCGACGTCAGGAACCTTAATTTCAATTAGAGCAGCCATTCTTCAATTCCTTCCGTTAAATTAGCCAGGGAGCTGTTACATCAGGGTTTATACCGTATTTGGCAATAGCCACATCCACTTTGGCGGCATCGAATTGCCCCAAGTCTGCCAAGCTCTTTAGCGCTGCAATCGTGACATGATAGCGGTCTACCTCAAAAAACCGGCGCAGATTTTCGCGCGTATCGGAACGGCCGAAACCGTCGGTGCCCAGTACCGTATAAGGAGCGGCAATAAGACCGCGAATCTGTTCGGCAAAAGCGCGGGTGTAATCGCTGGCGGCGATTACCGGGCCTTGCGCATCGGCAAGGCAATGCGTGACATGCGGCTTCTTGGGCGTTTCAGTAGGATGCAGACGATTCCAGCGCTCGCAGAATTGACCGTTTCTGGCCAATTCGGTAAAGCTGGTGCAACTCCATAAATCGGCTTCAACGCCCCAGTCGTTGCGCAGCAATTCGGCAGCCGCCTCGACTTCGCGGAAAATCGTTCCCGAACCCAATAACTGCACGCGCGGCGCTTTCTTTTTAGCGCCTTTCTTGAAACTGTACATGCCTTTGAGTATATCCAGCTCCGCGCCTTTGGGCATCGCAGGATGGGCATAATTTTCGTTCATCACGGTGATGTAATAGAAAACATCTTCCTGCTCGACATACATGCGTCGCAAGCCGTCTTGAATAATCACCGCCAGTTCGTAGGCATAAGTCGGATCGTAGGACACGCAGTTAGGTACGGTGGCCGACATCAAGTGACTATGTCCGTCTTCATGTTGCAGACCTTCGCCGTTCAACGTGGTTCTGCCCGCCGTGCCGCCCATTAAAAAGCCCCGGGTGCGTTGATCGGCAGCCGCCCAAATTAAATCGCCGACCCGTTGGAAACCGAACATCGAGTAGTAGATAAAAAACGGAATCATCGGCACGTTATGGGTTGAATACGAGGTGCCCGCCGCAATCCAGTCGCACAAGCCGCCCGCTTCATTGATGCCTTCCTGCATGACTTGACCGTGCTTGTCTTCCTTGTAGAACATCAGCTGATCGGCATCTTGCGGGGTATACAACTGCCCAACCTGCGACCAGATGCCCAGTTGGCGGAACATGCCTTCCATGCCGAAAGTTCTCGATTCGTCGGGAACGATCGGCACGATGCGTTTGCCGATATTGCTATCTTTAGTCAGAATGTTAAGCAGGCGCACGAAAGCCATGGTGGTGGAAATTTCCCGGCCTTCGCCGCTGGCTTCCAGCAATGGCTTGAAATCGCTCAATACCGGCACATCCAAGGCATAAGATTTGGCCCTTCTGGCCGGCAAATGGCCGCCCAGTTCGCTACGGCGCCTCTTCATGTAGGTCAGTTCTTTCGAACCTTCGGGAAAGCTGAGATAAGGCAGGTTGTTCAGTTCTTCATCAGTCACCGGCAACGCATAACGGCTACGGAAGTTGCTCAACGAACTGGGGCTCATTTTTTTCTGTTGATGAGAGATATTCTGCGCTTCTCCCGATTCGCCCATGCCGTAACCTTTAATGGTTTTAGCCAGAATAACGGTGGGTTGCCCCTGATGATGCACCGCTGCATGGAAAGCGGCAAAAACCTTAACCGAATCATGTCCGCCGCGATTAAGTTCATAGATGTCGCGATCCGACCAATCGGAAACCATCGCTTTCAATTCAGGGGTATTAAAGAAATGTTCGCGGACATAGGCGCCGTCTTTAGCTTTAAAGGTTTGATAATCGCCATCGACACAGGACATCATACGAGCCGCCAATAGCCCGTCTTTATCGCGAGCCAGCAACGCATCCCAGCGCTGCCCCCAAACCAGTTTGATTACATTCCAACCGGCGCCGCGGAACTCGCTTTCCAGTTCCTGAATAATCTTGCCGTTGCCGCGCACCGGCCCGTCGAGACGTTGCAGATTGCAGTTGATCACAAAAATGAGATTATCCAGTTTTTCCCGTCCGGCCATGCCGATCGCGCCCAACGATTCCGGTTCGTCGGTTTCGCCGTCACCGAGAAAACTCCAAACCTTGCGTTCTGACGTATCGGCAAAGCCCCGATCCTGTAAATAGCGCATAAAACGCGCCTGATAAATGGCCATAATCGGCCCAAGACCCATAGAAACGGTGGGAAACTGCCAGAAATCCGACATCAGCCAGGGATGAGGATAGGACGGCAAGCCGTTACCGTTCACTTCCTGGCGAAAGTTATCCATCTGTTCCAGCGTCAATCGTCCCAGCAAAAACGCGCGGGCATAATCACCCGGCGTTAAGTGGCCTTGAGTAAAAATCAGATCGCCGTCATGCTGATCGGAAGCCGCATGCCAGAAATGGTTATAACCTACATCATATAAAGTAGCCGCCGAAGCGAAACTGGCAATGTGCCCGCCGACGTTGGTGTGTTTATTCGCCCTTAGCACCATCATCATCGCATTCCAGCGCACATAAGCGCGAATACGGTGCTCTATATCGATGTCACCGGGAAACTGCGCCTGTTGATCAACGGGAATGGTGTTGATATAGGCGGTATTGGCGCTGAAAGGGATATCGAATCCCGCATGCCGGGTGACCTCAACCAACCGTTCGATCAGGAAGTGTACTCGCTCGCTGCCGTCATGCTCCAACACGGCTTGTAGCGCTTCCATCCACTCCCTGGTTTCTGCAGGATCGATGTCATTCTGTCCGGTGATTTTTGAGATTAAACTATTGGTCATTGATTGATCCTGTTACGGCGGGTATGCATGGAATAAAAATTGTCGGTTGTTTTTTACCAAGAGGGCACAAACGTAGCGTAACCCAGCATTTTACTGAAATAGTGCAAACAAGGCCAGAAATGGTCTGTTGTTGCACATAGTATAAACAATGCAAGGGGAGCAATGCACCCGTTTTAGTCATTTTAATCAAGGCAATCGCGCTTAAAGAACACTTAAGAATAGAATTTAAGGAATAAATAATAACCTTAAATCAAAAATTCAATGTAATTAAGAATTGAAGGGTCGGGTACAATTGCGCTACGCAAACAATTATCAACGGACATGAAAATACTTAAGTCCCTCTGGGCCTATCGCAGCTTTATTTTGGGAAGCGTTAATAGGGAGTTTCAGTTTAAATATAAGAACTCCTTGCTCGGATCTTTCTGGGCTTTAATCAACCCGCTTGCGATGATTGTAGTCTATACCGTCATCTTCTCGCAGTTAATGCGAACCAAGCTACCGGGAGTTGACTCGTCTTTTGCTTATAGCATTTATTTATGCGCTGGTATCTTCACTTGGGGGCTTTTCAGTGAAATCACGGGGCGTGCGCAAAACACTTTTCTCGAAAACGCAAACCTGCTGAAAAAGCTTAACTTTCCCAGACTGTGCTTGCCAGTGATAGTGGTGATCAATGCAATGGTGAACTTTTCCGTTATCTTCGGCCTGTTCACATTGTTTTTACTGATTTCCGGCAACTTTCCCGGACTCACTTATCTGGCGCTTGCGCCTCTATTAGCCATCCTCGTAACCTTAGCCATCGGCCTTGGCATCACGCTTGGAGTACTGAATGTATTCTTCAGGGATGTCGGCCAGTTTTTCGGGATTTTCATGCAATTCTGGTTCTGGCTTACGCCCATTATCTACCCGCCCGGCGTTTTGCCGCCTCCGGTACAGGATCTTATGCGCTTTAACCCAATGGCATCGCTGATTGCAGGTTTTCAGGCCTCGCTAGTAGCGAAACAATGGCCAAACTGGGACAGCCTGACCTACCCGGCAATCCTGGCAGTGCTGTTGTGTATGCTGGGCATGCACTTATTCCGCACACAGGCCGGCGATATGATGGACGAGCTGTAATGGGCACCGTCACAGTTACCAACTTGGGCAAGGCTTTCAAGCAATACCCTAGCCGATGGTCTCGGTTCGCCGAGTGGCTTCTGCCAAGCCATCAGCCCCGTCACACCCTCAAATGGGTGCTGCAAGAGATCAGTTTCGCTGTCCGGCCCGGCGAAGCCGTAGGCATCATCGGGCTCAACGGTGCAGGCAAAAGCACCCTGCTGAAAATGATCACCGGAACAACTCGACCCACCACGGGCCACATCAACATCACCGGTCGGATCGCAGCTCTTTTGGAGCTGGGTATCGGCTTCCATCCCGACTTCACCGGCCGGCAAAACTCAATATTGGCCGGACAGCTATTGGGTTATAGCGCAAATGAGATAGCCCACCTAATGCCGAAAATCGAAGCCTTTGCAGAGATTGACGACTATTTGGACCAACCGGTACGCGTTTACAGCAGCGGCATGCAGATGCGTCTGGCTTTCAGCGTAGCCACAGCCCACCGCCCCGATGTATTGATTGTCGATGAAGCCCTGTCGGTAGGTGACGCCTATTTCCAGCATAAAAGCTTTGAGCGTATCCGCGAGTTTCAAAAACAGGGAACGACGCTGCTCATCGTGAGCCATGACAAACAAGCCATCCAGTCGATTTGCGATCGCGCTATTCTTCTCAACGCGGGGCGCTTGGCCATGCAGGGAACACCCGAGGCGGTAATGGATTACTACAATGCCCTGTTGGCCGAACATCAAGAACAGCAGCTTAGTCAGACCCAACTACCTGAAGGCAAGTTAAAAACCGTTTCAGGAACCGGTGAGGCAACGATCCAGGAAATTTCTATTTCCGATTCGGAAAATAACAATCTAAATGTCGTTTTTGTCGGACAAAAAATCCACATCAATATCCTTGTAAGCGTGAATGAGGATATTGATAGCCTTGTCCTGGGTTGCGGAATCAAGGACCGGCTCGGACAAATGATGTTTGGAACCAATACCTTCCACACCAGCCAAGCCTTGACTGACTTAAAAAAAGGCGAAAACTATATTTTTACGATTGCATGTTCAGCCAACTTAGGCGTTGGGAGCTATTCAATTCATGCTTCTTTGGTGCGCAATCATTCGCACATCGAAAAAAACTATCATTGGATAGATGGCGCTCTGGTTTTTGAAGTATTCAACAAGGACAAGATCGATTTTGTCGGCTGCAACTGGAATGAAATGGTTTTCGATATTAAAACGATAAAAGAATAACTTATGCGTATTCGCAATTTTTTTTCATATTTATTCAGTACAGCAGATACGACAGCATTTACCCCCGCTCAACATATCGATAGTGCATTGCACAAAGAGCCTGAATCAGATCGCGCACTGGTCATTGTTGATATAGGATGCCGGTGGGGATTTGCAGAAAAGTTCATCAGTGACAGCGAATTTTTTCGTGTGTACGGATTTGACCCGGACCTTGAAGAATGCCGTAGCCTGAGCAGACGCTACCAACAGGATGCCGTCTCAATTATTCCTGTTGCCTTGGCCGAAACCGCCGGCAAGAGAACTTTATATATCACCCAAGAACCGGCATGCAGTTCCTTGCTGCCCCCGGACCCGGAACTAACAGAGAATTACCCGGCCTTGCAGTGCGCCCGGCATGTTTCATCTATCGAGGTAGAAACGACAACCTTGGACAACTGGGCTAATGAAAACGATGTGCAAGTAATCGACTATATAAAAATCGACACTCAAGGCACCGAGCTTGAGATACTTAAAGGCGGCATTAATATTTTGAGCAACGTCAGGTGCTTGGAGGTGGAAGTCGAATTCAACCCCATTTATCTCGGCCAAGCGGTTTTTTCAGAGGTCGATATGTTCCTTCGAGACCGGGAATTTGTTCTCTGGAAACTAACCAATCAAGTGCATTATTCCAGAGATGGTTCGCCTGATCAGGCGCTCGGCGAAGATGCCATTTTCTATGATGAGAAACAGCAGGTAAGCCACCCCATGTTCGGAGGTCAACTTTATTGGGCGAATGCGCACTATATAAAGAAAAGTGTATTAGATACTCACCCAACATCCGCATCGCAACAACTAAGGGACATAAGACTGTTTCAAGCGCTTGGCATGCCCGATGTGGTGGCTCATCTGCATGAATCAACTGCCAAGGCAGCCGGTCTATGATCATTTCCTATGCTCAGAATTTCGAAGACGTCATGCTTTTGCGCGCACTCAAGCAGGTCGAGAAAGGGTTTTATATCGATGTCGGAGCAAATGATCCCTCCATCGATTCGGTAACGAAAGCGTTTTACCAGAGAGACTGGAACGGGATCAATATAGAGCCCTTGAGCGTCCATTTTTTAGACCTGCAACAGGAACGCCCGCGCGACATTAATCTACATACTGCGGTTGGCGCATTTATCGGCGAAATCGAAATATGGGAGTGCGATGTTCGCGGTTGGGCTACAGCGGATAAAGCAATAATAGAAAAACACAGCGACATGGGACACATCGGCAGATATTCGCGAGTCCCTATGTCTACTTTAACCGCAATCTGCGAACGGAACGCGCCTCAAGAAATTCATTTTTTAAAAATTGATGTGGAGGGATTTGAGCGCCCGGTGTTGGAAGGCATGAACTTTCAACGGTTTCGTCCGTGGATTGTTGTGGTGGAAGCGATTAGCCCAAACTCCACAGATAAAGTGCATGATCAGTGGGAAAATTTATTAACGGCATCAAGCTATTTTTTCGTCTATGCCGATGGCATCAATCGATTCTATTTGGCGCGTGAACATGAAGATTTAATGGCAGCATTCGAGTATCCGCCCAACTTTCTCGACGGCTTCGTCACGGCTTCGCAAATTGAGGCAGAGGATCGAGCTTACCAAGCTAAAGCCCATACTGCCCATGCCGAAGCCTGTGCCGCTCAAGCCGAAATACGCGCTACCCATGCCGAAACCTGTGCCTCTCAGGCCGAAGCCCGCGCCACCCATGCCGAAACCTGTGCCTCTCAGGCTGATGCTCGCGCCACCCATGCCGAAGCCTGCGCCGCTCAAGCCGAAGCACGCGCTACCCATGCCGAAGCCTGTGCCGATCAAGCCGAAGCCACTGCTACCCAATTAGAACTACGTGTGACCGCTTTGGTTAACAGCACCTCTTGGCGCATCACTGCACCTATGCGCTTAGTGATAGATGTTCTGCGCGGCTTTAGCATCGGCACGTTAAGGTTGCGAACCAGGATATTGGTTCAGCATGCCGCTCTGTATGTTATCGCCCGGCCCAAGCTGAGACGGATTGCCGTTACGGCGCTTGCCCGCATGCCCAGTGTCAAATCGCGCCTGAATCGCATCATGGTTGGCGTCGCCATGCCGCTCGTAACAGTCCCGCCAGTGCATCAAGGCATGGCCCACCTGCCCCCGCGGGTCCGTCACATTTACGCCGACCTGAAAATCGCCATTTCGCAACAACAAAAGGATAACGGCTGATGCGTATCGTGCTGGACCTGCAAAAAGCGCAAATCGACAGCGCTTTGAACAATGTTAACAATCCAACCTTGTTACTTGCTCAGGCTATAGTCATTAACAACCGTCGGCACGAAATCATACTGACTTTGAGCGGTCTTTTCCCCGATACCATAGGGCCTATTCGAGCGGCTTTTGATCATCTGTTGCCGCAAAAGAACATTCGCGTCTGGCACTCCCCTGCCCCATCAGGCGAACCCGAGCCAGAAGACAAATGGCGCAGAGCTGTTGCCGTGTGCATCCGCGAGGCTTTTCTTGCTCATTTGCAGCCGGATGCGGTTTTTATACCAAGCTTCTTTGACGGCTATCAGGATGAATGCGTTACCAGCATCGGTGTTTTCGCGCCGAACTTAAAAACCGTCGTTGCTGTGAATGCCGTGGACATAGTGCCAAAAAACAATACTGATTCGAATCAGGAAATCCATAGGTTGCGCTGTCTTGAACAACTAAAACTCGCAGACTTGCTTTGGCTAATGCCGCCGCTTACCGTAGATCAAGTTTTACAACACCTTGAAATACCTTCCGAACGCATTAAAACAGCCGTGATAGCCGACGATAATGACGCAATTCATCTGCTTAAAATATTCGAGGAACTCGAAAGCGCATCTCGTCAAGCCATTCGATTGCCGTTGAACCGGCGTCCAAAGTTGGCTTACGTTTCCCCGCTTCCACCCGAACGAAGCGGCATTGCCGACTACAGTGCCGAACTGCTCCCCGAACTGGCGCGCTTTTACAATATCGACGTGATCGTTAGCCAATCGGACCTATCAACACCCTGGGTAATCGCTAATTGCGGCGTGCGAACAAGCGATTGGTTTCGCCAAAATGCCCAACTGTACGACCGGGTTGTTTATCACTTTGGCAATTCCAGCTACCACCAACACATGTTCGACCTGCTGGCCCTCGCGCCGGGCACCGTCGTCTTGCATGACTTCTATCTTGGCGACATACACAATTATCTTGAGGCGTATGCAATTTCCCCTTACGCCTTTACCAGAGCGCTATACAAGTCTCATGGTTACGGTGCGCTGGCCGAACGCTTTCAGGCCAATCAAATTGCCGAGGTAGTGGGGAAATATCCCGTCAATCTGGAAGTAATTCAGCTGGCGCGAGGCGTGATTGTTCACTCCCAATATTCGCGATCCCTGGCGGATGAGTGGTACGGACGACAATTTTCAAATAACTGGAAAGTCATTCCACTGTTGCGCAAGCCGAATGCAGAAACAACAAGAGATCAGACCAGGACCCTATTGGGTTTGAAACCTGACGATTTCATTATTTGCAGTTTCGGCCTATTGGGCGCTACCAAGCTCAACCATCGTTTACTGGAAGCATGGATAAACTCCCGCTTGGCATCGGATACTCATTGTTTTTTGATGTTTGTCGGCGAAGAACACAGTGGAGAGTATGGAGCGCAACTCAGGCGAACCATTCAAACCAGCGGCCTTGGTAAACGTATCAAAATTACAGGCTGGGTGGATATGCCGACCTTTAGAAATTATCTGGCAGCCGCCGACATCGCCGTTCAACTTCGTGCGAATTCGCGCGGTGAGACATCCGCTGCCGCGCTGGACTGCATGAATTACGCCCTACCCACCCTTGTTAATGCCCACGGCTCTTTCGCGGAGCTGCCTTTTGACGCAGTTTGGATGCTGCCCGACACGTTCGATGACAGCCAGCTTATAGAAGCGATGGAGACCCTCTGGCAGAATGAAGAAAAACGATCTGCCTTGGGCATACGCGCCAAACAAGCCATACTGAACCGCCATGCCCCTGACGTCTGTGCCGAGCAATATGCTCACGCCATTGAACAAGGGTACGCCACCGCGCAGAACGGCACAGTCGGCTTAATCAATGCTATTGCCCAACTTGAGGCGCATCACCCTACCGACATTGAATGCTTGGCTCTCGCACAATCAATTTCTCAAGCAACGCCCATTGAAACAATCACGCGGCAACTGCTGATCGATGTTTCCGCGACCTGTAGAAACGACTTGAAGACCGGTATTCAGCGAGTTGTCAGGGCGATAGTCTCGGAATTTGTGCAAACGCCTCCTTCAGGTTATCGCGTTGAACCGGTCTATCTTACGAATGAAGGCGGAGTCTGGCATTACCGTTATGCACGCAACTGGACCTCGGGCACTTTAGGGGCTCCAGTGGATTGGATGGCCGATGAACCTGTCGAGTGCTTGGCTGGCGATGTTATGCTGATTGCCGATTTTACTTCGATGTTTGCAGTCGAAGCGGAGCGAACGGGGGTGTTCGAAACGTTAAAAAACGATGGCGTCAAAATCCATTTTTTTGTCTACGATCTTTTACCGATTCGAATGCCTGAATTCTTCCCGCCGGGACAATTCGGTTTTTTAGAATGGCTAAATGCCCTTACTAAGATTGCCGATGGAGCCGTGTGTATTTCTCATGCGGTTGCGGAAGATCTGAAATCGTGGATGGAAGCGGCCTGCCCGCAACGCGCAAGCCCGATGCGCATCGACTGGTTTCACCTTGGCGCCGATATTGAAAACTCCATTCCGACTACAGGCTTTCCTAATAATGCTGAAAAAGCATTATCAAAAATCAATGCAGCTCACAGCTTTTTAATGGTCGGAACTATTGAGCCGCGCAAAGGTTATCTGCAAACGCTCCAGGCGTTTACATTATTATGGCGGCAAGGCCATGACCTTAACCTCGTTATTGTCGGCAAAGAAGGATGGAATGGCCTGCCGGACGACTTACGGCGCACTATTCCGGAAATGGTAAGCCAATTGCGTAATCATCCGGAACTTGGCAAACGGCTGTTATGGCTGGAAGGGATAAGTGACGAATATCTTGAAAAAATCTATGCGGCAAGCACCTGCTTGATCGCGGCCTCGGAAGGCGAAGGTTTCGGCCTTCCGTTAATTGAAGCCGCGCAACACAAACTCCCTATCATCGTGCGCGATATTCCGGTATTCAGAGAGGTGGCGGGGCCGCATGCGCATTATTTCGTCGGCCTGGAACCATCGCAATTAGCAAAAGCAGTTACTACCTGGCTTGATCTGAAAGAAATCAATAAAACGCCGGTATCTCATGAATTGCAATGGCTCACTTGGAAACAGAGCGCTGCAAGCTTGGTTGAAAAATTAGGATTAACTCAATAATTACTATAAAGAACGGGATGAAAACATCAATTATCACCGGCATTACCGGCCAAGACGGAGCTTATTTATCGCTACTGTTGCTGGAAAAAGGATATAAAGTTTATGGCACCTATCGTCGCGTTACGGCTGACAACTGCTGGCGTCTTGAAGAGTTGGGCATCAGGAACCATCCCAACTTGCATCTGATTGAACACGATCTGGCTAATCTCGATGCCAATATTGCATTAGTGCAAAAAATGCAGCCTAGCGAAATTTATAACTTAGCTTCGCAGAGTTCTGTTGCCATGAGCTTTGAACATCCCCATGCCACGGTTCGGCGGGTCGGTGTTGGGGCGCTAAACTTGTTAGAGGCGATCCGCCTGGTTAACCCTAAGATTCGTTTTTTCCAAGCCAGCACCTCGGAAATGTTTGGCAAGGCGTCGTCTATTCCTCAAACGGAAGATACCTCATTTTATCCATGTAGCCCCTATGCTGTAGCCAAACTGAATGCACACTGGACAACAGTCAATTACCGAGAGAGCTACAACATCTTTGCCGGCAGCGGAATTTTATTCAACCACGAAAGCCCATTACGCGGCCGCGAGTTTGTAACGCGCAAAATTACCGATAGCGTAGCCAAGATCAGTCTGGGGAAGCTGGATATTTTGGAACTGGGAAACCTGGACGTTATGCGCGACTGGGGATTTGCCAAAGACTATGTTGACGGCATGTGGCGCATGCTACAGGCTGACGAGCCGGATACTTTTGTACTGGCAACCAACCGTGCCGAATCCGTGCGTAACTTTGTCCGCATAGCGTTTAAGGAAGTAGGAATCTCGGTCGAATTCAAAGGATCGGCAGAGAATGAGACGGCGGTGGTAGCGTTTCTATCCGATGAACATCCTCAAGCAAGGGTTGCGTTTAAAGCAGGTCAAACGGTAATGCGCGTCAACCCTAAATTTTATCGCCCGATCGATGTTGGGTTGATGATTGGCGATTCCGCTAAAGCCAAGGTCAAACTGGGCTGGGAACCCACTAATACATTAGAACAGCTTTGCCAAATGATGGTGAAAGCCGACTTACGGCGTAACCGGCAAAACGCCTCATTTTGAAATCCTTATCGCCTGGGCTGCGGAACGCCGATCCGCTCATGAAAAAAATATCTTGGACGGGAGGACGAATCCATGCGCGTAGCCTTTAACGCGACAGCCCTTCTTAGCCCGCTCACAGGTATTGGACAATACAGCTTTCATCTTGCAAAGGGACTGCTGGAACAAGAAGAACTCGCTATCGATTTTTTTTACGGCGCTTTTTGGGATACGCGCCTGCATCCCACCCCATCCAGCAAATTAGCGGCGGCGCTGCCCTGGCTACGGCGTCATTTGCCTTACTCCTACGAGCTCAGGCGCCAACTTCAGAATTATCGCTTCGGCCGGCATCCCAGTCGCCAACAGTTCGATCTATACCATGAGCCTAATATCTTACCGCTCCGGTTTGATGGACCCACCGTGATTACTGTTCACGACTTGTCATGGATACGGCATCCAAAAACGCATCCGGCCGAGCGTGTAAAAGCAATGAACCGCTATTTTGAAAGCGGCTTAAAGCAGGCAAACGCCATTATTACCGACTCGGTTTTCGTCAAGCAGGAATTGATTGAACTATTTGGCGTTTCGCCCAAACTTATATCGCCTATACCGCTAGGGGTGGAGCCGATGTTTATTCCGCTGTCATCGGCTCAAACCAACGCAGTGCTTAAAAAATATCATTTGACGCACGGCCGGTATTTTTTGGCCGTCGGAACACTGGAGCCGCGCAAAAATCTTTCAGTGGCGCTGAAAGCCTATCAACAACTGCCTGCAAAGATCCGTCAGGCTCATCCCCTGCTTTTAATCGGCATGAAAGGTTGGCATACCTCTGCGCTGGAACAACAAATTGCACCGCTAATACAGGCAGGCGAAGTGCGGCAACTGGGCTATGTACCTCGCGCTGAATTGGCCATGTTGATGGCGGGAGCTACGGCATTGATCTACCCATCAATTTACGAAGGCTTCGGCCTGCCGCCGCTCGAAACTATGGCATGCGGCGTGCCGGTTATATGCGCCAACTCATCGTCCTTACCGGAGGTGGTAGGCGATGCGGGGATATTGATCGATCCGCACAACGACAGTGACCTTTCCCAAGTTTTGATACGCATGATTGAAGATAAGTGTTTAAGGGAAGACATCGCGCATAAGGCAAGAAAGCGAGCAATGGAGTTTACTTGGTCAAGCTGCGCGAACAGGACGCTGGCTGTTTATCGATCAATCGCCACTTGATAGCCATTGGCGGGAATAGAATGAAGGTACTGCATTTTTACAGGACATCTTTCCCTGATACGATGGGCGGCGTCGAACAAGTTATTAACCAGATCGCTCGGGGAACCCGCGTGCTGGGCATAAAAAGCGAGGTGTTATCGCTGACGCCGGACCGTGTACCGCGTACTATCGAAATAGACGGCTACTTGGCGCACCGCGCAAGACGTAACTTACAGATTGCCTCAACGGACTTTTCTACCTCCGTATTTTTGCGTTTTTCAGAGCTGGCCGAAAAAGCGGATGTCATTCACTACCACTATCCCTGGCCATTTATGGATGTGGTGCATTTTGCGGTCGGCGTGAAAAAGCCAACAGTGGTCACCTATCACTCCGACATCATTCGCCAAAAACATCTGCTAAAGCTTTATCGCCCGCTGCAACAGCGGTTTCTGGCAAGCATGGATAGAATTGTGGCGACATCGCCAAACTATTTGTCGACCAGCCGGATACTCGAAAAATTCTCGGGCAAGGTCGACGTGATTCCGATAGGCCTGGATAAAGCAACCTATCCTGAGCCTACGCCGGATAGGTTGAAATATTGGCGCGACAATCTCGGCCCGAAGTTCTTTCTGTTTGTCGGTGTTCTGCGATACTACAAGGGGCTGCATATTTTGTTGGAAGCGGCTCAAGGAACCGACTACCCGGTAGTGATTGTCGGTGCCGGACCAATCGAGCAGGAATTGAAAACGCAGGCAGCGCAGCTAGGCTTACGAAACATTCACTTCTTAGGGCATCTGCCCGATCGGGAAAAGGTCGCGCTTTTAACATTGTGTTACGGAGTCGTTTTCCCGTCGCATCTTCGCTCCGAGGCCTTCGGCATTTCTCTGTTGGAGGGCGCGATGTACGGCAAACCGATGATCTCCAGTGAAATCGGCACCGGCACGACCTTTATTAACATCGGGAATGATACCGGCTTGGTCGTACCGCCCAGCGATCCTGACGCACTCAGGCATGCGCTGCGTTACCTGTGGGAGCATCCCGAGGAAGCCGCGACGATGGGAGAACGCGCAGAGAAGAGATATTGGCAGCACTTCACGGCTGAGCAGATGGTGGAATCATACGTAGACCTGTATGGCGACTTGGTAAGGCAGTATCGCGATAGAAGTCGTTGAGATAATACCAACTGATCAAGCTTGGTCAAAGTAGGATAAATGTGTCTGTTTAATTTTTGGGGCGCGCAATTTAAATAACTGATGTTACGCATGTACCTAATAAAAAAGCGTAGTCCACGAAAGGCACGAAAAGCACGAAAAAAAACCGGGTATAGGAACAATGAGTAAAAGCCCATCGTCAAGATTGGAAAGATGCATGCCGTAAACCGGGAAACATACGGCGCTCTATTTTTTCGTGTCTTTCGTGCTTTTCGTGGACAATTGCGTAACATCAGTTAAATAATGACAGGGCACATATGGCTACCTACGACGCAATCAAAAATTTTTTAAAACGAGTGTCACGCACAATTCCAACTCAAGATAAAGCCGCAAGCTCTCAATCTGTGCCGCTAAATCCGATGCATAAACGCTTTCTGACCGATAACCCGGTTGCATACAAAAACGCAATCAATGCCGCAGAATCTTATGTCTCAAAGCTTGAGGACGGCGAAATCGGCTGGCTCCATTCCAAACCCTTTGACCCCACGCCCGGCAATCCGCAATACTTTCGGTTGATGTTTGACCTGCTCAATATCTTGCAAACTATGGATATGCCTGTTCATGCAAGAATATTGGAAATCGGCAGCGGACCGGGTTGGGTCACCGAAATTTTATTAATGATGGGCTTTTCAGTCGATGCCATTGAGCCTTCAACCGATTTAATCTCAGTCGCACAAGAACGTTGCGCTGCATTAAAAACGCACTATCGCCGCCCTGCACCGCCCAAAGTGCGATTTCATCAAAGCACTCTTGAAGAGATCGAATTTGACGATCAGTGCTTTGATGGGATTCTCTTTTTCGATGTGTTGCATCATGTGGTGGATGAAGAAATTGCTTTAGAAAAAAGTTTCCGTTTCCTGAAGCCCGGCGGATGTTTGGGCATCGTCGAAGGCGCATGGCATCCTGACTTTAAAGCGCTAGAACGGGCACTAATCGCTGAAATGGCGAAGTTCGGCACGCTTGAAAACCCGTTCTCAGCGGAATATATCGATTATTTACTCGATAAATCGGGCTTTGTTGAGATTGAGCGATATGTCGGGGTAAATGGCTTTTTTTCCAAAAACAAACTCTCGCAACCGCTTCAGAATTTCAGCGCAAGTCCTTTGGCTGGCTCGAATAATATTACCGCCCGCAAACCCGATAATAACGGCCATCTCTATCCAAGCTGCACCGATTTTAGTTTTAAAACCGACGCCCAAATAAAAATTGTTTCCGGCGGCATTAATATTGCGACGCGCACTGCGTGTTTAGTAATAGATTTCAAAAACACCGGAGAAACGCTGCTCGATAACAAAACCGCACAAACCGGCCATATTACCTTGGCGCTTAGACAGGGTGCGCCGGGAACAAAATCGTTTTTGGAAGCCCAAGAAAGGCATGTATTGTCCGAAACATTGATTCCCGGCGCTACGGTCAAAGTGGAACTTGAATATACCCTGCCCCTCTATGCTTCGTTAGAAAACTGGGAGCTGGATGCAGTATCGGAAGGTGTTTTTTGGTTCTCCGGCCGGGGCATCAAATCTTGTCCAATACATTGCCTATAGCAGGCCATTGAAAATGATTTTAAGTGACGAAAGGATCCAAAATCCTCCTGCCGCTCGTATTAAATTTTTTTTAGTACCCTCATCGGCTTTACAGGTGCAAAAATTCCCTTTCTGCAAACGCTAGTGCCATTTATTTAAATTCGATCCTTTTTATCGATATGCCCAATTGACGGGCATCTTGGCTCAGACCCAGTTGTTTAGGCGAAATCGCGTCCGGCAAAATGAAATTAACTTGCACTTCCTTCCCGAGGTTTTTCGGCAACGCCAGGGAAATTAAATGCATGGGATGGCCGACGTCAAAACGATATTCGACAGCAGGCGCTCCCTCAACGCCAACCAAAACTCTTTGTACTGCTACGTGATCGAGGAAACCCCAGCTGTCGATTTGTAGCTCGGTCGGAGCCTTTCCGCTGATGATAGGGACAGGACAACTTAGGCTGGCGGCGCTGCGGTCGGTCCAGGTGCCGAAGTTTTCCGGGCTGCTTAAGCCGACTGTCCGGCAGATGCCAAGACCATCTTTGCTTGAGAAGCCGATAACACGGGGACTTCCGTACCATTTTGCAAGGCATGCGCCGTCGAGCATAACCAGCGATTGTACCGGCGCGGCACGACGGCATGCGGGATCTTGATCGAGGTTAGAATATTCCGAGGTAACAATAGTACCGATGCGGTTCCAATCATTAATCCACCAGCCCGGCAAAGCAAAATTCGGGACAACATCTTGCGCCCGCGGCGCCTTAAGCACCCCAATCGACATCATATAGGCAACTTGTGAAGGAAGACCGTCAATGCCATACACATAATCGGATTTCCCTGGCGTGCTTGGGATTGAAAGATCGCGACGCAATAACAGTTGATGCTCAAGTGCGACCAAGTCTGAGGTATCCAGGCTCGCTGCCACCGGCGTCACACAAAGGAAGGCGGAAACTATTAGCAGCGGCGCCAACAAATAAGCCGATGCCGTATAAAAGTTTCCGGACCGGGCAATGATAAAACCAAACTTAAACTTAGCCAGGGATATAAACATCGAGAGCTCGATAAGCAAGGCGGTATTAAGAGCAAATAGGTATTTTTTCACCGCATACTCAGAACCGTGTCCCAGTCGAAGAGCAATTATTTGCAGTAGACATAGCCCGGAAACAGACAAGCCATAGACTCCGATGTATTTCAAGGCAATTAACTGACGCGAGCGTTTGCCTTGGCCGAGCAAAAACCAGAATCGCAGGATGATAATTGAGCTTACGACGTGGAGAGCACAATAGACCGAAATCGCTCGCATACTCTGAATATAATGAATAAAAATGTCGCCATTGTTCTTACTCAAACTGCGCATTGTCGAGATCGAAGGATGCAGTGCAAGCGCTGCTATAGCGGCGAGTACTAAAAAGACCGTAAAGCTACCGGCGCGCACGCTGAATTTGCCCGGAATCGCTTGTCGATACAGGTCGATTGCGGCCAGAGCAATGAAAAAAAACAATAACTCCAGCGCCGGCAGCAGATGAATTCCCGTGGCTATATAAACTGCGACAGCCAAAAAGATGTGTCTCAGTTCAGGCCTGATGCCTCTACGATCGAAGTAAAGCATGAGCGCAACAATAAAAATAACAAAAGCTTGTGCGACCAACTGTGCGTAGAAAAAATTCTCACTTACTTCATCGGCATGCAACTCAATGTGAAAATAACGATGATTCGCCCACAGGATAGCTGATAAGAAAAAGGCGGCGATAAGGTGCGTATTCTTTGGCAGACTGAGCACAATATAAACCAGACTCGACCAGATCAGAATGATGGACAGCAGCGTTATCACCTGCATTCCGAGCAGCGCCGAACCGAATAAGCGCCCAACGACAGCAGCCAACACATGGCTGGTGCGAGGATAATAATTCATTTCGCCCAGGCTAGGATCGCCCAAATACGGTATGTTCCAAAACTCAGTCAAACGAGCTACCAGCGCATAATGATGGGCAAGATCGACGCCGCCGCCCCAGATCGAATCAATCGACCGAGTCAATAAAAAGGCAATAGTCAAAAAAAACAGCAGAATATGCAGCGTGGTTGAGGTTTGTATGACAGTGGGCGGATTTTGGCTCATCGAATTATTGCTTTTAAGAAAGGATGTGGGCGGCATGCTGACTGCGTAAATTTTACTCAGGACTATGCTGGGCCATCAGCGCGGCAACCGTTTGACCCTCGCGAATCGCGTAGTTGGTGCCGCGATCTTCCGGATAAATTTGCGCCATCGTGCTAATCCAGACATTACTGTAAGGCGTAATACGGCTTGGCACATAGGTTGAGTAGCCGCGCTCGGTGACGGGTTGGGCGAATTCGGCGCGCCAAATGCGAAAGTCCAGTATCCAGGAACGGTCGAGATCCGGAAACATGCGTTGCAAATGGCTTATACAGAAATCGAGATAGTTTTCGTCGCCGCAACCCCAAAGCGGGTCTTCTTTAGCCAAATAGCGCGAAAGATAGACGATATGCTTGCCGCCGTAATTTTCCGGTGAATCGAAATTGGTATGTTCGATAACCCCTACAAATGGAAAGCCGGGATCGTTCACGTTGAGCCAGTATGTGTCCGACAGGCTGCGGTCAAGCTCCAGCACCAGACAGACATTGGCGAGATACTTGACACGGCGCAAACCGGCCAGCCAATCTGCGTCCGCGACATTATCAAAGAGGTCTGCAATAATCGAAAACGCCGGCGTAAACAGATATTGCCGCCCTATTACATCGCCGTCGCCGGTGTGCAACCCAGTGACCTGATCATTAGCAACGACCGCGCCGGTCACCGGAGCGGCATAGCGGACTTCGCCTCCGAGCCGGATGATTTCGCTAGCCATTGCCTGCGCCAGCCGCCCGAATCCCCCCTTGAAATACGCGAGTTGCTCGCCGCCTTTGCTATCGCGTGTACTCCCCCTCAAAACCAGTTTCTTCCACATCCACACAGCGTTGACCGCATCGGAAAAAACCGAGAACTTGCTTTCGAGCAGAGGCTTCCAAACTACGCGAAACACATTTTCGCCGCACAGAGGTTCCAGCCATTCGCGGATCGACAGATGCTCGATTGCTTTCCAGTCTTTGACTTGGCGTACTCGTAACACCAAAAGGCCCAAGCGAACCCGATCGACCAACGACAGTGGCTTGAAGCGCAACAAATCCATCGGGGTCGAAAGACGCCAATGGCGGCCATTGAAGTACATGCCGGTTTTTGACTGCATCGTAATAATCTCGCTTTCCATTCCCAGCGCTTTAGCGAGTTTGGGAACGTATTCGTCGTTATCGAACCAATGGTGATAAAACTTTTCTATAGTCACGCCATCTTTAAACTCAAAAGTGCCGGCTAGCCCGCCAGGGGCGGTATCGCCCTCCATGACCAGGACCCGCTTTCCGGCCCGCGCCAATTCCAAAGCTGCCGTCAAACCGGTGAATCCGGCGCCAATTATGACCGTATCGTATTGTTTACTCATATAGTTCAGGATAATTAGCCGCTGGGAGCGGCGTTGAAGGTAATGCGGCGATTCAAGAAAAACTGCAACACCACGACCATCGGCAAGGTAATCAGTTTGGCAATGCGCGCGTCTAAATTGATAACCTCTACCAGCCACCAGAGCAGCAGGGCCGAAGCCGCAAATCCGACACTGGCGACGGTGAGAAATAGGGCTAAGCGTTGTAAAACCCGGTCGCGCATGCCAAAGGTGAAGATGCGGTTTAAGGAAAAACTTACCAGCGTACCGGCTAAATATCCGAGACTGTTAGCGCCTTGATACCAAATCCCGCTCATTACCGACAAATAAAACACGATGTAATCAGTGGAAACGCCCATGCCCCCGCACAGGCAATATAAGAAAAACTGCATCAATCTTCCTTGTGTAAAGAAACGTCTTCAGCCCTGCTCAAGCCGGTTGTCTCGCCGATCAAATATTGCGGGCGCGAGTTGAGCGTCAACAAAACGCGGCCCATGTATTCCCCCAGCATACCTAGCGCCAGTAATTGCACTCCGCCCACGATCAGTATCGCGACCATCAGCGATGACCAGCCGTCAGGCATCCGGTCGAGGGTAAATTTCTGGATGATGAATATTACCGCAAGCAGGAACCCCAGACCGGAGAAACAGAGGCCTAGGAAAGATGTGACGCGTAGCGGAACAATAGAAAAGCCAGTCGCCATCTTCAGCCAGAGCGAGAATGATTTCTTGAAGCCGTAGGCCGAGTCGCCCAAATACCGATCGTAATGATCAACCTCAACTGTGCCGATATCCCGAGTGACCGAGAGAATCAATCCGTCGACATACACATACGGACCTTGATAGCGCAAAATATCATTGCAGATCGTTGCCTTCATCGCGCGAAACGGTGATAGGTAGAGGCCCTTCGGCTTTTGTATCAGGTAGCCGGCGAGTATGCCGTTAAGACGGCTGCCGGCGATTTTCCAGCTCGCGTGTTTGCGCTGCTTGAAATGCGCAAAAACTACATCCCGCCCGCGTGCAAGCTCATCAAGCAACGCCGGAATATCAGATGGGGAGTGTTGCAGATCGTCGTCCATAGTAATGACGATCTTACCCCGCGCCTGTGCGAAACCGGCCATCAGTGCGTTATGCTGCCCCACATTCATGCGCAGCAAAATCCCACGAACCCAGGAGTATTGGGCCGACAACGCTAGAATCGTCTCCCAACTCTTGTCTGGAGAACAATCGCACACGAAGATAACTTCGTAGTTCGCGCGCAAATGCCCGATCCGATCCAGTACTGCTTTCAACCTGGCGGTCAGTTCCGGTAATACTTTCTCGCTGCCGTAGACCGGGATAACTACGGACAAGCCGAGACGTGGAGGGTTATGCATAGTACTTCCAGATAAGGTTCTTTATGTATTGATCATCAAATGCGATCCCTGCCTTGGCGGCGGCAGCCACCGCCAGGCGGGAGTCGATCATGTATTCTCCGCCCGCCGCCACAATATCATAGTTGGCTTTTTTATCGAGCATGAGCTCGAATATGTTGACAAGCTCGAGCGCGGACACTGAAAACGGGCAAGCTATATTCGTGATGACGTTATCAACTTGGTGCGTTCTGACAAGATGAGTAATGATGCTAACGACATCGCAGACATCGACCAGGTTACGCTTGGCATTCAGCCAAAGCTGAAAAGAGGCGCCGGTGCTGATTTGGCGATACAGATAATTGGTCAGGGTATGCGGATTTGAGCTATGACCGACAATTTGCGGTAGCCGGAAAATGGCCGCCTGATGCGCTGTTTCAAGCACCAACCGCTCCATTTCAATCTTATGGCGCACATAGGGCGATGCCGCCAGTTCCGGGTCGTACACCGCGCAGGTGCTGAAATAAAGGATGAATTTTTGCGCAGCTATGGCGATTTTTAACATATCCCTTTCGCGCGTAAATTGTTCTGCCCGGGTTTCCCCGGAATGGGACACTCCCGATGCAAACACGATCACCTGGGGATCGTCCGCGAAGCAAGCAGAAAATGCCTGGGCCATGAGTCCATTTCCAATTATCATTTGCGTGATTAGCTATCGCCATTGCTAATAGCTCAGACGCTTAACTACCGTAACTCCTCAACCGTTAAGTCATAACAGAAATTATTATCGCATATTGCTAAAATCAAATAACGCGTTGAGGTATCGTATCCATTCAATGTTAAGGTATTCTCCTTCTCATGACGATAATTCAAGCTCCACTGCCCCGTCATTTTGACGCTGAAACCGGGATAAGCGATGGGTTTCGCCGAACAGATGCCGGCTTTGCGGTATGTCAATTTATTGATAGATAACGCTAAGGCTATTCAAAAACGTAGAAGCAATTTTCTTACTCATAAATATTAACTTTACAGGAAAAACATGGATCTAATATTAACGCTTAAAACTATCATTCTAGGCATTGTTGAGGGCCTGACCGAATTTTTGCCGGTTTCCAGTACCGGACACTTAATTCTGGTTGGCGACTTACTGAGTTTTAATGACGACAAAGGCAAGTTATTTGAAATTGTCATTCAGGTCGGCGCCATCCTGGCGGTGTGCTGGGAATACCGCGCCAAAATCGCGGCCGTTATCATCGGCCTGCCCAGCCAAAAATCGGCGCAGAAATTCACCTTTAACTTGATGATTGCCTTCATGCCATTGGCGACGCTGGGCTTGCTGTTCGGCAAATACATCAAAGCCGTGTTATTCAAGCCTATTCCCGTGGCACTGGCATTTATCGTCGGCGCTTTGGTCATTATCTGTGCGGAAAAGCGGGAACATAAAATCCGCATTCTTGAGGTCGAAGATTTAAGCCCGCTGGATGCGTTAAAGCTCGGTATCGCTCAGGCTTTCGCGTTGATTCCGGGCACGTCGCGTTCCGGCGCAACCATCATCGGCGGCTTGTTATTCGGGCTTTCGCGCAAAGCCGCAACCGAATTCTCGTTTTTTCTGGCGATTCCTACACTGATTGTCGCCAGTCTTTACGATTTGTATAAGCATCGCGATTTATTAGATTTGGCAACCGACGCCCCCTATTTCGCCGCCGGACTGGTCGCCGCATTCCTCAGCGCGCTATTAGCCATCAAGGCCTTATTGCGTTACATCAGTCATCATGATTTCATTATTTTCGCCTGGTACCGCATCGTCTTCGGCTTACTTGTTATTGCCACGTCATACAGCGGCCTGGTGCGATGGACTGTCGATTAATATCGGTTATTCAAATAAAGGCAGCCTTCCGGCCGCATTTACGGCCAACGCAATCGATTCATTACTGCGGCGGAACGCCATTCCTTGATTCATTCAACAACGCCATGATCAATCCAGCGTCGCTGAAACTCATCGACAGGCAGCGGAGGCGAGAGATAATATCCCTGAATCTCATCGCAACCGTAAGACTGTAACAGCATCAGCTGGGACTTCGTTTCTACGCCTTCGGCGACAATTTTCATATCCAAAACCTGCCCCAAAGATACGATAGTCTTGATAAATGCCGCCTCGCTCGAGGCGGGGTCATCGATATAGGCCTGAACGAACGATTTGTCTATTTTAAGCGTCTGGATAGGCAATTTTTGCAAATAGGATAATGATGAATAGCCGGTGCCGAAATCGTCCATGGCGATGTGAATGCCGCGCTGCCGGATTTGGTGCAATCGTTCGGTCGCTTTTACAATGTCGAGCATGATCAGGCCTTCAGTCACTTCCAACTCAATCCATTCCGGATTCGTACCGGTTTCGACCAGAATGCTGTCAAGGACGGCAATAAAATCATCGGCCAGAAGTTGCAGGGGCGATAAATTAATAGCGAGTCGAAAACCTGTCAGTTGATTGGCCCATACCTTGGCCTGCAAACAGGCTGTCTTCAATATCCATTTTCCGAGCGGAATAATTAAAGCCGTTTCCTCGACGATAGCGATGAAGCGGTCCGGCGGTATAATGCCGAAGCCGGGACGTCTCCAGCGGATCAGCGCTTCGGCTCCGGTTATTCGGCTTAAATGGCTATCGGCTTTAGGCTGGTAATAAAGCTGAAATTCTTCCTGTTCTATGGCCAATCGCAATGCGTTTTCCAGTAATAGCCGCTGATGCGCGGCCTCATTCATGCCCGCTTCATAATACTGAAACAGTCCTCGACCTCTAGCTTTGGCCGCATACATAGCGGTATCCGCGTGCTTGGTCATAGTGTAAAAATCATCGCCGTCATCGGGAAAGATGGCGATGCCAATGCTGACGCCGATGAAAACCGTATGATCTTTTATTTGCACCGGTTTGGTCATGGCATTAATCAGCTTTCTGGCAAGTTCGGTGGCATCGGTGATGCCGATTAAACCGGGCAGGATAATGGTAAACTCGTCTCCGCCCATACGGGCAACCGTGTCCGTTTTGCGCAAGCAGCCTTGAATACGCGTTGCGATGATCTGCAACAAACTGTCGCCGGCCCAATGGCCGAGCGTATCGTTGACACTCTTGAAATGATCCAGATCAAGAAAAAACAAGGCGAGACGGGTGGTATTACGTTCCGCCAAACAGATTTCGTGCTCAAAACGATCCTTGAACAGCGATCGGTTGGGAAGATTGGTAAGCACATCGTAGTACGCCAACTGTTTGAGTTCGCGTTCCGTTTGTTTTTGGTGGCTGATGTCCGAAGAAATAGCCACGTAATGCGTTACTTGGCCCAGTTTGTCAGTGACGGCGTTAATACTGAGCAACATCGGGCAAAATTCGCCGTTTTTCCGGCGATCCCAGATTTCTCCTTTCCAGCCCCCCTCATTCAATAGCGATTGCCACAGGTTTTTATAAAACGCCTTATCGTGCAGTTTTGATTTCAATAGCCGGGGATTTCGACCCAGCACTTCGGAACGCTGATAACCGGTAATTGAACAGAATGCGGCATTGACCTCCATGATGGTGCCCTGCGGATCGGTGATGAAAATCGCCTCGGTACTATTTTCAAAGACTTTGGCGCTCAGTTGCAGCTGGGTTTCCCGGTTTTTCAATTCGGTGATGTTCAAAGCGGTTACCACGGCGCCTTCCAGTTTGCCTTGCTCCGAGTGCAGCAAACTGCTTTTCAGCCAGTAGATGGATTTTGCGTTATCTCTGTTTTCACTCAGGAGTTCATGCTCACCGGTGTAGTATCCGTTAAGCCGGACAGTTTCCAACAACACGGATCGGATAGGCCAAGGCAAAACCGGCAACTGCCCTGCAAGGCACTGTTGTTCGAAGGGAGTCAGCAATTCGTCGATGCCTGTTCCCAGCAAGTCAACTTCGGTAAACCCGAGTTCGCGCTCCACCGCCGTATTCAACCGAAGAATCCGGCCTTCCGTATCAATGACAATCAGGAGATCGTCAATAGTATCCATGACCCGGTCAACAAAACGACTGAGGGTTTGCTGCTGTTGCACCTTTTCTTTGAGTTTTAGTTTTTGCTGTTCCGATTCGCAGAGCATCGCATCCATGCTTTGGGTAATCACGCGAATTTGCTTTTCCTGTTTCAGATTGGCCAGCCGCAGCTTGTCGATTTCCTCGCGCAGTTGCAGCACTGTTTCGGAACCCTCTCTGCCGAAGTTAACTTCGCTGCAATGTTCAGCGGTTCCAATCAGATGGGTTTCATTCAAAGATACCGAAAATTGACCGTCGTGTTCTTTGACACGGAATCCGGAAGCCTTTAAATCGACGCACAGGCTATGCGCCGGACAAACAAGGGTATTTTCATTGAGCAGCGGACAATGCGTCAGATCGAATCCTTCGTGAGGACACTGGGCCGGCACAGCACGAAATTCACCCTGAATATTAAAAATCAGAATATCGATAGCATGATGCTCACAGGCTAATAGTAATCGGCCCTTCCAACGCGGCGGCTTAGCCGAGTCGAGGAAGGTGATCGCTTCGATGCTGACTTCACGAAAATTTGGGCTTTGACGACTCATTCCGACAACAGGCCTCGTATCATTTGGACTGTTTTGGCTACAGCCTGCTCGGTTTTATCGGACAAACCCGGAGAAAAGGGTTTGAGGGCGGCTATTTCGACCCCCGCGATCAGAATATCCGGTAGCGGTTCCCGGATGACTTTAAGCGCCTCCAGCAAATATGGAAGCCCCAGGCCGTGACCGGTAAGCTGCTCGGGCCTGTCGGCCAAATCTTCCGGCCTTAGTAAAATCACCTCTCCGACATTCCCGAAGTTAGCCAGGGCATCGACCAGAATCGCCTGACTGCAATCCTCAAGAAACCGGAGCGCATTGAGCCCGGCAATGCCTGCATTGAACACCTCGACATCTTTCGGCCACGTCAACCGGCATAGCTGCGCGTATACACGGATGCCGAAGCCGTCATCCCCGTGCAATTCGTTACCGAAACAAACAATGTTACGCATACCCATAAATTAGGGCCATACGGTGATGCGTTTGCCCGTGTCGAGTAGATGCACGGTGCAGACCAGACAAGGATCATGGGAGCGGATAATATGGCCGATTTCCACCGGGTCGTCCGGGTCGTCGACAGTCAAACCGATCAAGCTGCTTTCCCAATGGCCGTGTCGGCCTTCGCTGTCTTTGGGCGATGCATTCCATGCGGTTGGCGTCACGACTTGATAGCGGCTAATAACGCCGTCGGTGATTTGCAGCCAATGACCCAGCGCGCCGCGCGCCGCCGTTACCAATCCAAAGCCTTCTCCGTCGGGAATTTCTTTCGCATCGGGGGAAATCATATGCGGGGCGTTAGGCTGCGCGGCCAGCTCGCGTAGCGTTTCGCGCATTTTATGCAACAGCCGGGCGGTACGGTGTAAACGGGCGAACTGGCGCAACCAGGCATTGCCGCCCTCGGCCTGATATAACGAGCGGATCAGCGGCTCACCGTCGATTAGCGCATCCGCCAGCGGGCCGGTTTGTACGACTTTATCTTGATAGCGCGGCGCTTTGCACCAGGTATAGCGGTCGGAATGGGGTTGGTAATCAGGGATGGTTTGCCCCTGAAAAGGATGGCGTCCGCCCTGGTATGGCTGGAACCAGGAATAGCGTACATGTTCGGTAATTTCGGCTTGCTCGAAAGGCTCGATGTCGCCGGTATCGCCATTGAGGAAACCGGCTCTGAACAAGTGCTTGCGATGTGGGGGAAAAGTGTCTGCATCGTCCGGATCGTCATAAGCGCCATAGCTGATCATATGCGGCGTGCCGAACCCCGTGTTGTGCAGGCCTATGTCGCGACTCATCAGCGTAAACAGTCCGATGGCGCTGTCGGCATGGGCATCTTTCGCCGTTAGCCAGGTAAAGAATTCGTCAGCGGATTGTAGTGCCAGCCAAGCATCCAGGTCCGTTCCGATGATGGCCTGCTCAAACCATCGGGTCAACTTGTTGAGGATGGACAGGCTGTCGATAATATGGCGAGAGTTCGCAGGCGTAGTCACACCGCCCGGCAACATATAAGACGAATGCGGCCACTGGCCGCCAAACAGGGCGATAATCTCGACGATATGGCGCGAATACTCGAGAGCACCGCGGTGAACCGAGCCCTTAAACGGCAGGAAAGCGGCGCGCGCTTTGTCATAAAACGGCCGATCGACGTATTTGGAGTGACAAAAGTCGGCAGTGAAAAACATAAAAGACTGCCGCAGATCGCTTTGCACCGTCTCGGCCATCAAGCACAAATTACGGATGCGAATGGCCGTGGGCGGCACGGGAATTTGCCCGATATGTTCCAGCGCAAGCACCGCGGCATTTAATTGCGCGGTGCCGCAGATGCCGCAGATGCGGGGCGTAATCACCAGAGAGTCCTTGGGCTTGCGACTCACCAGGATTTGTTCGAAGCCCCTATAAAGGGAGCCGATACAACGGGCATCGACGACTTTGTTGCCGTCCAGTTCCAGCTGGAAATCGAGATCGCCTTCGACCCGGTTAAGGTCGATTTGAATGATTCGTCTGGCCATGATTAAGGATCCATCGTCTTGTTCAACACCCGGTCGGGAGCCGCATCGTGGGCCAGGCTTTTGTAAGCCATATAATTGGCCCGTTCTACGCCCAACGGCAGATGTACCGGAATGGTGCCGATTTTTTCGGTGAGGAACAGATCCTGATCCAGCGGAAAGTCGGGGGAAGTGCAGCCGAAACACGGCACGCCTGCTCGGGTCTTGCTACTGCGGCCATTCCACAGCTCGGTATTGCAAATGGCCATCGTGACCGGTCCCTGGCAACCCAGATTAAAGAACATGCAGGCCTTATCGCCGAACTCGGTGTCCTCTACGTCGTACTCATGATATTCGTTGCGGGTGCAACCCTGATGCACCGTGCTATTGAAAAAGGCCTTGGGACGGTTAACATGATCCAACTCCATTGGAAGCCCGGATGCCAGCATGGCCAAGGTTTTGGTCATCGCATTGGGGTGAGCGGGACAACCCGAGATATTGATGACCGGCAGGCCGTTTCGTGATCGCCATTCGATCGGCAATAAGCCGCCGGGAGATTGTTTATCGAACTGCAAGCCGAGACAGTCGGTCGGATTGGGCGGCGCGGCATGAACACCGCCGAACGACGCGCAAGTGCCCAGAGCGACGACATATCCGGCCTTTTCGACCAGCTCGCTGACCAAGCTCATTTTGGAACGCCCACGGTACGGATCGTACATGCCCGAGCCATTGGGTCCGGTGATGATGCTGCCCTCGATGCATAAAATGTCGAGCGCTTGCCGATCCGCGCTAATCGCCTCGATCAAAGCGTCCAGCCTGCTCATCGGCTCTATGGAAAGGGACGGTTGCCAGAGCATCTCGATGTTGTATCCATCAATAAGCTCTTCCAGCGACGGACTGTCCGCACATAGAATCGACATGGTGTCGCCGCCGCAGGAACCGGTTTGTAGCCAAAGTAGTGTCGTCATAAAAACCTCAATGATATATCGTAGTTCATGGGACATCGTTGAATAAATGCGTATTCTCCAGTAAAAACCGCCACCTGAATCGGCGCATGTCGCTGCCGGGGGACGCGCATTAAAACGAAAAACGATTTAAAAACATTACCCATAAATCCATCAAATAATCGGAATCAATTTGCAAGTGAAACGCAACTGATTGATTCTCCGATAAACCAAAAAGTCAAAGGCGATCGCCCGGATGTTACTCGCCCATCCAAGCGTAAAAGCGGATGTTATGTTACGCCCTATCTCTTTAGTTGTCGTCAAATTCGCTTGTTGAACCGGAGTCGTCATCGAGCTTCCGGAAAACCCGCCTGATTAACGACACGAGCGAAGATAAACAACGGAACGATATTAAAACCGGTTTTCCAGAAAAAACAGACCTGAACCCATGTCCTGATGGCTTGCTCAGGTAAATGTTGCCGAGGCTAAAATTGCTGATCGAGGAACTTGCAGGCTTCAAGATGCCGCTCCACATAGGCCGAGCCTGTTGTTGCGACCACTGCAAAAAGCGAAGCTGTCAACTTTTCATGAAAAACAGGGATTTGTTTTGCCGGGTTCCGGGGCAATCAAGCGACCAAACATCCTTTGATGTTTTTGGGTTTAGTGGGATTTACGTAACCTTATTTTCATTGTTACGCATGTACTTAATAAAAAAGCGTCCGCCATGCCGGTATGGATACCTGAGTACAGCAGTCCTGAGCTTAGAAGAAAGGGAAGAAGAATACTTGGCATACACCGTAAGCCGAAAACATACAGCCCTATGTTTTTTCCGTGCGTGCTTTTCCCCTCTGCGTCAGAATAGTTGTCGCCTCAAATTTTCATAACCCGTAAAATTTGAG
>DAINRH010000012.1:5617-41578 GCA_036741905.1 Methylobacter sp. | reverse complement strand
TAACGCCCTGCAAAGCAAAGTATTGGCAAAAAAACCGGCGATTATCGCGGAAATTAAAAAAGCTTCGCCCAGCAAAGGCGTGATCAGGGAAAATTTTCAACCGATCGCGATCGGCCAGGATTACGCGATGAATGGCGCGGCCTGCCTGTCGGTATTGACCGATAAGGAGTTTTTCCAGGGTTCGGAAGTCTATCTGCAAATGGTCAGGGAACGTTGCCCGCTGCCGGTGCTCCGAAAAGATTTCATGGTCGACCCTTATCAAATCTATGAAGCCCGGGCTTTGGGAGCGGACTGCATATTGCTGATTGTCGCCGCGTTGGCAGACGGGCAAATGCATGAGCTGTCCGACATCGCAACCCAACTGGGCATGGATGTATTGGTGGAAGTTCACAATGCCGAAGAACTGCAACGGGCATTAACCTTGGATACCAAACTGATCGGCATCAACAACCGCAACCTGCGCACCTTTGAAACCTCGTTGCAGACCACGCTGGATTTAAAAGCCGATGTCCCTGCCGACCGTTTGATCATCACCGAAAGCGGCATCCATACCCATGAAGACGTGCAGTTGATGCTGGATAACGACATCTATACCTTCCTGGTCGGCGAAGCGTTTATGCGGGCGGAGAGTCCTGGGCAGAAGATGCGTGAGTTGTTTGGTTTGTAAAATAACTTGGCTTGAGCAATAGGCGGGTTCCCAAGCTCCAGTTTCGGAGGCTTGATCCGCATCGCACATCTGAAAGCGAACTAAGGAATGTGCATGAAATAACTGACGTTACGCATGTTCCTAATAAAAAAGCGTAGTCCACGAAAGGCACGAAAAGCACGAAAAAAACCGGGTACAGGAACAATAAGTAAAGCCCATCGTCAAGATTAGAAAGATGCATACCGTAAGCTGGGAAACGGGCCCTCTATTCTTTCGTGTCTTTCGTGTTTTTCGTGGACAGTGCGTAACATCAGTGAAATAACTTGGGCAAGCTGCTAATAGCCGGAGTGCAGGCTTTGCCTGCAAGCGCAAGCGAAGCTTGCACTCCCTCTGAAAATTTATCGGCGCGCGTTGTTCACGTTATTTCATGCACATTCCTAAGGTTCGAGCTATATGCATACCGTTTTGAATATCGTTGTGGTGGAAGACCATGATGCCCTGCGCGAAGTCACCGTCGAAGCGTTACGCAGCATGGGGCATAACGCGGTTGGCGTAGATTGCGCGGAAGCCCTGGCTGACGAAATCGGCGCATTCCCCATTGACCTGATGGTGATCGACCTCAACCTGCCGGGCGAAGACGGCATCAGCCTGACGCGCCGCCTCCGCGCGGCACAGCCTGAGATCGGCATTATCATGGTGACCGCACGCAACCGGATCAACGAAAAACTGTCCGGCTATGAAAGCGGCGCCGATATTTATCTGACCAAGCCGACCTCGCTGGAAGAGCTTGGCGCCGCCGTACGCGCGCTCGCAAGACGCATAAAAGGTCACCAACAGGCACGGCCTGCTTTTATGTTGAATCTCGCCGCCTTACTTTTGCAAGGCCCCGACAACGGCGTCAGCCTTTCCGCGCATGAAACAGCGATGCTGACAGTTTTAGCCCGCGCGCCGGGTCACCGCCTGGAATCCTGGCAATTGATCGAATTGTCCGGCAAAGGGGAGGCTGATTTCAGTAAACATGCGCTGGAAGTCCAGATTGTCCGTTTACGCAAAAAGCTCATGCAAGCGGGCGCAGTCGATCAACCCATCAAGGCAGTGCGTGGGCTGGGTTATCAGTTGTGCATCAAGATAACTGTAGTGTAACGCAATATTTTCCCGTTCCCTCCCACCACGCGCTATGCCCGCCGTTATACGCAAGTGCTTACTTCTACTTTGTCAGATTATACGTAAGCTCGTCATACCCGCCGGGACGCGGGTATCCAGTGCCATGGATGGTAAGCTCTAATCCATCCATGGAGCCTCGATTCGCTACGCGCTCTAACGGGTCCGGCAATCCCTGCCGTAATGACGATCTTGAATCGTCTAACCATGAAATCTGACAAAGTAGAATTACAGAAATCCGCCATTCCCCCAGTGTAAATCTATGTTTATTACGGCAGCAGGCTCCCGGATAGTTTTTCCACTGACCGCCAAACGGGAGCTTAACGCTCAGATAAAGTTCTCAGGATTTCATCAGCTTGCGGCAAACGCGATAGGTTGGCGATTTCCTGTAGGCTTTTGTAGGGTTCGTTTTTTTTGATTGGTTATAGTCAAGCACTTGCAGCCAATCAGCACTCCATCGCGATGGGATATGCATTGGGCGCTTAGCAAAAAATTAACCCGCATTCCCGGCAAGTGTAATCCGGATAAGGTCGATAATCTGAAAACAATATATACAGGGCCGATTTTTATCGGTCTCTTAATAACTGATGTTACGCACGCATCTAATAAATAAAGCGTAGTCCACGAAAGGCACGAAAAGCACGAAAAACAAAGTGGGTATACAGAGGAGAACAAAGACGCAAAAAACAAAGCGCGTCCCTCTCCTGTCCGTCATGCCTGTATCAAGTCACATACCTGTCATGAACGTTGTCAAAAGGAATGTGGCTAAATGCTTGGCATTACATTGTTAACCGAGAAATATACTGTTCTCTATTTTTTCGTGTCTTTCGTGTCTTTCGTGCTTTTCGTGGACAATGCGTAAAATATTGAATGGGAAAAATAATGTCTTCAGTCAACTCCAATCTTTCGTCATCCCAATACGGCTATGATTTTGTCATTGCGACAACGCAGGCAAGCATTAATGCAACCATGGATGAATATATCAGCGGCTTGGAATCACCGGTCGTCACGATGTGTTATGTCATGGATCAAGCCGGGAATCCCCAGGTAATTGATTATGCAACCTTGATTACGCAGGCTAAAGGAACCGATCCTTTCAGTGTAGCGAATGGCGCGTCTCTGACCGGCGAAGAGGTGCAAAATTTATCCGGCGTCTATTTCATGTATGCCTTTAAAGCGCAAATCGGGCTGCCCCCCGGTTATGCGCCTTTAACTCAAGGCGGGCCTGCATTACCCACTATTGTTACGCTAGGCGCCAATACCGCTTCGGTGACTTATAATTTGATGTGCTCGGAGTTTACTGTTGTTGAAGCAAGCTATGGGCCGCGAGGCATTGTGAGCTGGCTTAATCAATCGCAGCCTTCCGCCGCTGCCTGGATATTTACTTCCCAGGTCGACCTAAGGCTCACGCCAACCAGCGTATACGGCAGTTTGCCGGCAGCCGTCCAGGCTCAAATAAAGAATCTCGGAGGCAATGCATTCAGCGTTCAACAATTGCTTTTCGATTTGAATAATGCGGCGCTTGAGTCCGTTCCGACGATTTCAGGGGTGGCGGCAGGCACGCCTTTGTATACCGGTCTGCAATCCGCTTTTATCGGTGCATATTTTGCTGAACTGCAAAAAGCCGGACAACCGGTATTGGCTTATTCGATCGCGCAATCCACCGCGCCGCCCGCTTCGCTGACATTGACTAACCTTAACATGGAAGTTAATCCTTACATGGGTACGAATGGACAGGCCGTCGCTGAGCCCAGCCAACAGCAGCAGAGCCTTGCTAGCTTATGCTATCTGTGCGCGGCGAATGGCAACACGCTTCCGGCGGCAACAGCATTTAGCTGGAACTGGATAGATGCTACCGAATCGTCGAGTTATGACGGCGTAATCGCTATCAACAGGAACACCTTCGCAAAATATTTTCAGGCCGTGCTTTCGCCTTATGTTGCACGCAATTGTTATCAGTCCTATGTCAAGTTAACGCTGTCCGGAACAACCGTTAATTACGGCTGGAGTTTAAAGCCGGGGCAAACGCCGACGTCCGTTTTCCCAGCCGCAGGTTCGACGGTATTGACGATGACTTACAGTTCATCGAATAGCGATCAAGCGGGTTTAGACGGCGCCCTCGGGAGCATGACGATGACGACATCAATGAATGTAACCGTCGAGTTTACAGGGAGCGCCATCATAATTACCCAGCATCTTGTTGTTTATCTCGATATATCGGGTGTGGGCGATCATTTGACAGGCAACATCGTCGATAAAACCATCACCGATACGTATACGCTGTCGGTCAATGCAACGGGCGGATTGATCGCTACCCTGCAAACAAACTCCGTTAACAATTCGCAGTTGCCGCAAGCGAGCGCTTTTGCGAATTTCTTTACCGACGACAACAACATAATGGACGCTGTAGCAGGTTGGGTAAACACGTTTACCGGCACAAAATTTACCGACATTCCGGTTACGGCGGCTCAAAGCTTCGTTTTTCCGGGCGGCAATACCTTTACCTATGAAGATGTCGCGTTTTCAGACAATCAGGATCTGGTCTCCCATATCACTTATGTGCAACCCAGTTAAAAATTTAGAGTTAATTCTGTTAAGAAAAGGCTAGCGCTATGACTACGAATACGATTACGTTTTCATCGGAATTGATGACGAACTATATGCAGGCGGAAATAATGGCGCCTCAAGCCAAGTTTGAGGCGCTTCAAACCAGTACGGGTTTGTCGCTGTTGTTTTCTGTCGGTACCGACAATGTTTTTTACGTCACCCAGGAAACGCACGGCGTTTCTTCAACCGGATGGACGAAGACTGATTTGAGCAGCGCTCAGATCGCAAAAGACTTCAGCGGTAAAACAGGCATCACCTGCGTTACCTTTGCCGTAGCGCAAAATGTTGCCGATGGAACAATCGGCGTAGCGATGGTGGTTAACGATACCCAGAACGATCATCTGTATCTTTGTCTCGGCAATTCCAATTCAGACGCTTCATGGTTAACCCAACCGGTTTGGGTTGCTTATCCTTATGACAACGCACAGGTTCCGGCGCCATCGGCCATCAGCATTGCAAACGTATTTATCAGCGAGACATCAAGCGGTCAATACATCGTTGCAGACATCGTGCAGAATCCGGCGAGTCCTGAAAAGCTGATTTCAAGATACTATATCGATCCGAAAAAAACAGAAGGATGCGCATGGAACGTACATAACTTAACGATCGATCTGCAAGCGGGTAATTATTCGACTTGTCTTGGCCGGCAGCATGGCCAACCGATTGACGGTTTATATACCATCGGTCAAGTGGGCGGCAGTCCTCAATTTACTTATCAGCCGCTGTACAATGCGTTTGATCAGGCTGTTCCCGCGAATCCTTGCCGGCTCGTATTGCCGGGAAGTTTGACGGCACAAGCCATCGCCTCATGTCGGAATAGCGATCAATCCACAGATCTTTATGTGATGGCAAACGGCGGTTTATATTATTTTGCCAGTTCGAACCAGGCGGATTCGGCCCAGGGGGTTTTATTGTTTGAAAACAGCCTGTTCGCCGGGGTTAGCCATTTATTTGCATACAGCACCGGCACCCAGGTCTATATTTGGGGTTTAAATCAGGCTGACCAGGTTTTTTATGCGACTTGCCCTATCGGCCAAATAAACACGGCCGGGGCCTGGAGCTATCCGCTGCCTATTTTATCGGGCGTAGATCTGATTTCTCCCTATGTAAATTGCGCCAACAACGGCAATACATTCTTTGCGGTGGGCGGCAGCACGCTTTATAAAATGGTGCAGTCGCCAGCGACAGGTTTATGGGCTTCGCAGAGCATTACTTTGCCGCCCCCGGCTGTCAATACGCCGGCGCAAAGCTTCAGCTCTTACACGACAAGAATCCAGCTGGCGGATAGCAATAATCAGCCGGTCGCCAAATCGCCCTTGTTATTGAGCGCCGCGTCATGCGGAAGCTTTTTCATCAACAATCTTTATTATGTCCTCGATACAACGCCCATTCCAATCAATACGGATACGGCGGGAAGCATCACTATCATCGAGTGCGTGAGCAATCTTCAAGGGACTCAATTGACGGTTGCGGCGCAGGGCGGGAACCCTGTTGCGATCAATCCAATGGACAAGCCGTTCAACAAAGCGGTTCAGCTGAATTCGGTGTCAAGTTTGCAAAGCGCGGTCATCACCAACCCGGATGGAAGTACGCAAGCCTTGATTGCATCGGGCGCTTCACCAACCGATCTGGGCAGCCTCGCCCTGTCGAATCAGCGTCTTGCCGCTGTTTATGCAACAGTTTCTTCTCCAACGAAAACGCCCGCTGCAACGGCGGCGCCGGCAAGCGCGCCTCAGGGCATTGCCGCTGATGTGGGGGATATTTTCAAATGGCTCGAGTCCGGCGTAGAGGCTGAGATCAGCGTCGTTGAAGAGGCTGCTTCAGGGCTGTGGCATTTTATAGCGAACATTGCCGGTCAAGCATATTATGGGGTGCTTGATTGCGCTGAGAAAGTCGTCGGCGCGGTGCAATGGCTTTTCAACGCCATCAAAACGGCTATTGGCGATTTGATCAAGTATTTGCAATTTTTGTTTGATTGGCAAGATATTACCCGCACGAAACAGGTCGTCGAAAACCTGATCAATTTGTTTATCCAAAATCAAATCAATGGCTTGTCGACCTTGCAATCCGAGTTTGACGGCATGATCGCGAGCGCTCAGACCGCTATAAACAACTGGGCGGGTATCACCGATTGGACAGGATTGGGCAGTTCAGCGACAGCCTCTTTGGCGGCCGGCTCAAATCCCGTTCAGAATCAGAGCGCATCGACAACAATGTTGTCGCACCATTTTCAAAACAATGCTTCAAATCTGTCAACAACCTCTGCGCTACCCAATGCGCCGTCCACTCAGAGCGTCTTAACCACATTTCTTCAGGCGTTGGGAAATGAAGAGAAAGCCCTTGATGGCGTACTGACGCAGTTTCAGGATCTTGCCGGCGAATATTCCGCGTTGACGCTTAGCCAAGTGCTGGAAAAGATAGTCGCCATATTGGCCGATGGCGTTTTGGATAGTGCGAAAGTGGTCATGGATGCCTTGTTTGAGGTGCTGATCGATCTTGCGGCTGGGGCTTTAGAAATACTCAACATGCAGATTTATATTCCGGTTGTTTCAGATATTCTGAGCGATTTCGGCGTGCCAAGTTTTTCATTTCTCGATTTGTTTTGTTGGATCGCGGCGGTGCCGGTAACCATTGTCTATAAGATCGCCAACAATGCTGCGCCTTTCCTGGATGATGCCAATACCGGCTTTTTGATTTCAGCCACCGATTATCAAACGGTTGTGAATACGCTGAACCCGGCGCAAAACGCCGCGTCGTCAACGCAAGCCGTTATCCTTGCAAGTACGTCGGCTCAATCATCCGGTTCAACAACGCTATCGCAAAGCGCGACCCCGGCAGTAGCAAATAAACCCCCTATTCCGGGCAATCAGACGGAACTCATCGCAAGTTCTTCTTCCGGAACGAGTAGCGCCGCGCCATCAACGCCTTCTACATTGGCCAAGATCGTTTCCTGCTGCGCGCACTTGGATGCGGGAGCCTTTTACACGGTATTGGGCATTATTTCTCCAATGGAGGCGGTTATCCCGTCCGGCCCTGAAAATGCTATGTCAACGCCTGTTACTATCATGTCGATATGCGCCACCGTCTGCCAAACAATTGGCAATGATGTCGACCCGCAATACCCGATACAGAGTCTCCCGATCAATGAACTGAGATATGGAACGCTTTGTTTGAGGACAATGTTCAAACTGGTCTACAGCGCTTCTTTTCAACGCTGGCTGTCCGGAGGGGAAAACCCTTTACCGGGGCAGGACTATCGGGCGACCAGCGCCGTTATTGATAACATTCTCGTGATACCGGCGGCGGTTTGTTCCGTTTGGCATTTTTATGAACTGTCAAAGGATCCGGCAGGCGATGAACGAAGCGCGGCTATCATTGGCGAAACCGGCAATATTACTAATTACCTCAGCCGCATCAGTTATGCCGTGGCTGTCAATTCGGATTCACCGGATGCCCTTACAGCGCTGTGGCTGTTCAATTGGTGTACGGCAGGCCTGCAAGCTGCCGAAGCGGTTGTTGAGGTGCTTTGATCGGTCGCCTGCTTGCAGATGTCCGGCTGCATGATTAACTTTGAATCAATGAGGGCGGATTCTATGTAGTTTAATCAGTCGCTTTTTACTTTTGATAGGGTCGGTAATAACTTCTCGAAACATAAATTCATCGTTCCCAGGCTCTGCGTCACTGCCATTAAAGAGATACGCTGGTTCCCAAGCTCCCGCTTGGGAACCCAGTGAGCAAAGCTCCAGCTTTGCGAGCCGGGAAGCTAGAGCTTCCCGTACTGAATTCCCAAGCGGGAGCTTGGGAACTAGCGCGAATATAAATTTCATCGTTCCCACGCTCGGCGTGGGAATGCAGCCTGAGCCGCACTGCGGTTCGGGACGCTGGAGCGTCCCTTACTTGGTGGTAGGCGGAAAACAGGCCGATATACAGACCTTCCAGGTTTTTAAAACCTGGAAGGTCTAACGGGCAACGTTCTGAACAGGCGGGACGTTTCGAACGGAGCCAAAAGCGCACGGAATCAACTTGTTCA
Source organism: Methylobacter sp. (assembly GCA_036741905.1). Taxonomy (GTDB): domain Bacteria; phylum Pseudomonadota; class Gammaproteobacteria; order Methylococcales; family Methylomonadaceae; genus Methylobacter_A. The sequence goes on along the minus strand of DAINRH010000012.1, from coordinate 33,134 downwards.
GCGCTCCAAGGCGAGCGATCCGGATTATTCAATGAGATAGGCCCCCGGCAAAGACCGGGGTAATTTAACTTGGTTTTTAGGAGGAAAAATGACAAATACACTGAATGCCAGATTTTGGAACACTACCGCGGCCGCCTTTCAATATCCGGAAGTAAGCGATCCGGACTTGACGTATCGGCCGATATTGAACCGGCCGAACACAGGCATCTCTATTTCCGGCGGAGGAACTGTGTCGGCGTCGCTGATCATGGGCTATTTCTACGCCTTGCAGGAAATGGATGTGTTCGACAATATCCGTTATATCTCCGGCGTATCCGGAGGCTGTTGGGGAAGCGCGCCTTTCTGTTTTCTCCCTGAAACCATAGACGATAAAACCTACCTGGGCGGGCGGAAATATCCGCCCGCGCAGTTAACGAAAGACATTCTCAAGCAGGTCCCCGATAAAAGCATGACCTACGCCGTCACCCATGCGGACATCGTGGACAAGGCCTTGGAAGAACTGTTGCTGTTGCATCCTTTCAGCGCCTACGTCCGGGCGGTGGGAGACATTTTCCTGAAGCCGTTCGGCATCAACGGAACGACCTGCTACTACACCACCGATGCTTACGCGGTGAGCAACATTATCAAACGCAACCCGCAGTTGAAAGCGTCCGATTTCATTACGCTGAAAGATAACAGACCTTTCCCGATCATGAACACCTCGCTGATGTCGCAAAACGATGCGCTGGGCGCAAGCAATTATTCTTGTAACTGTACGCCGCTCTATGTGGGCGTAAAGGCCTTTCATCAGGGCGCGGGAATAAAAGGGCAGAATATCGGCGGGGCTTTCGTTGAACCATTCGGCTTCAATACGCCGGCAGCTCATCATGTGGATCAGGCGAAAGGGACGGCTGTTGTCACGCCTGGAGTTGAAAAGTTTTCTCTTTGCTATCCGGTCGGCACCAGCGGGGAAGCGTTGGAACAACTGGTGATGAACAAAGACCCGCTGCCCAACTTGATCTTTCCTTCGTACAGTTATTGGAATCCTACTGACGAGACGCCTAGCCCTGAGGCGAACACTTATGATTTCGGCGATGGCGGAATCACCGAAGATACCGGAGTGGCTTCCCTGCTTGCCCGAGGCGTTGAAAACATCGTGGTGTTCCTGACCGAGCCTTTCGACACGACTACCGCGCAATACCAAGCGATCGGCTACAACCAGATTGCTTCCCTGTTCGGTCAACACGTTTTCGATTGGAAAAACCAAGCCAGCGTGGATGCGAATCCCAACAGCTTAATGCTCGATCCGGCAAAGTTCGCGGCGCTTAAAGCCGGCGTGGAAAGCGCAATGAAGGCCGGAGGCCCGGTGTTCTGGAAAGATTCATACGCGGTGCAGCCAAACAGTTGGTTCGGCATCGCCGGAGGATGGACCTGCAACATACTCTGGGTTTTCAACAGCGTCTCGTCTGATTGGGTAGCGCAACTGCCTTCCGATGTGCAGACATTGCTTCAGACGGATGAGTTGAGCGATTTTCCTTATGTAAAAGTGTTTGGCCAGAACCCAAGAGCGGTGATCAACCTTACCCCCAATCAAGCGAATATGTTGGGCAATTTCGGCTATTGGATGACGACTTCGGCGGAGGCTGAAATCCGGAGCCTTTTAGGGGCCGGATAAGCAGCGGGAAAGTTTTGCCGTCAGGAGGCCATGCCGGTTATGCACAGCATTGCGATCCCAAGATGACGGCATGATTTTCCTGTTCCCAAACGCAAAAATTATTAACTATTGTGTTTTTTAGATAACCAGGAGTATAAAAATGACCAACTACGCTTCGCCGATTACCATACCCCACGACACGAGTGTCCCTGGAAAATTCATGATCAAAATAGGCGTTGCGAATCAAGCAAGCAGCGCTTACAGCTATGAAGTTGAGCTTCAAGTTCAGATCGATACGGGTTCGTGCGGCATCGTTATACCAGCCACAGCCTTATATCGGAAGAATGACTCTAAGGATTCAACAACCGGCCAAACAGCATGCACTGCAACCCAGCTTGCGCTGATGCCGCTACTGCCGGGCGTTACCACGACCTACGAGCCTGCGACTATCGTCTATCAGCCATCCGGCGATTCGATAATCGGTTTCTATTATTACATCGCCGAACTGGGCATAGGCGACGATGGCCGGGGAAATCCGCTGGTGATCGCCAAAAATGTAAAAGTAATGGGCGCGACCAGCGCATCTCCGTTCATGATGGGGGTCGGCTTTGATCGCCCCTTGATTGCCGATAATGCATTCTTGGCCGACCTCACTACCGCCGACAACAATTCTACGCCGCTCTATCCCTCTTATTACCTGGACCACCAGACAGTGGAGCTTGGCCTCAGTCCATCAAACGCATTCGCATTCCAAACGCTCGCCGTTCAGACCCAGGGCGCGCCGGGAACTTACCAAGACTGGAACTGGAATACGCCGCAGGGCGCAATTACTGTAGCTAACGCCGAGGCAACATTGTTGACAACGACGCCGGTGTCCCTACTCATCGATACCGGACTTGATCTGATGATGGTAAATAATATGGGAAGCCTATTCCCTGTACCCGGCACGGATTCAAGCTGGGATGCCGCCAATATTACGCTTGAATTCAATGCCAATAGTGCGGCATCGGTTCCCAGCTGTTTTAGCTTTCCATTGACAGGCACGGCGCAGGCGAAGCTTTCCCCAGGCGGAGCTTCCCTTACACTCGTATATACGACGGAAAACAGCGCCGTAACCATCGCTGAGGCCGCATTACCGTTGCAAGACAGCAGCAGCGTGAGTACGCCGGCCCCGACGCTGGTGCATGTTATTAGCAGCGGCGGTAGCAGTCAGAATGTTGGCAAACCCTTCATCAATACCGGCTTCAACCCGTTGTTCGCGTACGGCATGATATTCGATCCGACCGGCAATCAGGTGGGCTTAAAGTCTTTGAGCTTAACCCGTTAATCTGCAATCTATAAGGAGTCTTAAAATGTCTAGCATTACCTCGCCTGTTCAAATTCCACTCTATAAATTTTCTTTGCCTGGAGGGGAATTTAAAATTGGCATCAAAGCCGGTTTCGATAACAAAACCTTCCTGATGTATGAATTCGATACCGGCGGCAGCGGTTTTTGGGCTGCCGGTAACGACACTTGGTGGCCTGCTTCCGCTTATAAGCCGTCTCCCGATTCAAGCCCGCAAACGATCAATTATTCAAGCGGCATTCAATACGTTGGAGAGCCTGTCGTAACCGAGGTTTACTTCGAGAATGGCTTATCCGTCTCAACGACCGTTTCCCGAATCACTGAAGCAACCAAAGGTACCGATAGCACTTTTAACAGCGGATGGGCAAATGCGCTCACGGAAACCACTCCGGAAAATCCACCGCTTTGGAATAATTTTTTTGGCGATTTTGGCATGAGTCTCGCCCCTTTCACCGATAAAACGACCGGAACGGAATGGTTTTTCGGCATTCTTCCCCAGTTACTTCCGCCGCCGCCTGCGGAGAATTCCACGCCAGCCATGCTCAACGGCTATATCATCAACCTTAATGCAGCGAGTCCCTTTATACAAATTGGCCTTGCCCCCTCCGATATTGATAACTTTACGCTATATGCCATGCAAGCGCCGCCTTCGCCCGGCACGCAACCGTTTCCTTATTCAGATATACCCAGTTATTGCGAGCAATTGCTCAGCGGATATTTGAACCTTTCGCCGCTTCCGGATGTTTTGCCTGAACAAGCGCCCTTTTCTAAAAATGAAATTGGCATTGTGTTTGATACAGGCGCTCCATCGGGCGAAATTCATACGGATGCCGCTAACGCGGTCTCATCGACAATCTCAATCGGCGCATTAGATCCGTACCTTGGAAATAATATCGTTTACGCTGACGAAAGTGTCGAAGGGGGCAAAACTCAGTCCGGCGTCAAGCCGAATACGGAATTCACGTTAACATCCGGATCAAACGCTTTATTGCAATTCCCGGTCGGTCCTGAATCAGGCACCAATGCGGTCAGCGCGACAACGCTTAATTTGAGTAGCTCCGGCTCGGGATATGTGAATGCCGGGCTGATACCCTTTTTCAAAGGCCCCGTGCTGTATTATTTTCCCTTTGACGGCAAGGGCGGATATGGAAATGGGCAAATAGGTTTTCCTAAATAACTGATGTTACGCATGTACCTAATAAAAAAGCGTAGTCCACGAAAAGCACAAAAAGCACGAAAAAACCGGGTACAGGAGCAATGAGTAAAAGCCCATCGTCAATATTGGAAAGATGCATGCCGTAAACCGGGAAACATACGGCGCTCTATTTTTTCGTGTCTTTCGTGCTTTTCGTGGACAGTTGCGTAACATCTGTAAAAATTCAGCCTGACGGTATTGGGCTGCAACTTCACACGCAGATTGAATATACCCGGCTGAGGGATTATTGCGCCCGAAGGCCGGAAAATTTGCTGGTGTTTTAGCCGGCCCTACGAAAGCAACGAAGCCAATAAAGGTTGCAGTTTATGAGTCTGGCGTTGCCGGGTTAAGCGGTTAGCGATGATGACGCTTTTTAATTCGGTCAGCGCCAAGGCAAAGTCATCATTAACTACCAGATAATCGAACGCGTCATGGTGGCGCATCTCGGTTACCGCATCGCGCATTCGGCGCGCAATAATCTCTTCGCCATCCTGGCCCCGGTTTCTGAGGCGCTGCAACAACACTTCGGTCGATGGCGGCAGGATAAAAATAGAAAGACTGTCGGGCAGCAGTTTTTTTATTTGTTCCGCGCCCTGCCAGTCGATTTCCAGAATCACATCCAGCCCTTGTTTCAGGTTTTCTTCTACGGTCTGCTGCGCCGTGCCGTAAAAATTATCGAAAACCCTGGCATGTTCAAGAAACGCCTGTTGTTGCTGCATGGCTTGAAACTCTTCGACCGCGACAAAGTAATAATCCCGGCCGTGCGCTTCGCCGGGCCGCATCTGCCGGGTAGTATGGGAGACCGATACAGTCAGACCGTCCAGATCGGCAACCAGTTGTTTAACCAGGCTGGTTTTACCGGCGCCGGACGGTGCGGAAATAATATAAAGTTTGCCGATGTTCATAAATCTTAAGGTGAAAGGGTGAAGATCGAATCTGAGTAAATAGGTGTTTGGTATGGATAAAGAGCCTACATGATACAGGATGCCGGGTTTTGGACAAAGTAGCCGTTAGGGTTGCGGACCATTATTCCGGTTTCAGATATTCAATCGGGTTTGCTATGCGTGCCATTAAGGATTTTGCCAAAATTAACTTTTTTCATGTCAGGTTTTAAAAGCCTGAAAGGTCTGCGTATCGACATGTTTCCATATCGTTCCCACACACTCCGCCCGTTGCGCTTAGCTCGCGCCGAGAGGGCTTTGTATCTCTTTACCAACTTCGGGATCTATATCTTGTTTCACGCTTCGATTATGTTGAGAATAGCGGCACATTATCGAGCACAAACCCAATCTCGCCATGAACCTAAAAAAACGCCTGGATATTTTTGACCGGCTGGCCGCAGCCATGCCTGAACCGACCACGGAGTTGCACTACGCCAGCACCTTTGAATTATTAATAGCGGTTGTTCTATCGGCTCAGGCGACCGATAAAGGCGTCAACAAAGCGACCGCCAAATTATTTCCCGTCGCCAATACGCCGGGCGATATTTTGGCGTTGGGCGAGATCGGCCTGAAAGAGTACATCAAGACCATCGGGCTATTTAACAGCAAGGCCGCTCATATCATCACGCTGTGCAGGCAGTTGCTTGATAAACATGCAGGCGAGGTGCCGCAAACGCGGGAAGAGCTGGAGGCGCTGGCGGGAGTCGGTAGAAAAACAGCCAATGTCATACTCAATACCGCTTTCGGACGGCATACGATTGCTGTGGACACGCATATCTTCAGGGTTGCCAACCGTACCGGCATTGCGCCCGGTAAAAATGTGCTGGAGGTGGAACGCAAACTGGATAAATGGGTACCCAAACAACATAAGAAAGATGCGCATCATTTACTGATTTTGCATGGACGGTACACGTGCATTGCCAGAAAGCCGCGCTGCCGGAGCTGCGTTATTGAAGATTTGTGCGAATATGAGCATAAAACCGGACATCAGGATGACGACGCGGAATAGAAGGATATTCATTCTTTATTCAGTCGATTTTGATATGATGAGCGGCATTCGATGCGTTTTACGTATCGACTCATTTCCCGGATTAGCAGCCGGGAACGAATTGAAGCTCGATGTTTTTATCTCAACACTCAGGAGTCAAAATGAAAAAAATTAATAAAACACCTTTAGCAGCGGCAATGGGCGCGGCTTTTTTGTCTACCTTTGCAGCTACTGCGGTTAATGCCGAAGCGAATCCTTTCGGCATGACTGAAATGTCTGCCGGTTACATGCAAGTTGCTGCTGCCGATAAAGCGGCTGAAATGAAATGCGGCGCGGAAATGGGCGGCATGGACAAACCTAAGGCGGCGGAAGGCGCATGTGCAGGCAACAAAAAAACCGATGGCGCTAAAGCAAGCGAAGGAAAATGCGGCGAAAGCAAATGCGGCGCGATGATGCAAGGCGGCAAAATGAAACCGGGCATGGAAGCGGCCTGCGGCGCGATGATGAAAGGCAAAGAAGGCGCTTGCGGCGCCATGCCTAAAGAACCTGCCGGAAAATAAAGCCAAGGCGACTACTTCCCGCTTTTAGTATAAGGAGGGCATGATCATCATGCCCTCCCATTCCCCTCAAATCACAACCAGGTGTTCTTATGGACACAACCCAAAATCTCGTTCACGGCGCGGGCTTAGGCCTTAGGCGGTCTTTTTTAAGCCGGATTGTCGAAGCCCCCCCCGAAGCGGTCGGTTTTTACGAAGTCGCGCCGGAAAACTGGATTACCATCGGCGGGAAATACGCCAAACAATTCCGGGCGATGACCGAGCGCTTCGATTTCATCTGCCACGGTTTATCGCTGTCGATAGGCAGCACCGACCCGCTCGATGAAAAATTCGTCGGTGAAGTCAAACAGTTCATGGCCGAACATCAGATCAAATTTTACAGCGAACATCTAAGTTATTGCAGCAAAGACGGGCATTTATACGACCTGATGCCGATTCCGTTTACCTCGGAAGCGGTGACTCATGTCGCCGGTCGGATCAAGCGCGTCCAGGATATTCTGGAGCAAAAGATAGCCATCGAAAACGTGTCCTATTACGCCGCCCCCGGTCAGGAAATGGCCGAGATCGATTTTTTCAATGCCGTTATCGAAGAAGCGGACTGCGATGTGCTGATCGACATCAATAATATTTACGTGAACAGCGTTAACCACGGTTACGATGCCGAAGCTTTTTTAAAGGCCGTGCCCGCGCACCGTATCGCTTACGCGCATATCGCCGGGCATTATGTCGAGGCCGAGGATTTTCTGGTCGATACCCACGGCGCCGAGGTGGTCGACCCGGTTTGGAAGCTGCTGGGCAAAGCCTATGAACTTTACGGCGTGTTTCCGACGCTGTTGGAGCGGGATTTTAATATCCCGGCCATGGAAGAATTAATCAAGGAAGTTAACACCATCAGCGCCATACAAAAAGCTTGGGGAGCTCAGCATGCCAAGCAATCCGCTTGAGGCCGTTATGAGCGTCGATTTTAAAGCCAAACAGCTTGAGTTTGCGGCGTATATCAGGGACCCCGAAAACAATCCGCCGCCTGCCGATGTAAAGCCGCAGCGCATGGCGATGTATCGCGAGCTGTTTTTTAACAATATCGACAGCTTTTTGTCAGCCAACTTTCCGGTGTTGCGGACGCTATTGAATGACCGGCAATGGTTCGAACTGGGCCAGGATTTTTTCGCCAGGCATGCCAGCCGTTCGCCGCATTTTTCGGAAATCCCGGAAGAGTTTCTGGATTATCTGCAAAACGAGCGCGACAGTTCGGAGGATTTTCCGTTTATGCTGGAGCTGGCGCATTACGAATGGGTGGAAATGGCCTTATCCATCGCCAAGGAAACCGTACCCGCCTATCGCCGGAACCCGGATAACCTGCAAAATTTGCGCATCCGGCTGTCGCCTTTGGCTTGGCCGCTAGCCTATCAATACCCCGTGCAGAAAATATCCCCCGCTTTTTTACCTGAAACGGCGCCGGAACAAGCCACCTTTCTGGTTGTTTATCGCAATCCTGAGGATGAGGTTAATTTTATAGAAATCACTCCGCTCACTTACCGGTTGCTGGAAATAATCCAGGCGCATGACCAAGTGTCGGCAGCGGATTGCTTGAAGCAAGTTGCCGGAGAATCGAACCATCCCAATCCTGAAATGATTATGTCGGGCGGCTTGCAGATCCTAAAAGAACTGGTTGAGAAGACGATTATTACGCTTGTTGACTTGAGTCGGCCGGAATAAGCGCAGTGCCGAAAACGGCGTCCTTGCTGTTGCTCGATTCGAAACGTCTCATCTGTGTCAAAACCTTGCATGTTAGACCTTCCAGGTTTTAAAAACCTGGAAGGTCTGCATATCGCATGTTTCTCGCCTAACGACAGCGCCAGCCGTGGTGATGAAAAACTCAAATCACCCCGTTCTCAATTACCGGCAGCACCCAGTACTTAATCCCCGAACCGGAAAACTCAGCCCTCAGTTGCGCCAATAATGCAGCTAATCCCTGCTCCGGCACATACATTTGAAAGCGGATTTTTTTCTGCCGTCCGCTGACCTGTTCTGCCAGCGACAAGCCTTCATTTTTATGATCGTGCGAACTGACCGGAAAACTGCTAAAGCCGTGTTCCGATTCCAACATCAGCAAACTATCGACAATCGCTTCTTCAAGACTGAGCGGCACGTTGAGCGTGACTAAATATTCCTTGCTGTTCATTGCTTCTCCTCTGGCGACAAGCCGAATAATTTAAATAGAATCGGCAATAGAAATAACGTTAAAAAGGTCGATGACACCAAGCCGCCTATTACCACGATAGCCAAGGGCCGCTGAATTTCAGACCCCGGCCCGGTTGCAAACAGCAGCGGAATCAGACCGAATGCCGCGATACTGGCGGTCATCAGCACCGGGCGCAAGCGCCGGGACGAACCGACCAGCACCACTTTGAGCAAGTCCATGCCGGTTGCTAGCAGCTGATTAAAATAGCTGACCATGACCACGCCGTTCAGCACGGCAATGCCCAGCAGCGCGATAAAGCCGACCGATGCCGGTACCGATAAATACTCCCCGGACAGCCATAGGGCGAAAACGCCGCCGACCATCGCTAACGGAATGTTGGAGAGCACCAAGACCGCCTGGCGAACCGAACCGAAGGTTGAAAACAATAACAAGAAAATCAGCCCCAACGAAACCGGAACCACCAGCGACAATGTAGCCGCAGCGCGTTGCTGGTTTTCGAACTGACCGCCGAATTCAACGGTATAGCCGGTCGGCAAGTCGACCTTGTCGGCGACGGCTTTGCGGGCTTCATCGACAAAGCCGACCAAGTCCCGGTTCAGTACATTGCTGGTAATGACCACAAAGCGCTGGCCTCGTTCCCTGCCCACCGACACGACGCCTTCCACTTTTTCTATGTTGGCGACCGCCGTGACCGGCACCTGCCCGCCATCCGGCAAGCTAATTTGCAGGTTGTCGAAATTGGCGGTATTGCTGTCGCCGCGCAAAATTAACGGCGTGCGTTTAATACCTTCCTGGACCACGCCCAACTTCAAACCTTCAATCTGCGCGCGCAGCAGCGTTTCAATGCTGTCACTGTCCAGGCCCAAGCGTCCTGCGGCTGATTTATCGATGGTCAGTTGCAAAAACTGCATCCCGTCGTTTTGCTTGGCGAACACATCGCTGGCGCCGCTTATGTTTTTCAGTACCTCCGCTATTTGTTGCGCTTTTTCATTTAACACCGCCAAGTCGGCGCCGAATAATTTAACCGCCACATCGCCGCGCGTTCCGGTCAGCATTTCCGAGACGCGCATTTCAATCGGCTGGGTAAACTGAAAGGCAATGCCCGGCGTTTGCGCCATGACCTTTCGGATCTCATCCAGCAACTTTTCCTTGCTGTCCATGCGCCATTGCTTTTTGGGCTTGAGTATCAAAAAAGTATCGGTATCGTTCAAGCTCATCGGATCAAGCCCCAACTCGTCCGAGCCGACGCGGCCGACAATATCGATGATTTCCGGGATATTTTTACGCAGGTTTTTTTGCACCTGAAGATCCAGGGCCACCGATTCCTCCAGGGTAATCGACGGCAATTTTTCCAACTGCACGATAATGTCGCCCTCGTCCATGGTCGGCATAAAGGTGCTGCCGATCTGGGTAAAGACCAGTACGGTCACGGCCAACAGGGAACCGGCCGCGATAAAGACCTTTTTGCTGTTGGCAAGACACCAGATTAAAGCGGGCTGATAAAGCTTTTGCAATTGTCTGGGCAGCCAGGGTTCTTCGTGCGACACCTCTTTCAGCAAATAAGAGGCGATCACCGGAATTACCGTCAGCGACAACATCAGCGAACCGCTGAGCGCAAACACAATGGTCAAGGCTACAGGGGTAAATAATTTACCTTCCAGCCCTTGCAAAGTCAGCAGCGGTAAAAACACGATGATAATAATCAAAATGCCGGATACCACCGGCTGAGCTACTTCGCGGGTGGCCCGGTAAATGACATGCAGTCGAGGCAGGCGCTGGGCTTTTTCGACATGGGCCAGATGGGTGATCAGGTTTTCAACCACCACCACGGCGGCATCGACCAGCATGCCGATCGCAATCGCAAGGCCGCCCAAGCTCATCAGGTTGGCCGACATGCCCATGTAGTTCATCAAAATGAAGGTGAACAACGCCGCCAATGGCAAGGCTAATGCTACAACCAATGCGGCGCGCAAATTACCCAGAAACAGAATCAACAGCACGATAACCAGCGCGATGGCTTCGAGCAGCGCATGTAAAACCGTGTCGACCGCCTTGTCGACCAGGTTGCCGCGATTGTAGAAAACCTTGGCTTCAACGCCCTTAGGAAAACCGGGGCTGATTTCGGCCAGTTTTGCTTCTATACCGGCGATGGTTTGCCTGGCGTTAGCGCCGCGCAAACTGAGCACCAATCCGGTGACCGCTTCTCCTTCGCCGTTTTTGCTGACCGCACCGTAGCGGGTCAAAGCGCCGATTTTAATTTGAGCAACATCGCCGACGGTAATAGGAACGCCGTTTCTGTTATCCACCGCGATAACGCCGACATCGTCCAGGGTTTTGATGCGGCCTTCGGCACGGACGATCAAGGCTTCTTCGCCATCGGTCAAACGGCCTGCGCCATCGTTGCGGTTATTGTTTTGCAGGGCGGCTGTCAGTTGAGCGATGCTGATGCCTCTGGCCGACATGCGGGTATTATCGGGTATGACTTCGAAACTCCTGACCATGCCGCCCAGCGAATTGACATCGGCAACGCCGGATACCGTGCGCAGTGCAGGCCTTATCACCCAGTCCAACAGACTGCGGCGTTCCATTAGGCTTAAGCCGCCGCCTTCGACGGTGAACATGAACATTTCGCCCAACGGCGTGGTCATCGGCGCAATGCCGCCTTCGACGCCCTCGGGTAAGCTCGTCCACATCGTATTCAGGCGTTCTGCAATCTGTTGCCGCGCCCAGAAAATATCCGTGCCTTCGTTAAAATCGACGGTAATGTCGGTCAACGCGTATTTGGCGATGGAGCGGAGCATGGTTTGATGCGGAATGCCCAACAGCTCGACTTCGATCGGCGCGGTGATCCTGGCTTCGACTTCCTCGGGGGTCATGCCGGGCGCTTTGACGATCACCTTGACCTGGGTCGGCGACACTTCAGGAAAGGCGTCAATCGGAATGTTTTTAAAGGCGTAATAGCCGCCGCCTGCCAGCAGCGCGACCAACAGCATCATCATCAGCCGCTGGCCCAGCGCAAAGCGAATCAAATTAGCCATTATTCATCGCTCCCAGCCAGTTGGCTTTAAGCGCAACCGCGCCTTTGATGACAATTATCGTTTCCACGCTCCAGCGTGGGAATGCAGTTAGTGACGCTCCAGCGTCACGGTTAGCAACGCTGGAGCGTTGCCGGATGCGTTCCCACGCCGGAGCGTGGGAACGATGCGACATTATCAGCCGCTGACCTAGCGCAAAGCGAATCAAGTTAGCCATTATTCATCGCTCCCAGCCAGTTGGCTTTAAGCGCAACCGCGCCGTTGATGACAATTATCGTTCCCACGCTCCGGCGTGGGAATGCAGTTAGTGACGCTCCAGCGTCACGGTTAGCAACGCTGGAGCATTGCCGGATGCGTTCCCACGCCGGAGCGTAGGAACGATGCGACATCATCAGCCGCTGGCCCAGCGCAAAGCGAATCAAATTAGCCATTATTCATCGCTCCCCAGACCCAGCCAATTTGCTTTGAGCGCAACTGCGCCTTTAACGGCGATTTCTTCATCGCCGGTCAACTCGCCGCTGATAATGGACTCGTCGCCCTGTTTACCGACTACGGTGATCGGGGTCACCGAAAACCCCTGTTGCGTGCGGATAAAAATAAAGGCCTTGCCTTCGTTCTGGGCAATAGCCGTATTTGGAACTTTAAAAACAGCCTTGTCGCTGGGCTGGATAATCCGGGTATTGAGCCGTTGTCCTGGACGTAGAGAGGCAAAATCCTGCGTCTTTTCTACCACCGCTCTGGCCAGCATAGTCTGATTTTCCGGGCTAACGCTTTGCCCTAACAAGGTGATTTTTGCTTTAATCCCGGAGTCTTCAACCGCCACCCGATCGCCTATTTTAATGCTGTCCATGCGCTCCTGCGGAATGGCAATTTCCAACCAAAGCTCGTCCAGATTGGCGATGCGGTATAACGGCGCCATCATATCGATATGCGTTCCGGCGACGGCCAAGCGTTCCAGCACCACCGCGGCAATGGGCGCGCGGACATTGAGTTGGCGGGTTAAGCGATGGGTTTGGGCAAGATGATTAACTTCGCCGGCGGTCATTCCGGCAATTTCCAGCAATTGCCTGTGTTCATCGGTCTCGGAAACGGCGGAATGATACTGGCTGCTGCTTTCCTGCCAGCGTCGATCGGGAATCACGCCTTCTTCCAGCAATTTTTTGTCCCGATTGTAGTTAATCAAGGACGCTTGCTGTGCGGTGCCGGCTTTCAGATATTCCCGTTGCAGCGTCAGCAGGTCGGGGCTGTCGAGCTGGGCTAGAATCTGTCCTTTTGCCACTTTATCGCCTATCGCCACATTCAGTTTGTCGATGACTCCGGCTTGCGATGCGCTGACAATATATTCCCGGGTCGGCGGAATCACCACTTTCGCCGGAGCGGACAACAGCGGAATTTGCGTAACGGGCTCCGGTTTGCCCACTGTTACGCCGAGGTTTTCAAGATTTTCCTGCGACATTTGAATAACGTTTTCGGCGGCATGGCTGCCGAAAACGGCCAGGCTCAAAAGCAATGACATTGCGGAACGGGTAAAAAATAGTCTCATGGCATAACTCCTATGGCCTGATTATAAAGTGCAATATCGCGCTGTAGCATGACTGCCCGTTGTTTGGCATTTAACACCGCTTGCTGGGTTCGGGACTGGATTTTTAATAAATCCATCAGATCGATTTCCCCGACCGAAAAGCTTAACTGGGTCATTTTTAAATGCTCTTCGGCAACTTGCTGTAACTCATTAGCAATACCCAATTCAGCCCGGTTGACCTCCAGGTTGTGTTCGGCCTCGTGATGCGCCTGTTCCAAATCGCGGGACAGTTGTTCGCGTTCCGCAATCAGTTTATTTAATTCGACATTAACCGCCGCAACCTGCGGCGCAAGATGCGCGTTGCCGCCGAAAGGCACGGTAACGCCGATGTTGAAGCTTTCCGTTAGATTGCTTCGCGGATCATTAGTGAAGCGGTCGCTGTTGATGCCGACCGCAACGTTGGTCTGGCCGGAGCCAACCAATTTAACCGCATTGAGTTCCGCCTGCTTGCGTTCGATCTGGCCGTTAATCGCCGCTAAGGCCGGATGATTTTGCTGAATCTCGCTTAGCTCAACCAGCTTTTCCTGGTACGCGCCCGGAATTCTGGTTATTTGCGTGATGCTGGCATAGCGTTTACGGGCATGCATTAATTCCGCTTCAGCCTGTGTTGCCGCTGAGCGTTTTTGCAGCGATTCCGATTGCGCCAACAATAAATCGGCCCGGGGCAAATCGCCCAATTCGACGCGCCGCTGCACTTTGGCCAATAACTGATCGGTGATGGCGAGTTCAGATTTCGACTGCTCGTAACTTAAGTTTGCCAGCGCCATATCCCAAAGGGCGGCTCTAATCAAGCCCGCCACGCGTAATTTAACGGCTGCCGCTTGCGACGCGGCACTGCTTTCCGCCAGTGTTGCCGTCCTTTGTTCGGCATCGCGCTGGCCCAAATTCCATAACGGCACTTGCACCGTGCCGTCGATATAATGCAGGGTGCCGCTGGTCGCTTCCTGAAAACGCAGTCCCGCCTGCGATGCGCCGGCAGTCCAACTGTCGCCGCGCCGCGCCATCGCCGCCGCCTCTTCTTCCAGCGCTTTAAGCCAGGCGGTATCGGGATATTTCTCCAAGGTCAGATCGATAACTTTAGATAAGCTCAAAGTCGCATCGCTTTCAATCGGGTCATGGTGCTCGACAACATGTGCCGCATCGGCAAAGCTCGGCGCTATCGACGCAAAAAAAACAATATTCCCAAGCAGAAGCTGAGTAACGAGCGTTCTGAAAAGGTTCAATAAATACATAGGTTAAACTCGATGCGGCGCTAACCGCGTTATGAAAATTTTATGAAAAACGGGTGCATACGATTGCATGGACGCAGATGGCAGGAATGCCTGGCTGCCAAGGTAACGTTTCGAGGCCTATAATTTAATGCCATAACGCATCAATATTTGGGTCATGAAAAAATAGCATCCGGCCGTCACTGACAGGGAAAGTCCCAAGCTCAGATAAAAATTAACGCCATTTTTTAGCAAAATAGGCAAGCTGACGAAAAAAGCCAGCGAGGGAATAACCAGCCAAAAAATACCCGTTGCCAAATCAGACACTTTCGCGACATCCTTGGTATCAATGTAAAGCCAGAGTATCGCTAAAACGGATATGAGCGGCATTGAGGCCAATAAAGCGCCAAGCAATGAGCTTCGCTTCGATAGTTCCGATATCGCCACGATAAGCAGACTGGTGGCAATAACTTTGATTATTGTGTAGATCATTTTATGTCGCCGTTATTCTATTCCCGAATCATGGGAATAAGCTCAATGCGGTTTAATGCAGAGACACAATAAAGCACGCCTCTATGAGTTGAAAGAAGGCTTATTGAGCGGGAGGCGCGCGGGGGGATAGCGAGGGAATAAGCAAGCGGCAAACAAACTGCGCCGGTTGCGGAGAAAAATTAGTATCGAAAGGCGATAGCGCGGTTTTAAATAGCGGGCTCTGTTGATGCAGATAGCGACTGTCGTCCGAATCGACAACGGCATTATCTGGTCCGTCTTTCATGCCGGCATCGACACCGACTATGATGCCTTCGGAATTGAAATCATAATTGACGGCTTGGGACATCAATGCATCCTGTTTAACGCCATACATTTCGAGGCCGGGGACATGCAGCCCCAAGTCTGAAACTTTCTCTCCGGCATGCGCATGCATCAACGGTGCAATCAATTGCAGTATTGCCAGAAAGATAAAGAGAAATTTACGTAGTGCTGAAAACATACGCACAATGCTATGCTATTAAAAAGCAATTCACAACTTGTTGTTTAATTATCCACCCCAATAATATAAGAACCGGACTTGTTGCCTGAAGCAACAAACATCGCCCCCGAAGCGTGCAGACAGGAACAGTCGGCATGATTCAACTTACCTAACCTTGTAAACTTATGAACAAAACTACCGGAATTATTGCTGCTTTATTAATAGGTCTTTCCTTAACGCTAGGCGGGATGTCGGACGCGGATGCCAAACGTTTCGGCGGCGGCAGCTCTTTTGGCGGTCGATCCTCGTACAGCGCGCCGTATCAACGCTCGGTAAGCCCGCCCGCTCGCCCCGCCAACCAGCAACAAGCGGCTACGCCGAACCCGGCCGCCACGCCTGCCAGGGCCAATCGTAGCGGTTTAATGGGCATGCTGGGCGGCTTGGCATTGGGCGGGTTATTGGGCTCGCTGTTCTTTGGCGGCGGCTTTCAGGGCATCAACTTTATGGATATGCTGATTTTTGGCGGGATTGCCTTTTTGCTTTACAAATGGTTTGCCGCCAAAAAAGCGGGGGCGGCACAGCAGCCTGTCTATAACCGGACGGCTGATCACAGCTATCAGGAGTCGGCTTCAAGCTACCGTGAGTCTGAACCGGGTCACGCGAATCCAGCCGGTTTCGACACCGACATCCTGTTCAAAAAAGATAACAACGCTATGCCGTCTTACGCCCGGCCGGTACGGCAGGATGCAGGATTCGCAAGCGCCGTTGTTCCCAAAGACTTCGACCAACAGGCTTTCCTTAGCGGAGCCAAGATAGCCTTTACCGAACTGCAAAAAGCCTGGGATGAACGAGATCTTGCCGAAATCCGCGGACTGACAACAGACAAAGTCTTTGCCGAAATCCAGGATCAGCTGAAAGCATCCGATACTGAAAACCGCACCGAAATATTAAAACTGGAAGCGGAACTGCTGGAAGTCAGGGAAGTCGGTTCGGAACTTGAAGCGGTGGTGCTGTTCGACACTATCATGCGCGAAGACGGCGATGCCCAGGCCGGGCAGGTCCGGGAAGTCTGGCATTTTATTAAGCCTAAAGTCAGCATCCAGCCCAAATGGTACCTGGATGGTATTCAGCAATTGGAAGATTAATTATTGAGCGTAGCCGGGAATGAGCCGGTTCGAGCATCAGCAAGAACCGGCGTTTTCGGCAATCAGGCTGCCCGTTTTTTGTAACGAATCGATGAAATCACCGATAAAGCTATCAATACAGCCCCGGTCAAGCCGGTGATGACTTCAGGGATATGATGGGTCATGCTGACCAGCATAATGCCCGCCAGCACCCCGATCGCATAATGCGCGCCGTGTTCCAGAAACACATATTCATCCAGCGTGCCTTTTCGCACCAGATAGACGGTCAGGCTTCGCACGAACATCGCGCCGATAGCCAAGCCCAGCATGATAATGACCACATCCTGGGTAATCGCAAACGCGCCGATCACGCCGTCAAATGAAAACGACGCATCCAGCACTTCCAGATAAATAAAACTCATCATGCCGCTTTTTTTAAGCACCGCGACCACCTCTTCGCCTTCCTCTTCATGCTCGAACAAGGCCGCTAAACTATCCACGATAACGAACAAGATGACTCCAGTGACGCCTGCAACCAGCGCATCCAAACGGATTTCCTGCGGCAGGTAGTTTTGGATGATTAACAACGGTCCTAAGGCCATGATAATTTCAATCGCTTCAAGCTTTCCGAATGAGGACATTTTTTTTTCTACATAGCCCAGCCAATGCAATTCCCTGGTTTCATCGAAGATGAACGAATAAAACACCATCAGCAGGAACATGCCGCCGAATGCCGCAATTTGCACATGCGATGCTTCTAAATGTTTGGCATAAGTCGCCGTGTCTTTTAACGCCATCTCGGTGACGCCCATAAAGTCGATACCGGTGGCCGCCGAAACAATCACGATAGGGAACAGCAGGCGCATGCCGAAAACGGCAATCAAAATCCCCCAGGTTAAAAAGTACTTCTGCCAGCGGTCATCCATGCGCTTTAAAATCGATGCGTTAACAACCGCATTGTCGAATGATAAACTGACTTCGAGGATGCCCAGAATAACGGCGATAAAAGCGCCCATTATTCCCCCCCAATAAAATGCCGCCGCCAAACAGACTGCGGTGACGAAAAAAGAAAGACGAAAATGTTGCATAGTGTGCTCGCTAAAGGTTGGTGATTTTTGTCAGGCAACTATAGGGGTATTTGATTTAAAATCAATATTTATAACTGATGTTACGCACTGTCCACGAAAAACACGAAAGGCACGAAAAATATCAGCCGAAGATTTGTCGCTGACGGCGTCATACCCGCATTCTTCACATTCCTTCGAGGTTCTTGAGACAATTTTATTCCAGACTAGATCCGGCCCTTCAGTTAAGGAAAAAGCATTAGGCGGGAAACAAGCCGAACGGCAGACCTTCCAGGTTTTAAAAACCTGGAAGGTTTGTGTCTTTCGTGGACGACGCTTTTTTATCATGCGTCTGCGTAACATCAGTTTATAAAAGCTTTTCATTACTCGCCAACGGCATCAAACCTTAAGCGCGGAATGTTGGCAAGCAGACTCTTAAAAGCTTTTATTCGCCGCGAAGGACGCGAAGAAAATAAAACTTCGTGTTCTTAGGGTGTTCGCGGTGATAATATTTTATCGTAAGTGCTAAATTACAAACCTACATGCCGATGCCAAAATGCTAGAACTACCCATTTTCATACGCTGATGCTTATACCCTTGTTCCGGTTGGCGGCTTTATTGACTCTGGCGTGCTGTTCATCACCTTTATCGGCGGAGCTTGCCCAGCCTGCCGAAAAAGTCTCTTTGCAACTCAAGTGGCTGCATTCATTCCAATTTGCCGGCTACTACGCGGCAAAGGAAAAAGGCTTTTACGCTGAAGAAAAGCTCGACGTCACTATCCGCGAGCGCATTCCCGGCATCAATAACATTGAGCAGGTTCTACAAGACCAGTCCCAATACGGCGTGGCCGATACCGGCCTGCTGGAACAACGGCTGGTCGGCAAGCCGGTCGTGGTTTTGGCGTCCATTTTCCAGCATAGCCCGCTGGTGTACCTTACTTTAAAAAATTCCGGCATCGTCAGCCCTTACGAGCTTAGAGGCAAACGGGTCATGGAGGATAATTATGACAATGCGCCGCTGCTCGCCATGCTGTATGAAACGGGTATTGCTACCGACGAATTTACCCATCTGGATAACTCCTTCAATCCCGACGACCTGATCAACGGCAAAACCGATGCGATGGTCAGCTATCTGACCGACCAGATCGATTATTTCAAAAACAAAGGCGTCGAAATCAACATCATCGATCCACGAAACTACGGCGTCGATTTTTTAAGCGATAACCTGTTCACCACGGAACAGGAAATAAACAGGCATCCGGAAAGAGTTCGGCGTTTTTTGCGCGCTACGCTCAAGGGCTGGGATTATGCGCTCAAGCATCAGGACGAGCTGATCCGGCTTATTCTCAGTCAATACAATCCCGGCAACCGGCTTTCTGCCGAGCACTTGCGTTTTGAGGCCCAGGAAACAGCGAAGATGATTTTGCCGGAAACCGTGCCTATCGGCCGCACCGACATCAAGCGTTTCCAGCGTATCGCCGACACTTATCGGCAACTGGGCCTGATCGATTCAATAGATCACCTGGAAGGCTTTGTATACGGACAGATAAAAGCGGACTGGCTTGAATTTACCCCGGAGGAACAGGCTTGGTTACAGGCGCACCCGGTTATTCGGGTGGGCATAGACCGCGATTTTGCACCGTACGAATGGCTCGATGACAATGGCAATTACGTCGGCCTGAGCGCGGACTATCTTGCCTTGATCGAGCAATGGCTGGGCGTGAAATTTGACATCGTGAAGAATAAACCCTGGGCTGAAATACTGGAAATGGCGCAACGCGGGGACTTGGATATGATCGCCAACGCCAATAAAACCCCCGACCGCGAGCGCTATTTAATCTTCACGGAAGCCTATCTAAACACTCCGGCGATCATTATCAGCGATAGCAATAACGGCTTTATCGGCACCCTGAAGCGTCTCAACGGCAAGCGGGTGACGCTGGAAAGAGGCTACTTCATGCAAGAACTGCTGATGCATGATTATCCCGAAATACACCTGCTGCCTGTCGACAATATCCACGATGCCTTGAATAGCGTCAGCAGCGGCAAAGCGGATGCCTATATTGGCGATGCCGCTTCGACCAACTACGCGATTAAGCGCGAAGGCATGCTTAATCTGATTTTTTCCGGTGATACCGACTACAAAAGCCATCACCGTATGGCCGCCGCCAAGATTCATCCCGAACTGGCCTCCTTGCTTGCCAAAGCGCTGGCCGACATTCCCCAGTCCGAAAAAGACGCCATCCAGGCTCGTTGGATGAGCTTGAAATATGAGTCCGGGGTAAAAACCGAAACCGTTCTGTTCTATTCCGTAGCGGCGCTATTGCTGCTTGCTTTTATTGTCATCTGGAATATGCGCTTACGCCGCGACATCAGCAGACGCAAACAAGTCGAACAAGGGCAGCGCATGGCCGCCAGCGTTTTTGCAAGCACTCAGGAAGGCATTCTGATTACCGATGCGCAGCTCAACATTATTGATATGAACCCGGCATTCGGCAGCATAACCGGCTATTCGCGAGACGAGGTATTGGGTAAAAAACCAAACTTGCTTAAATCGGGACTTCACGATACCGGCTTCTATGAAGACATGTGGCAAGCCATCAACCGGCAGGGCTACTGGCGCGGCGAAGTTTGGAACCGCAAGAAAGGCGGGGAAATCTTCGCCGAATGGCTGACCATTTCCGCGGTTGCCGATCCGCAAGGCAAAATAACCCATTACATCGGCACCTCCTCGGATATTACCCAGCTTAAAGAACAAGAACGGAAGCTGGAGCTCATGGCTCATTACGACCCGCTCACCGGCGTGCCCAACCGGATTCTATTGGCGGATCGCATGCATCTGGCCCTTGCCCAAACCAAACGCGATCATTGCTTAATGGCGGTGGGTTATCTGGACCTGGACGGATTTAAACCGGTCAACGATAGACTGGGCCATGAAGCGGGCGACCGCTTGCTAATCGAAGTTGCCCTGCGCATTAAAAACGCCCTGCGCGAAGGCGATACCATCGCCCGTTTAGGCGGCGATGAATTCGTATTTTTATTGCTGGGACTGGACAAGGTCGAAGACTGCGAAACCACCTTGCATCGTCTGCTGGAAGTCATCAGCGAGCCGGTTGCCTTGAAAAACCAGGCTGTCTCGGTATCGGCCAGTATTGGCGTCAGTATTTTTCCCGAAGACGACACCGACCCTGACACGCTATTGCGGCATGCCGACCAGGCCATGTATAAGGCCAAACAAGAAGGCAAGAACTGTTTCCATATTTACAACCTGGAACTGGACCGCCAACTCCATTCGCATCGCGAGGCGCTAAACCGTATTGAGCAGGCGCTTGAAAACCGGGAATTCGAGCTTTTTTTCCAGCCCAAAGTCGACATGCAGCAAGGCCGGGTGTTCGGGGCGGAAGCATTGATACGCTGGCGGCATCCTGAACGCGGCCTGGTCATGCCGGGCGATTTTCTGCCGTTGCTTGAAAAGCATGACATTATAACCCGACTCGACGCCTGGGTTATCGACCAGGCCTTGCAGCACATGGAGATCTGGCAAAGTCAGGGGCTGCAACTCCAGATCAGCGTCAACATCACCGCCAGATCGTTGCAAGCCGAGGATTTTATCCTGCAACTTTATTACGCATTCGAGCGCCATCCCTCCATCAAACCGGTTCATTTTGAATTGGAGATCCTGGAAACCAGGGCCTTGCTCGACTTATCGCTGACCTCTCAGGTGATTAAAGACTGTCAAACATTGGGCGTGCAGTTTGCGCTGGATGATTTCGGGACCGGTTATTCATCGCTGAGCTATCTCAAACATTTGCCTGCGGAAACGCTTAAAATAGACCAGACCTTCGTGCGCAACATGCTGGAGGACGAAGATGATTTAGCTATTGTCCAAGGCGTCATCGGTCTGGCCGAATCTTTCCGGCGACAAGTTATCGCCGAGGGCGTGGAATCGATCGAACACGGTATCGCACTGTTGAACATGGGCTGTTACCATGCGCAGGGATACGGCATTGCCAAACCGATGCCCGCATCCGATCTTGCCGCGTGGGTGCAAAAATGGCAAGCGCCGGAAGAGTGGAAAGTCGTCCATCCATCTGAAACGACTTCCAGCTGAATGCATCATGCCGTTGAAGCAATCACTAAAGACATCAAAGAAAACTTCGTGTCTTCGCGGCGATAAGCTTTTAAATATTATGCCGGACGGGGGCTGTAACCCCGTCTGTAACGTTTAACTACTACCCTCATTGACTACATGACTTATAGCGAAGACTTTTTCAACTTGGCCAATCAGCTGATTGAAGCCGGTCAATTCATCGACAGCAAAGGCTGGGTGCCGGCAACCAGCGGCAATTTTTCCGCGCGGCTGCCTGACGGCACCATTGCCATTACCGTTTCCGGAAAGCACAAAGGCCGCTTACAGCTGGACGACATCATGCTGATCGATAGCGATGCCAACTCCCTGGACGGCAAAAAACCGTCAGCCGAAACGATGCTGCATACTTCGTTATACAAGCGTTTCCCGGACGTTCAATCGGTATTGCATCCGCATTCGACCAATGCCACGCTGACCTCGCGGCTGTTCAAATCCGAAATCGTGCTGGAAGATTATGAGTTGTTAAAAGCCCTGGCCGGCATTGACACCCACGAAAGCCGGGTGACGATACCGATTTTCGCCAACGACCAAAACATCCCTCGCCTGGCCGGGCAAGTGGAACAGTATATGGACAAACACGGCGCCATTTATGCCTACATCATTGCCGGACACGGGCTTTATACCTGGGGCGGTTCGGTACAGGAAACACTGCGTCATCTTGAGGCGCTGGAATTTTTATTCGATTGTGAATTACGACTGCATGGAGTCAAAAGAGTATGAGCGCTTTAACCGTTTACCCCGATAATCAGCCTCAGTCAGGCGAAACAGCCACCGATTTTTCCGCCATCCAGGTCCGGCTGGATGCGATAGGCGTACAGTTCGAACGCTGGACGGCCAACTGCGAACTAGCCGCCGATGCCGACCAGGACACCGTGCTTGCCGCGTACAGCGATTCCATCGAGCGCCTGAAACAGCAATACGCTTTTCAATCCGTTGACGTGATCAGCTTAAATCCCGACCATCCCGAAAAAGCCGCCTTCCGGCAGAAATTTCTGTCTGAGCACATCCATGCCGATTTTGAAGTGCGCTTTTTTATCGAGGGCCGCGGCCTGTTTTACCTGCATGTCGACGGTAAAGTGTACGGCGTGCTGTGCGAGCAAGGCGATTTAATCAGCGTACCGGCCGACACCGCGCACTGGTTCGACATGGGCGAAAATCCCCGGTTTAAATGTATCCGCCTGTTCACCACGCCGGACGGCTGGGTGGCCGACTTTACCGGCAGCGACATTGCCCAAGCCTTCCCTACCCTTGATCAATACCTTGCCGAGTTGTCATGATTAAAGCCATCGTCACCGATATTGAAGGTACAACCTCCTCGATTTTATTTGTTAAGGATGTGCTGTTTCCCTATGCGCGGGCAAACCTGGCCGACTATGTCCGCAATCATGCAGACGACCCGCAAGTCAAGCCGCTGCTGGAAGATGTCTGTAAAGAAGCCGGCTCGGAATTATCTACCGAGCAAATCATAACTCAATTGATCCAGTGGCTGGACGAAGACAAAAAAGTCACGCCGTTAAAATCCTTGCAAGGCCTGATTTGGGAAGCCGGTTACCGGCAAGGCGACTTTAAGGGCCATCTGTATGCCGATGCCGCAGTAAACCTCAAAGCCTGGAAAGATCAAGGGCTGGATTTATACATTTATTCTTCCGGCTCGGTTTACGCGCAAAAACTGCTGTTCGGGCATACCGAATACGGCGATTTAACGCCGCTATTTTCCGGCTACTTCGATACCCATATCGGCGGCAAGAAAGAACGGCAATCCTATGACAACATCGCCGGACAGCTTGCCATGCCGCCGAGCCGGTTGTTGTTTTTATCGGATATTAAAGAAGAACTGGATGCGGCCAAAGCTGCCGGTTTTGAAACTATATGGTTAACTCGGGACAGCGTACCCGACCCGCAAGCCGAGCACCGGCAGGTGGACAGTTTTGATCAAATCAGCTTTGCTGACTTAACTTAAGACATATCACCACGAAGACACGAAGTTCACGAAGAAAAAGCTAAGGTAAAAACTTCGTGTCTTCGTGGTGAGAATGTCCTTATTCCAAGGTCCGGCTTGGCAAAGCGCTTACCTTAACATCCGCCTGCCATAACTGAGCAAACAGCGGCAGCGCTTTATCCACTGCACCGCTGGTCCAAAAGGATTCTGTGCCGACCTTGGCCGCATCCGCTAACAGATCGACAACTTCCAGCCGACGGCGAAGTTGCCGCGCAACGGCGGCGGCGGAATCTATCACCGCCACCGTCGGTCCTGCGATCTCCCGTATCAGCGGCGCTAAAAACGGATAATGCGTACAGCCCAGCACCAGCGTATCCGCGCCCTGCTCCAGCAATGGCAACACATATCGCTCAAGCAATATCCGGGTTTTATCGCCGGACAGATCGCCCGCCTCCACTTGCTCAACCAGTCCGGGACAGGCCTGGCCCAATATCTCGACATCCGCGCCGTATCGAGCAAACAGCTTCACAAAATTATCGCCGGCCAAGGTCCGGCGGGTCGCCAGAACGCCGATAACGCCTGATTGAGTATTCGCTGCCGCCGGTTTGACCGCAGGCTCCATCGCAATAATCGGCATGGAGAACCTTGAGCGCAAGGTTGTTATCGCCGCGCCGGTTGCCGTATTGCAGGCAACGACGATGGCCTTGGCGTTTCGGCTCAGTAAAAACTCGGTAATGGCAATCGATCTGGCTTCGATAAACTGCTGGGATTTATCGCCATACGGCGCATGGGCCGAGTCCGCCACATACAACAAATCCTCGCCCGGCAGCGCCCTGCGGATTTCATGCAGGACGGATAACCCGCCAACACCAGAATCGAAAACACCAATGGGCTTTGCGGCATTCATGTTTTGCAACTTTACCGGGCAGTGAGGCGCATTTTTACAGCGAAGATGTCCGAAACCAACGCCGACAACGTTAGCATGGCGGTATTTGCCGACAAATAAACGAGTCTGGAAAAGACGTAAACAAATCCCAATAACTCAGCCGGTTTTTTAGTCTTGTTCATTAATGGTTGTAAATAATTTAGAGCGATTTCCAATGGGTTTCCTGATTAGCTAGATGCTTCAGCCGGCACCGTCATTCCGGCAGGGATGCCGGTATCCAGCGCCATGGACGGTAACTTGCCGATACCATTGCTGCATGATTTAGGCTTGATACCCGTCCATGGCTTCACATCCATGTGGCTGGATTCGCTACGCGCTCTAACGGGTCCGGCTGAAGCATCTAGCTTTTTGTATAGAACGGCATTATACATTCATTAAGAATAGATTTTCTTGTCCTTGCTGCCGGCAACCGGAAAGGCGAGTTTTTGATTACCGATTAAGAACCGTTCCATCTTATCTCTTATCACGAACAAGATTTAAACGTTTGCCCCGGCCTCATTTTTTCCGTTAGAATGCAACGCCCTTTCAAAACTACGCTACATTCGAAAAGGTTACCCTTCCTCCCGAAGCGCATTATTCGGCTGGGGCTAATAATGCCCTTTGGAATTTCTATCATTCGTGAATTTTAACGACCAACCAGGCTTTCGTGCCAACTTGATAAAACCGCTCGACGAGCCGCACCCTTAATCTCCACCGCATACACAATAATAAAGAGGCACACCTCACTATGTTCAACATCAAAACTGTCATTCTACCGGTTATGCTTGCCCTGCTGATGGGAACGGCAATGGCCGATCCATCGCCAACCGCCGCAGCAACGCCTCAAGGCGCCGGGCATGCTTGCCCCACCGGCGAGTACGACGCGCATTATCCAGGCGTACCTGCGCAATGCGTTAAATGCGCCGCGCCCGGTTGTGCTTCCTGCCACAACGAACGCACCAAAGAAACCGTTGCCGCTACTGATGCTGCTGAGCGTAATTGCCCACCCGTCAAGCCTCACTGAATCAGGAGATAACCATGTTCTATTTTACAGCCACTCGCACCGCACTGCTCGCCCTGATCGCCGGCCTACACTCAATGCCGATCCTGGCCGAAACCACCGACACACCGTCCGACCCGGCCTGCATATATCAGGAAACCGACCTCAAAACTTACGGCGGCCAAGCCTATGCAGCACCTGAAGAAATCAAGTCGGTTAACGGCCAACTCAACGCCAAACTGAATGTCGTTTTTACCGAACCCGCCAAAACCAAAATCGCCGGTTGCGGCGTTACCTTGCGTTCCTACAACGGCAAACTGGTTGGGCCGACCCTGCGCGTCAAGCCCGGCGACACGCTGAACATCACCCTCAACAACGCCTTGGGCCAAACCGGCAAATTAACGCCGGAACAGCTTTGCAACAATCCCCACGATGCATTCGGCGGATCGCCGCTACCCGATAAATTCAATTGCACCAACCTGCACACCCACGGCATGCATGTTTCGCCGAGCGGCAACGCCGACAATATCCTGGTCATGGTGCCGCCGGTTCCCTACACTAATCCCGACAAAAAAGGCGGCGGCAGCTTAAGCTCCAACCCCAGGCAAATCACCATCAACATCCCGAAAAGCCACAGCCCCGGCACGTACTGGTATCACCCCCATGTGCATGGCTCCACTGGCGTCCAAGTGGGCAGCGGCATGGAAGGCGCAATCATCGTCGAGGACGATCCCGCCAAAACGCCCGACTCCATCATGAAAGCCAACGCCAACGAAAAAATCTTCATGCTGCAAACCCTGCCCTACGACGATACGGGAACGGTAAACGATTTCCTGGCCTTGGGCGATGATCGGGCATTTGTGCGCAACCGCTACCTGCTGGTCAACGGACAAATTGCGCCGACTATAAAAATGCGTCCCGGCGAAGTGCAGCGCTGGCGTTTTATCGACAGCTCATTTAACCGCACCGCCCAACTCACCCTGGAAAAGCACGATTTGCATGAAATTGCTGTCGATGGCAATTACTTGAGCCAAGTGGACACCTGGGTGAACAATTGGGAGCAAAAAGACTACTGCTGCACCGGCGAATGGGATCAGGAAAAAACCTTCAAACTGAAACGGCAGGCCGTAGAGTTAATACCGGGCAGCCGCAGCGACGTGCTGGTGCAGGCGAGCAAAACGCCAGGACGATACAAACTGGCGGCCGACACCTACATCAGCGGCCGCTTGGACCCGTCTACAGCGAGCTTTACCGACTACGTGGTCGCCTGGGTCGATGTGGAAGGCGAACCGGTTGCCGATACCGGCCTTCCGACCAACCAAGAAATGGCAAAACTGTATCCTTATACCGACATCAAGGACAGCAACGTCAAGTACAACCAAATCGCCACCTTTAACCGCGATCAACCGCTAGGCGGCAACGATGGCGGCATTGCCTGCAACCCGGAACGGGACAAAACCCCCTGCTATCCGATAGGTTTCCAGGTGAACGGCCATGTGTTCGATGCCAACCAACCGCGCGTATTGGAGCTGCGCCCCGATGCCGAAGAACTGGCAAAAGCCCCGGAAGACAGCAACGGCCCGCAAACCGGCACCGACAGCTGGGTGGTCAGCTCCGCCGACCCGACCCGGAACCATGTCTTCCATATCCACACCAACG
>DAINRH010000012.1:780-5607 GCA_036741905.1 Methylobacter sp. | reverse complement strand
CACCCGCACCGACCCGCTCGGCAAAACCGAAACCCTGTGGCGCGACAGCCTGCTGGTCAAATACGGCCAGCCGCAAACCATCCTGACCCGTTATGAAGACTTCGACGGTAAAACGGTGCTGCATTGCCATTTGTTGTCGCATGAGGATATGGGGATGATGCAGGTGATTCAGTTTAAGAAGCGGGATGGGGAGATGGCTGGGCATTAAGAGTAGTTCGCATAGTCGGCGCACATCGTTCCCACGCTCCAGCGTGGGAACGCAGTCCGGGACGCTCCAGCGTCCCGTTCCAATAAATATAAAGACTTACGACCATTATGGGAAGAAGCCGCTACGCATTAACTGAACCCGATCAACCGAATTTTATGAACTGTACGGTGTTGGAATGATTGCCTGTTTTCACGCGTGGCTATGTGAGTCATGCAGAACATTGGCGTTGTTTCGAGTCCCGGTAATTATGTAAGGCTGGCGGGCTTGATAGACATGATTAGCAAGATGCTTCAGCCAACCAACCGTAGAGACGCGATTTATCGCGTCTCTACGGGTCGCATTTTTTGGAGTATATCGAATACTTTGTCTCTGGCTGACATCTTGCTCATCAGGTAGATTTATGGCAAAGACGACGCT
Organism: Methylobacter sp.; assembly: GCA_036741905.1. Lineage (GTDB taxonomy): Bacteria > Pseudomonadota > Gammaproteobacteria > Methylococcales > Methylomonadaceae > Methylobacter_A. The sequence goes on along the minus strand of DAINRH010000012.1, from coordinate 4,982 downwards.
GGAGCGTCTGAAACTGCATTCCCACGCTGGAGCGTGGGAACGATAAACATCATTCCCGCAATGGCTCGACGCGATGTCGGAAAGCCTGCATTTTCACTAGGCAAAAACACGCTTCGTGAAAACACATCCGCTATCGTTTCCGGGGACTGTTCGACTCGTAGTTAAGAAATGTGGGATCAGTTAGCCTGCTGCGGCGCTCTGGAAAAATCCGGACCTTTAGGAAGAGCGTTTTCCTGCAAGCAATGGTAAGCCGCATTTTCATACTTGATGACTAAAGACTGGGCATTTTTATGTTCGCCGAGGAATAGTTTAGCTTCATCGGCCGTCAGGTCTTTCATCAAGAATTTGGCGATGCACATGCAAGGCGTAGAGTAGCGCTTTTTATCGAATTCTTTGTCGGTTGAATTCTTCAGTTCCCGGTCTACGCATTGGTCGGCAAAATCATGCTCAAACTTGTGCTTTTGTATATCGGTTACTGCGACATCATGGGAATGGTCGAACGGGTTATGCACTTCGGCAGTCGCTGCGGGTTTCGCCGCGGCGGTTTTCTGTTCGTCATCCGAACAGCCGGTAACCGCTAATGCAATAACCATGCTGGTCACGGCGGCAAAAAAGAAGTTCTTGGTAAAGGTAGGCGTTTTCATAAGTTTAAATCGTAAATAGTTTAAGTAAGGTTATTTGAACTTTATCATTTTATTAAGACGCGTTCTACTCATCTTCGTCGTTCATATCGAGATGCGTGCAAATAGCGCTACTCGTTGTGCGCCTGTTTTCGTTATCATGGGTTTTTTCCATTGATGCCTTTCCCCCATGTCTTTTATCAAAAATATCGAATCCGAATGTGCAGCGCTACCTGATCCGTTAAGGGCTACGGTGACCGACTCGCTGACAAGATGGAATGAACGGGTTATCGAACTTAAGCTCAATATCAGCCCAACGCCGGAATTTAGTGCTGCTATCGTCAAGGTCTGGTGTTCCAGCTTGTTTGTTGCCGAAAGCTGCGTTCGCAAACCTGAGCTGCTGGTCGATCTGGTCAATTCCGGCGCTTTATCGGCTATATATAATGCAAACAGTTATGCCGAAAAATTAGTACACACGCCGGTTGAGACGCAAGTCGAGTTGATGACTAAACTGCGCGACTTCCGGCGTAGGGAAATGGTCAGGATTGCCTGGCGGGATTTGGCCGGCTGGGCCGAATTATCCGAAACGCTGACTGATTTATCGTATCTGGCCGATGCCTGCATTCAATACGCGCTGGATTTTCTTTATAGGGACGCCTGCGAGCTGCGCGGCACGCCGTTATTATCCGACGGCCGTCCGCAGCAGATCGTGGTGTTGGGCATGGGCAAGTTGGGCGCTTACGAGTTGAATTATTCTTCCGACATCGACCTGATTTTTGCCTACGCGGAAGACGGCGAGTTGCCGGACAGGAAACAAACCACCTATGGCGAGTTTTTTACCAAGCTATGCCGCAACCTGATAAAAGTCCTGGATGAAATCACCGTAGACGGCTTCGTATTCCGCACCGATATACGCTTACGGCCTTATGGCGATAGCGGGCCGATCATCATGACTTTCGACGGCATGGAAAACTATTACCAGACCCAGGCTCGGGAATGGGAGCGTTATGCGATGATCAAGGTGCGTCAGGTTGCGGGCGATTTTACAGTCGGCGCGCAATTGATGGCGATGTTCAGGCCATTTGTATACCGGCGTTATCTCGATTACGGCGCATTTGAGGAGTTGCGTTCTTTAAAGGCGCAGATCACCCAGGAATTGCGGCGCAAGGACCGCATGGAAAATATCAAGCTCGGACCCGGCGGCATACGCGAAATCGAGTTTATCGGCCAAGCGTTTCAACTGATCCGCGGCGGCAACGACAAAGCCTTGCAGACCCGTCCCATTCTGGATATTTTGCAACTGTTGGGCGAGCGCGGGTTGCTGACGCAAAAAGATGCAGAGCAGTTAAAGCAGTCATACCGTTTTCTGCGCCGGGTGGAAAATCATATCCAGCAATACCAGGATCAGCAAACCCACGATTTGCCGAAAGACCCGTTAGCGAAGCAAGTATTGGCGTATTCGCTGGATTATCCGGACTGGGTTGGCTTTAAACAAGACCTGGATAAGGTCAGAGCGCAGGTGCATGAAGTATTCGACCAGGTTTTTTCGTTATCGAAACAGGAGGGTTCGACAGGTTCGTCGCGAGCGGGAATAATTTGGGCTTGCGTGGCGGATGAGTCGGAATTGACGGGGCATCTGAAAGAATGCGGCATTCAAGACGCCGGCGGCATACTCGCCGCGATCAAAGACTTTAAAAATTCCATAGCCGTCAGAAGGCTGACGACCAAAGGCGCGGGCGTACTTGACCGGTTGATGCCGCAGCTGATAGAGGCTATGCAGCAGGTCGATAACCCGGATGAAACGCTGCTGCGGATACTCGGTTTGTTTGGGGCGGTCGCGGGCCGGAATGTGTATTTAGCATTATTGTCTGAAAATCCCGGCGCCTTGTCGCAATTGATCAAGCTGTCATCGGCCAGCCCGTGGATTTGCGATTATTTATCGCAATGCCCGGTGTTGTTCGACGAATTGCTGGATACCCGCAAGCTGTACGAGCCGCTCAAAAAAGCCGATCTTGACCAACAGCTTAAGGTATTGCTGGCGCAAATCGAGGTGCAGGATCTTGAGCAGCTGATGGTGGTACTGCGCCAGTTCAAGCAATTGAATGTACTGAGAGTGGCCGCCGCCGACATTATGGGCGTAATTCCGCTGATGGTGGTCAGCGATTACCTGACCTATATCGCCGAAAGCATCGTCGGGCATGTGCTCGAACGCGCGTGGCTGATGCTGACCGACAAGCACGGCTTGCCGCCGCTGCCGAGCCGGTTCCCGACTGGCTTGCGGCATACACACCCTCCCTGGCGATATGCCGACCATGCCGCGATAGGCTTTGCGGTGATCGGTTTCGGCAAATTAGGCGGCATCGAGTTGGGTTACGGTTCCGACCTGGATCTGGTGTTTTTGTACGATTGCCAGGACGGCAATGAGATGACTAACGGCGAGAAGCCGATTTCCTGTTCCCAGTTTTACGGTCGTTTGGGGCTGAAAGTCCGGCACATTCTCGATACCAAGATGTTGTCCGGCGTACTCTACGAAGTGGATATGCGCTTGCGGCCCAATGGCGATTCCGGTTTATTGGTCAGTCACATTAACGCTTATGAAGATTACCTGAAAAACCAGGCCTGGACCTGGGAACTGCAAGCGCTGGTCAGGGGCCGGTTTATCGCCGGCGACGCGCGGCTGAAAGCACAGTATGAAGCGATACGCAGCCGGATTTTGAGCTTGCCCAGGGATACCGGGAGCTTGAAAAAAGAAGTCCGCGAGATGCGCGAAAAAATGCGCGAGGCTTTGGCTACTAAAGATAAGGACAAGTTTGATTTAAAACAAAGCAAAGGCGGTATTGCGGATATTGAGTTTATAGTACAATTTGGCGTTTTAGATCAGGCGGCTCTTAATGTCGCGTTAACGACCTACACCGACAATGTAAGATTGCTGGAAGGCTTGCAGCAGCAGGGCTTTATGTCCCAAGCCGATGCGGAGTTACTTAAATCCGCGTACTGCACCTATCGGGATTTCGGGCATAAACAGGTTTTGCAAGGGGATAAGGCCGTTATAGCTGAGGCCGAGGTCGCCAAAATGAGCGCTCAAGTCGAGCGGATTTGGCATGAGTACATGGAATAGGGATTAGGTCCACGAAAGACACGAAAAGCACGAAAAAAAGAGCTTTGATTTTTGAGACTTTTCTACAGGGATGATGGCGGGGCATTAAATTACCTGAGAGCAATCGTTGAGCGGAGTCTGCTATGAAAATTTTTCGCGGAGACTCTCGTAGGCCGGAATAAGCCAGTTCGAGCGGTAGCGAGAACTGGCGTTTCCGGCGCACCGCCCGAATTCGCCGGAAACGCCACCACGCGCTACGCCCTTCGGCTACGCTCAGGACAGGCTTGGGTGGTCTTATTCCGGCCTACAGAGATTACTCGGGCATTAAATTACCTGAGAGCAATCGTCGAACGGAGTGGGCCATAAAAATTTTTCGTGTCTTTCGTGTTTTTCGTGGACAGCGATGTTACATCAATAAATAGTTACTAAATTAATGTTGGAGAATAAATGATGACAATGGACGATAGAGACGGCGTTATTTGGCT
>DAINRH010000012.1:0-770 GCA_036741905.1 Methylobacter sp. | reverse complement strand
GGACGGACAATGGGTTGAGTGGCGCGAAGCTAAAGTCCATGTGTTGACGCATACCTTGCACTACGGATTGGGCGTGTTCGAAGGTATAAGAGCCTATCACGCTGAAAAAGGCACGGCGATTTTCAAGATGCAGGATCATACCGACCGGCTGTTCCGTTCCGCGCATATCATGAATATGCTTATGCCTTACGGCAAAGACGAGCTGAATCAAGTTCAGCGCGATGCGGTCGCCAAGAACAACCTGGACAGCGCCTATATTCGCAGCATGTGCTTTTTAGGTTCCGAAGGCATGGGACTCAGAGCCGACAACCTGAAAGTGCATGTCATGGTTGCCGCATGGTCGTGGGGCGCGTATCTGGGCGCGGAAAGCATCGAGCAAGGCATTCGTATCCGTACCTCGTCTTATACCCGCAACCATCACAACAGCACCATGTGCAAAGCCAAAGCCAACGGCAATTACATCAATTCCATTCTGGCGTTACAAGAAGCGCGCGCCAATGGCTACGATGAAGCGTTGATGCTCGACCATGAAGGCTTTGCGGCGGAAGGCAGCGCCGAAAACCTGTTTATCGTGCGTAACGGCAAGATTTACACGCCGGAAACAACATCGGCGCTGGAAGGCATCACCCGCGATACGGTTATGACCATTGCCAGAGAACAAGGCTATGAAGTCATCGAAAAACGCATCACCCGCGATGAGATTTATGTCGCCGACGAAGCGTTCTTTACCGGCTCTGCGGCTGAAGTAACGCCGATCAGGGAACTGGATA
>DAINRH010000011.1:0-43184 GCA_036741905.1 Methylobacter sp. | reverse complement strand
GCGCCCGCGACATTTGGGCTACGATTGCAGAGTTGCAGCGCTTTCATCGCGGGCACGGCCCGCTCCTACAATGCTTAACTTAATGGCGGTGACGCAGCGCGTGGGAACTAGGTAAAACGAATTTTTATTTATTTTTGGAGATGAGATGACTATCGAAACAGGCGTTTTACAGCGTTATTCAGAAGGCGCGGAAGCTGTGCAACCCGAATTGTGCTGCCCTGTTGATTATGACCGGGAATTGTTGGCGTTATTGCCGCAGGAAATTATTGACAAGGATTACGGCTGTGGCGATCCCTCGCGTTATGTGCAGAAAGGCGATGTGGTGCTGGACTTGGGTTCAGGCTCAGGCAAAATCTGCTATATGGCGGCGCAGTTAGTCGGTAATACCGGCAAAGTCATCGGCGTGGATATGAATGACGATATGCTCAATTTAGCGCGTAAATATCAAGTTGAGATGGCAGTAAAAATAGGCTCGGCTAACGTCGAATTTGTCAAAGGACAAATTCAAGATTTAGCCTTGGATTTAGCCGCAATGAATCAGCATTTGAGCGAAAATCCCATTGCTACTGCCGAAGACGTGATTCATCTTCGCGCTTGGCAAGAACAGCAACGCAAGGAATCGCCCTTGATTGCCGATAATTCAGTTGATTTAGTGGTCTCCAATTGCGTACTCAATTTGGTGCATGACAGCGACAAAGCGCAATTGATTCAAGAGATTTTTCGCGTCGTTAAACCCGGCGGCCGGGTCGCTATTTCCGATATTGTCAGCGACGAACTGGTGCCGCCGCATTTAAAAGCCGATACCCATTTATGGAGCGGCTGTATTTCTGGTGCTTTACAGGAGCATGAGTTTTTAGAAGCGTTTGTTGCCGCAGGTTTTGTCGCGGTAGCTTATGACAAATGGGAAAGTACTGCTTGGCAGGTGGTTGAAGGCCTTGAATTTCGTTCCGTCACCATTACCGCTACCAAACCATCTTCCGAACCCTGTCTGGACAAGGGTCATGCAGTGATTTATCGCGGGCCTTTTTCTAAAGTGTACGATGATGAAGGGCATGTTTTTTATCGCGGTCAACGCATGGCTGTTTGTGAACGGAGCTGTAAATTGCTCACCAGCGGAGCGTATGCCGACCACTTTATCGGCATTGCCCCCGTGCAGGAACAGGCACCGCAAAACTGGTGTCATGCGCCGGGTACATTAAGGCCTGCGGCGGAAACTAAAGGCGCAGCCCATAAAGCGGACTGCGCATCATCGGGTTGTTGTTAAAAAGGGTTAGGGTTTTATCATGCTATCAAAAACTAAAATCGATGATTTTTTGCAAACGCTTTACACCATGGCTTTCCTGGTTGAAGCACGCGATGCTTATACCGGCGGGCATTTATGGCGGGTATCGCAGTTGACCGGGCGTTTAGCGTTGGCTGCCGGATTATCGCGTAAAGAAGCCGCTACTGCGGCATTAGGCGGTTTTTTACATGATCTGGGCAAGGTCGGCGTACCGGATGCTATTTTGAACAAAACGGATAAATTGACCGATACCGAATACGCGATTATCAAAACCCACCCTGAAGTTGGCGTGCATGTGTTGCACGGACATCCGCTGACCGGGCTTATTCATGATGCGGTGCTGAGCCACCATGAACGCATCGATGGGCGCGGCTACCCTAACGGTATTACCGAAGGCACAATCACACAGGTGGCGAAAATGGTCGGCTTGGCGGATGCATTCGATGCGATGACCAGCAGCCGTCCGTATCGTGCGGGTATGCCGCTGGATGCCGCATTGGAGCAAATCGAAATAAATTTAGGTCGGCAGTTTGATAAAAAACTGGGGAAACGGTTTATTGCCTTAGGTCGTAGCGGCGAATTAAACGCCATAGTCGGACATAGCGATGCCGGTATTCCGTTACATAGTTGCCCGGTGTGCGGGCCTGTGGTCGTGGTTAAACGCGATCAGAAAATAGGCGATGCCGTGTATTGCCGGGTTTGCGGCAATGGCTTTCACTTGGCCGAACAACATGACCATGCCTTACAGCTTGAACCCAGCCATAAAAAAGGCACTCCCGCCGATTTAATGACGGATATAGATTACCCGTTGCTAAATCAACTGATTGAAAATGTCGCGCCGTATTTGTCCACCGGCAAAAGCCATTGGTGGAATTGGCGCGGTGCGTAAAAACTGGAATCTATTTAGGCTGACATCATGAACGAATCCCACTCTTCAACAAACTGTGAAACAGGCTCCGCCCTGCACGGATTATTTGAGTTTTTCGAAAAAACATCCCGCTGGTTTGAAACTAATGCCGCCGGTTTTGCACCGCTGTTGCTTCGGCTATTAATCGCTTATGAGTTTTTGGAGGCCGGATTGGAGAAAGTTTCCGGCGAAAACTGGTTTGCCGATTTAACGTTCCCTTTTCCGTTTAACTTATTGCCGCCCGATCTGAGCTGGGGGCTGTCGATGGGCCTGGAGATTATCGCACCGATTGCGTTGATTTTAGGCTTGGCTACCCGCTTTTTTAGTTTTGCGTTGATGATTTTAACCATCGTTGCCATCGCTGCTGTCCACTGGCCGTCCGAGTGGCACACCGTAGCGCAATTATGGCAAGGCTACGCCATTACCGACCAAGGCTACGGTAATTACAAACTGCCGTTAATGTACTTGTTCATGCTAACCTCTTTGTTATTTAGCGGTTCTGGGCGTTTGAGTGTGGATGCGTGGCTGGCTATTCGACTAAGCCGTCACGCTGAATAAGATTAGAATAAATATAAAAATACAAATATAATACCTTTTGCTTATTATATTTAGTTATCATTAATGCACTCCAAATTCGGATTTTTAAGTTACGAAATCAGTCATGCCATTCGGCAACGCTTTAACAAAGAAGCGGAACATATCGGCTTCACCCATGCCCAGTGGCGGGCATTAGTGCATTTGTCTGAAAATGAAAACTGCCGACAAATTGATTTAGCGGAGATTCTGGAAATCAAACCGATTACGCTGGTAAGACAAATTGACTTACTCGAAGAATCAGGCTTAGTTCGTCGCAACAAGGACAGCGAAGACCGTCGCGCTTATCGTCTGGAACTTACGCCTAAAGCACAGAGCATCATGCAGGAACTTTGGAAAATTGCTGATGAAGTGGAGGCGAAAACACTCAGTGCTTTAACTCAGCAAGAGCAAGCGTTGATGACAGCATTACTTGAACGTATAAAAATTGACATCACAACTAACCCCCTTAAGAAAACGCCACCCTAGTTAAATGATGATTTTTTTTGATAAAAACTTAACTCATTAATCATCATGGAAAACTATGAAAAAATATCTCAACTTATTTACCCCGTCTTGCGGAATTAACTACAAAACCGAAATCCTGTCAGGATTAACCGTTGCCCTTGCCTTAGTTCCAGAAGCCATAGCCTTTGCTTTAATTGCAGGTTTATCACCGCTGACAGGGCTATATGCGGCTTTTAGCATGGGCTTGATAACCTCTGTTTTAGGTGGTCGCCCTGGCATGATTTCAGGGGCAACGGGCGCGGTTGCAGTGGTGATTGTGGCGTTAGCCAAAACGCATGGCGTGGAATATATTTTTGCTACCGTGATTCTGGCCGGACTTATCCAACTAAGTGCCGGATTATTGGGACTGGGTAAGTTTATTCGCCTAGTGCCGCATCCGGTGATGTTTGGCTTTGTGAATGGTCTAGCGATTGTTATTTTTATGTCGCAGTTAGCGCAGTTTAAAACAGCCGATGCTTCCGGTGCATTGCAATGGATGACAGGCTTGCCGTTGTTGATTATGCTGGGTTTGGTGGTATTAACCATGTTGATTATTTGGCTATTGCCCAAACTGACACAGGCTGTTCCAGCGTCATTAACGGCAATTTTGACTATTTCAGCGTTGGTGATTGGTTTTGATATTCCCACCAAAACCGTAGGCGATATTGCCTCTATCCAAGGCGGTTTCCCGCCGTTTCATATTCCCGATTTACCGCTGAGTCTGGAAACTTTCGCGATTATTTTTCCTTACGCTTTAATTGTCGCGGGTGTGGGTTTAATCGAAAGTTTATTAACTTTGAATTTGATTGATGAAATCACCGAAACTAAAGGCAAAGGTAACAAAGAAGCGATGGCTCAAGGGCTTGCCAATATGGTGACGGGCTTTTTTTCAGGGATGGGTGGTTGTGCCATGATAGGTCAAAGTTTGATTAATATTTCATCGGGTGCAAGGGCGCGATTGTCGGGGATTGTCGCCTCTGTCATGTTGCTGGTGTTTATTATGTTTGCCGCTGATTTAATCGAGCGTTTGCCAATGGCGGCATTAACCGGCTTGATGATTATGGTGGCGATTGGTACGTTTGAATGGGCAAGTCTAAAAACCTTTAACCGGATGCCTAAACCGGATATTTTTGTCATGGTAGTGGTTACGCTAATCACGGTGGTCTTACACAATTTGGCTCTTGCGGTATTAATAGGCGTGGTTATTTCAGCTCTGGTTTTTGCTTGGGAGAATGCCAGACACATTCATTCTAAAAGGTATATTGATGAGAACGGCGTTAAGCATTATGAAATGGCGGGTTTGTTATTTTTTGGCTCAGTCACTGAGTTTAGCGGCAAATTTGATGTTTTAAACGACCCTGACGAAGTGATTATTGATTTTTCAGACAGTCGCGTGGTGGATATGTCAGGGATTGAAGCTTTAAATAAATTGACGGAACGTTATGAGAAGGTAGGGAAAAAATTGCATCTGAAACATTTAAGCGCAGATTGCAGGCAGCTTTTGCATAATGCCAATGATATTATTGATATTAATATATATGAAGACCCTTCATATAAGGTTTTAACTGATGAAATTTAAATGTTGGGATGAAAACCTTCACTTAGTGAGCTAGGTATCGTGGATAACAATCAGTTAAATAATCACCGAATCATCCTGTTACGTTACGCATTGTTGCAGTTGCATGATGAAGCGGTTGCCGAAGATGCGGTACAAGAAACGCTATTGGCCGCCTTACAAACAGGCGATAGTTTTCGCAGTGAATCGGCGCTCAGGACTTGGCTAATCGGCATTCTAAAACACAAAATCGCCGACCATTACCGTGCGGCTGAAAGACATTATTCACTGGGAGAGCCGACCAGCGAGGATAAGGACGATCCCAACGCCGCCTTGGAGCAATTGATATTCGACGGTAAAGGTCGCTGGATAGGAGCGCCAGGTGCGTGGAATAACCCAGACCATGCCTTGGAGCAGGACGAATTTTGGGGCGTGTTTGAATGGTGCCAAAAAAACCTATCCGAACCACACGCGCGGGCTTTTATGCTGCGCGAAATGGTCGGGTTGGAAACCGAGGAAATTTGTTTGGATATGGCTATTAGCCACAGTGCTTGCCGTGTTTATTTACACCGAGCGCGGCTAGGGCTGCGCGAATGCCTGGAACAACGCTGGTTTACTACTAAGAGAACATCATGAAAACCTGTAAAGATATTAGTTATCTGTTATCAGACAGCATGGATCGCCCTTTAACATGGCGGGAACGTTGGGCTGTACGAGTGCATTTATTGATGTGCCGCCATTGTTCACGTTTTCAGCAACAAATCGGTTTCCTGAGTAAGGTTGCCGGTCGCTATAAGCCGAAAGATTAGTCGATACAGCATTAAACTCGCTTATCACATGAGCCTATTCTCTATTGCCCATTTTCTCACGAATCCTTACGGTTACCCTTCTACAGTGGACAGGGATCAGACAGCCGTACCGCAAATTATATCCGGATGACCAAGAAAGATGGTCAATATAGACAAAAACGAGCGGGCGCGGCGTATAAAATGTTTTTTATATACGCCGTGGAACAGCCCAACGCTCTGTGCGACGATACCCGCTAGTATATTCGGCCAATTTAGTATTGGCGGGTGTAATTTAAGTAAGTACCTATGAGGTTTTTTCTTACCTCGTCTTGCAATGAACTAAAAACATTACTCGACAAAACAAAAATGATTGACCGCTAGTTCACGCTGACAGCTTCTTAAATGTCTCAAGGACACTTTCTCCCTTAAATGGCTTAACGATCCAACCTTTGACACCCGCTGCTTTTCCTCGCTCTTTCATACTCGGATTGCTCTCTGTCGTTAGCATGATCACATTTACTGTGCTGTTTCCCAACTCACTACGGATTTTTTCAACCATGGTCAATCCATCCATATTAGGCATATTCACGTCACTCACTACAAGCTTGATGCCGGGGTCAGCCTTAAGCTTGCTAAGTCCATCCTTTCCGTCAACAGCAGTAATGACTTCCAAGCCATTTTTTTTCAAGAAACCGCCCACCTCATCTCTGACAGTATTTGAATCATCGACAAGTAAAATCTTTGCCATAAAGTAATGCTCCACAGATAGTTATTAAAATAATTCCAGTTCACCCGAATCAACAAAATCATCAACCGATGCATAAATTTCTTTGAAATCCTCTGGCGACCAGTATAGATTGAATACAAACCATTGATAAATAGGAATGAAATGACTGTTACTCTCATCCGTTAGTATATATTTGAAACAGAGCTGGGGATTTTCAGAACCAAACGAAATGTATTTATGTTGATGATTGATGACAATGGGTACTTCTGATGTAAAACCGGTGCCTGGATCGTCAGCTGCAATAAAATGCGTCTTGAAAGCCCCCCAAAGAAGATTGGTCAGTTCTCCCAAAATATTATTTACTGTTCTGAATGTCGCAGGATCTTCGCTTGCCGTTAATTCATTGTATCCAAGCACATCAAGGATGCCGCCTTCTTCCGTCTGCAACATCATATACCCCCGACACCAGCTGCTTTCCAGCGGAATCAGGCTGCATACTTCGCCGAAGATTATGCGATCCCTGACAATATAAGGGGTTTCAGTAATCACTTTGAGATGTTTAAAACGATTCTCCAACGTGCTCAGAGTCTCCAAAGTACTTACTGTCAGCTCCGAAATCCCTCTAACCAGTGCATTGGGATAAACGAGGCTAAAAATGTATTCATCGATAACTTTCCGAAGCGGTGACATGTCATCAATCGTATAAGTGGCGCAAAACAGTTTCTGTTGTTTTTCTATCAGGTCATCAAAACCGGAATTCGATGTTTTGCGCAGCACGATAGGTAATTCGGGTCTTGCGGTATGTATTTGTTGCGCTAAATCTAGCGTGTCAGTCAGCGATTGGCAATAATTCTCCGCCAACAAAATCGCTCCCAAGTCAACGTAGGCGCTCAAGATGGCCATGATATTGACAGAATTGACCTTCAAGCCAATAAGTCCGTTTTGATCGCAAAAGTGCTTAATTTGTTTAAAACATTCTAATGAATTATCCAGAACCAAGACCTTGCTTACCAATTGCTTTTCATCACTCATGCTATAAATCCTATAGTTTCAGCTTTTAAAAAAGTTCCAGTTCACCCGTAGTGTCTTCATCTGCACTGGTATCCACTGTAAAATCCACAATGTCATAATCACAGATGCACAAAGTAGCGTGAAGTTCTAACGAGTGATTAATAGTGATCCTGTAATGCTTGACATACCCCGGATTAAGGGCGGAGACGAAAGGGACGCATTGCCTTAATAACACATAAGGCGTTGACATCCCCAGGAACAGATAGCTTTTGTGCAGCTCCCTGTTCATGACACCGCAACAGATATTACAAACCTCTTGAAAAGCGTCGAGAAACGCGCTGTTGTCTCCTGCCTCAATGTTAGCGTTCCTTAAGAAATAATTTCTTGTGGCATCATCAGCGCTATTAAAGTGAAAAAGTGTTAAGAATCGAAAAAAAGTCGATGAAATCGTCAGAACAACGAACTCATCTTCATTAACGCCTTCCAGGCTATCAACTGATTCTATTTCACAATTATCGTCGGTAGAGGATGAAATATTTGCCAGCACCGCTTTTTTAAAAATGTAATCAAAGCCACTTTGCGCCTGCTCACTAATCATTTTCGACGGTCTCAGTTATTTTTACACTAGCCATCAGATTCTTACAGGCCACATCAATACCAACCAGGGCCGATGTGATCATTTTTCCTCCTGCTTGTATGTCCTGGAATGTTGCTGTAGTTATCCAGTCATTCTTATATAGATTCTTACCATAATCTTTAGAAAGTTCTTCCGAATCAGTCGCAAGCTTACGGACTTCAGCGGCCACTACGGCAAATCCGCGACCGCTTTCGCCTGCACGGGCCGCTTCAATCGCAGCGTTAAATGACAAAATGACAATATCTTGAACGATCATGGAAAACTTGGCGTTTTGCAAATGCATTTCCGTATTTTGAATCATCAATGAATTCATGTCGGTATGCCAACGCTCAAAGACTTCGGCAAATTTAGCAACTTGATTTATCTCATTTGCCAGATAATCGATTTTTTCAATTAAATCCCGCTTCTCATCCCGTCCTTGCTCTTCCAAGCGGCTAAGTTCCATGCCATGTTTTTGTTGGAGTTGGTCAATCTGATCGAAAAGCTCGGCTTTTTCTTGTGCCATGAACTTCGATTGCTCAAATTGGCGATTCAATTCCTCATTTTTTAGTTCCAATATCTGCTCGTAAGAAGCCAGTTTATTTTTGATCTCTTTTTCCAAAAGACCCAGTTCCTGATCATGATTGTGCTCAAGTCGACTAACTTGGGCCGATAGTTCCTGTTTTTCTTGCTCCATGCGCTTGAACTGTTCTAATTGATATTCCATATCGGCAATTTTTAATTGTAGTTCCTGTTCATACCGATTTACTTTTTCTTCGGCTGCAACGAGTTGCTCTGTCAAATTTGCAGCGGCAGTCTGGTGACTGACTGTCGCATCAACAAGCGTTTTTTTATTGATACGCCGCAAAGCCACATTCAGACCGGACGCGAATAAAAAACCCAATACAGCAGTTAGAATTGTATTTTCCATAGTGATCTACTTATTGACATCAAAAGTAAACGGGCAGTCGATTAGATTAGAAATGCTCATCAAGAACTGTGCCTGGAAGGTGTAAATTCTCGCGCTGTTAGAATTGTTCAAAACGATATGCTTAAACGAATTATTGAGCGCTTCGGAAAACCGATTATTGAATATGATTTGCCGATGGCAGGCGACGGCTTGCGGTGAATGCTGTCGCCATTGGAAATAAAACTTCCATGGGTAATAGATCGTCTATCGTTCATGCCGCCGCCATTAGCGGTTCATCGATTCTCACTGCGTAATGAGCAGGAAAATAAACAACCGTTTCAAATGCCCGATAGTCGGAACCTTCCTTGTTGTCCAGAAAATTAATTTTGACATGTCCGCCCTCTTTTCCGGCGAAGCCCATAACCGCATCCATGCCGACACCGCGCCCTGATATGTCGGTGAGATTGTCCGCTGTTGAAAATCCGGGAAGAAAAATCAGCGCGGCGACTTCCTCGTCGCTCAGACTTTTGTTTTGCTGCATCAGTCCGTTAAGCAATGCTTTTTGGCGGATTTTGTTCAGGGCAAGGCCACAACCGTCGTCTTTTATGGATATTTTGAGCGTGTCGCCTTCGATCTCCATAGCCACGTCAATGCGTCCTTGTGTCGGCTTGCCATTAGCCAAACGATCAGCGGGCATTTCTAATCCGTGGTCAACACAATTTCTGAATAGATGGGTGAAAATGTCTTTGATTACGCCAATGCTTTGGATTTTCAGCTGGAGATTCCCGTTGTTTATTGAAACGTCAGGTTCCCGTTTGCCCAAGCTTTGCGACAACGCAGGCATTGATTCAACAATCGAAGCAAACACGATATCGAGAGGTTCCGTTCCAAGTAGTCTTAGCGTCCTTTGCACAACACTTTTTGCTTCGATCAAATCGTGAATATTGGCATGGCTGATCTTTTCCAATAAATTGATTGCTTCTTGAATTTTCTCATGCTCAACCATAAGGTATCTATCGACATCGCCTCTGCGGCCTGGCCCTTTGCGGCCAAGACTAACTTCATTGGTTGTGGCGTAATGATCGACTAATTGACGTACTTTCGCCAAATCATCCAGCAAACGAGTTTGATCCCATGCAATTGTAGAATTGGGTTGCCGCATTTCAGCATATACCGACTCGGTGTAATGAACCAGATCGGTTAAGTTTTTCAAGCCAAACGTTCTGGCATTTCCTTTGATGGTATGCATATTTCTAAACATAGCGTTAATGGCATCCAAACCGCCGTTCGGATTATCACGAATTATGTTTTCAATTTCTGCTTTGTAGTCTTTGGTTGAGGTGATGAATTGGTGAAATTTTTCCTGATTGACGGCCAAAATTTCTCCGATGATTTCTAATTCGCGCTTTTGCTCGGCAGATTCAGCGCTCAATTTGCGCAACTCTGTCACATCCCGCAGGCATAGCAGTATTTGCTCCACCACATCAAATTCGTTGACCACCGGCGCCCAATTCAAATCAAGGGCTTTCTTCGAACCGTTCGGCATTTCTTTCTCGATTTGATTAACAAGCAAATGCTGGTTGAATTCAAAATTCATGGCATCTTCTCCAACGCAAGCGCCCGAGACGGCTGAAATTTGCGAAATTGCGTCAGTACCTAAATTAGAATTCTCAAAAATCAGTTTGATTAAGCAATTGCCGGCAATCTGATCGGTCTCCAGTATTTTTTCCAGATAGGATGAATATTCCGGCTTGACCTTGTTTTGATCGTCAAAACTAAGTAAACCTTGCGGCATATTTTGAAGCATTGCTTGAATGTCGTTGATCTTCTGTTTGAGCAGCTTCGATGACTCGTGTAACTGTTCAACCATTGAATTGAAAGAGTGCGCCATGCTACCGATTTCATCATTGTGCAAAGCTTCAGCTCGCAGCGATAAATCTTGGGTATGCGCAATTTTTGACATGATCGATTCAAGACCCGACACTCTGCGCAAAATACGCGCCCCGCCAAAAATACAGAACAATACCGCTGAAACTATCAATAACAAACATATACCCATGATAATGAAGGTTAAGCGTTCATAGCGCAGATAATCACTGGTGAGCTCAGCTTCCAATGTCAGTAATCGCTGTTGGAGATTGCTGATTTGCTGATTGACCTTTGCCTGACCGGTCACTTTATTCTGGGCAACTTTCAGCGCTACCTCCATGTCTTTGCTATAGTGTTGCAGCAATGACGGGATTTCACTGATCGGTTCAATCGCTTTGTCTTCGGACTGTCTTGTTACTGTCTTTTCGTCGAGACTAAACATATCATCAGTCGATGATGTTTGTTTCATAACACCGAGTAAAGGCAAGTTTTTTAATTCGCCGGTCAGGGTAATTAACTCTTGTAATGGCCGATTAATGTTATCTGGCGACATTTGTTTTCGAGAAGTAAAAAAACTTTGTCGTGCTCTTGCGAGATTTATCAGTGCAGCCTGAGAGTCGCCCACTAATTTCAAATAAAGCTGTTTCTTCGATTGAGAAGCGCTTTGCGCTTCTTTAACGTACGACAGCAGTTTTTGCAGGTGCTGAGACAACTGTTTCTCATTGTTTATCAGCAATGCTTGCGGGTCAGCCAGTTTTCCTGCTCCCCTAAGCTCAGGCATAGTGTTTTGTTGCAACTCATCGATAAGTGCGACAAATGGAACTTGTAATGATGCTGATAGATTGGCGCGTCTATCAACTTCAGTTTTGATTTGATTGAGAGCTTGCTCAACATCACCGAGTATGGTCGCTTCACCTGTGAGCAAATAATTTAAAATAGGCTGACTGACTTGAGTAAAGATTTTGTCTTTTTGCTGCCCAAAAAATTCGACCGATGCAAAAGCCTGATTTAAGTGATTTAACGACCAACTCACAGCCATCACAAAACCAATAATAATAACGGCAAGTGTCAAACTGACTAACTTCGATATTTGTTTAATTGTCATATTAGGCTGCGAAGGTTATAGAAATATTTTTAGCAATTTCAATCTAAGGCAAGTAAATGATTACGATCAAAGCATAGGGGGTAGTTGTTACGGGAATATTAAAATGCAAAAAATGATTTGAGGCGCTTACATGTGCGAAGGTGTCGTACAGTACAGCTTGCCGTGTCTGTTTAATCTTGACTTTAGCATCCGCCAATAACTGCGAAGCATAAAGATAACGGAAGGAAGGATAAGTGTCGGTACAGGCGAAAATATTTCCGGTAACTTCAGCACAGCCGGCGAGGCAAATTAGCGATTAGAAGTTAGACCTTATTATGTAGCGCCTGAACAAAAACTCCGGATAGCATGTATATCGGGTTGTTCAGACAAAATAATGAAACGAAGAATGATACAGGAAATCTTCGGGCTCATTAAATCCCTGCATCCCTTTTGTGCCGTGGCTTGTGGTTTTTTCGTTCAGACGCTAGCGGCTGTTGGCAGGTTAGCCCGAACGCTTGTTAAGATGTTTTGGAATCCTTTTCGTACACTAAGCGTACTGACAGGGCTCTGTGTTAATCAAGAAGAAGCAGAGAACTTTTATTTTACTCTCTCGATATGAATCATGGTTGCCCGTAAAGAAGCCAGCACATCGATAAACAAACAAACCATTGAACTGAAAATAAACAACACGCTGAGCACGACAAACAATATCAAAACCTCGGCGTCGATTTGTTCGGTAAACCGCGAAGAGATTGAACCCAGCATAAACACGCCGCTGCTGATCGCGCTGCACAGCAGCAGGCCGAAGCTCCATTTGAGCACATGGCACCGGTACACCATCGAGTTGAGTTCCTTTTCCAACTTTTCTGCTTCGTTGCTGGTTTTCAGCTCGGTGTAGATGTCTCTGACCCGGCCGATGGCATGGGTATAACGGGCATTCAAGGTCAATACAAAAATGCCGATGCTGGAAAACAAAACCAGCGAGCCGGTTACCAGTTCAACAATGCCATCCAACCTCGACAGCATTTAACCTTCCTGTCCGTCAATTCTGGCACGGGTCAATATGGGGGTATAAACAAAGACAAACAGGGAAAATGCCGCCAGCCAGAACAGCGTTGAGACATAGATTAAGTTTTCGTACCAGTTCGGCATCGCTATCGGCAATAAAACCCGAAACAATGCGGCGGCATTAATCAGCAAAAACGCGATAGCGATCGCATTGGACGCTTTGAGTGCGCGTCCGGTATGGCCTAGCGATACTCTCGCCATCATCCCCAGCGTTAACGCGCCGATACCGCCCAGCGTAAAAGCATGCAGCGCCAACGATGGCAGCACTACGGAATAGGCGGCTAACACCGTCAACATAAAACCCAGAACGATCCAACCGTAACCGGCATAAAGCACCCATAACAACGGTACGTAGATGACGCGTTGCACATACCAGCCGGACAGTCTGACGATGTTCGCGGCAACGGCGGCAATCGCCGCCACGGCTAACAAGGTTCCTGAAATGCCGACTAATTGCAGGGCAAAGACGATGACGGCTGATGCTACCGACAGGCTATCCAGCAACGGGTTTCTGATGATCAGCGTTCCGGGTATTCCCCGTTCGGTAAAGAAAGGAAATACGCGCCCGGCGATGATCAATATCAAGACGATAATTGTCGCAACGGCCAGCTGGATTCCTGTCGATGCAATGTTGTCTTGCAAGCCCAGCATTTCCGCATGGATCAAGCCGTTGCCCAGAGCCAATAGCAGTAACAGCCCGATAAAAAATAGATTCCTATACTGCTTTGCCTCAATGATCGGCTTGCTGACTTGGTAAGCCAGGGCGGGTAAAAATGCAAAATCCACCAGCGCAATCAAGGCGTCAGGCAGCAAGCCTGCATAAAACGGCAGGATGCGACCGTAGAGCCATAGCAGGCACAGGCTTGCCAATGGGTCGCCGGTTACGGTCGGTTTGCCGGTCCAGTTTTTAACCGCCGTCAATAAGAATCCCGCAATCACGGCTGCCGCATAACCCAGCAGCATTTCATGTGCATGCCAGTAGTTATTGGGATAATAATGTGCCGCCGTTAGCGAGCCGTTGAACATGGCATTCCAAAACACAATCAGGATCAGCGCCGCGAGACCTGCCAAGGCAAAAAAAGCTCTAAATCCAAGTGCAAATAGAGGGTAGTCAAAAATAGGTTGTGATTTCATTGCGATGTTTTCCAACAGTTCAACTCAGCGTTCGAGAATGCCGGTAATTATACTCATTTCTGTATTAAAAGAGCCTTTTGTGTTTCCGTGATGATTTTTTGTATTTTACTCAATACTTGCTGTTGCTGCTCTGAAGGCAGTTTGGCAAAGTCCTGTTCAAATGCGCTCAGGCTATAGACGGATTCACCGGCAGCGTTATCGGATAAGCTAAGGCCGCAATCGGCAACGACCTGTTTAATCGGTTCGGCGGCATTTTCTAACGGCATTGCTGCGGACAGGACTGTACGTATCATGGTGTTGACACGGATAAAAATGGCTTTCCCGGTCAATAGGTCATCGACGATGCGTTTGGCGGATTCTTCGTTATAGCCTCTGCGCTTGGTGTCCTTAAAGGTCTTCATTTGAAGTGTAACGGGGGGATTCTTGTCGATTTGGTATTCAAAATCGAAGGCGCTGCCTTGCGAGGCGATCAAACTGTCGGCTTCGACAGCCACTTGCAAGGTATTGTCCTTGCAGATGATTTCCAGTCTGAGGTTGTCGTAAAGACCGCGAGGCGGCAAAGGCGATTGGGCGAAACTAACGGTTCGATTGCTTAGCCGGTCGCTTTCCTGGTGATAACTCCAGGTGTTGGCCGCGAATACCGATGCGGGGCAACAAAACAGCAGCGCCAACATCAGCGCCTTGGCGGTTTTGTCGTATAGTGAAAGTGTCGACCGCTGCATGGCTGCAAGAGGTACAACGCTACGGACGGCGGAGGTAGGGCAATTGCCGAGCGTATTGGCCGGAACAAGGTTAAGTTTCATTTTTGATGCCTCCCAATCCCAATGCGCTCTATTATTCCATTAACTTAAAAAAACTTTTTGGCGCGCCGCATATCGGGCAGTCCCAGTCATCGGGAACATCGGCCCAGCGGGTTCCCGGTGCAATACCGCTATCAGGGTCGCCTTTGGCTTCATCATAGATGTGCTCGCATTCCAAACAATGATACTTTTTAAAATCCGACATGCTCTGCCTGCTTAAGATAAGTGAAAGGGTAGTCTACGCGTGTTGAAAAGCGCTTGCACGGTTAACCTTTACCGCGAGTACGGGTTCTTGTGCTGGTGTTGGTAGGCGATTTGTCTTTACAGATTTCCAGGGTCTCAAAGCGTTTTTCAATAAACTGGATGATTAAGTCGGCAATATCTTTGCCGCTGGCTGCTTCGATACCTTGCAATCCGGGCGATGAGTTAACCTCCATAATGACCGGGCCGTGATTAGAGCGCAGCATATCGACGCCGCACACGTTCAGTCCCATGATTTTTGCGGCCCGCACTGCGGTAGAACGTTCTTCGGGCGTTAAACGCACTAAAGCCGCGGAACCGCCGCGGTGTAAATTGGAACGAAACTCCCCGGCCGTTGCTTGGCGTTTCATCGCGGCCACGACTTTGCCGTCGACTACAAAGCAGCGAATATCGCTGCCGCCGGCTTCCTTGATAAACTCCTGCACCATGATATTGGCTTTGAGACCCATAAAAGCCTGAATAACGCTCTCGGCGGCGTTATGGGTTTCCGCCAGGACCACGCCGATACCTTGCGTACCTTCCAGCAGTTTAATCACCAGTGGGGCGCCGCCGACTTGAGCAATCAAATCCTCAATATCATCGGGATTATTGGCAAAACCGGTGACCGGCAGGCCGATGCCTTTTCTGGCAAGTAATTGGGTTGACCTTAATTTATCGCGCGACCGCGATATGGCCACCGATTCATTCAACGGAAAAACATTCATCATTTCAAACTGTCGCAATACCGCCGTTCCGTAGAATGTCACTGACGCGCCAATTCTGGGAATAACGGCATCAAAACCCGTTAAGTCTTCGCCTCGATAATGGATAGAAGGATTATGCGAGGTAATATTCATGTAGCAACGCAATACATCCAAAACCCGTACCTTGTGGCCCCGTGCTTCTGCGGCTTTAACCAATCGCGAAGTCGAATACAGTTTGGGGTTACGGGACAAAATAGCAATTTTCATAAAGACTTAAGTTCTCGATTTATACATTTAAGGTAAAAGCATATTTTGACATGAAATAGGGCGGGATGCTTTAGAAATGGGGCCAGGGTAAGTACATTAATGTATAGAAAACGAGCGCCCCCGATAGGTTGGTAAAATAACGTAACCAAAATAAGGGTAATTCAACGTATTTGAGTTATCGGGGAAGCAACACGCCGCTGGGTTTATATTTGCGCGGCGAGAACCCGACCGATAATCGCCAGTCTTCGGTTGGGATATGCCGGGTGCAACTGTGTACGGGGATTTAAGCGGGTAATCCTGTAGAGCCCGACCGCAGTCACCCGCCAATGGCGACTGGGTTGGCTACTTCTTGGTTTTCAGGGCAAGGGCCGCTTCACGGAGGGCTTTGGAAAGGGTAGGGTGGGCGTGTATGGTTCTGGCCAAGTCTTCGCTGCTGGCGGAGAACTCCATGGCTAATACGGCTTCGGCAATTATTTCAGAAGCGTGGTTTCCAATAATGTGTACGCCGAGTATAGCGTCGGTCTCTGCTTGTGCGATGATTTTAACCATACCTTCAGTTTGGCCCATGGCTTGGGCGCGGGCTGTAGCCTTTAACGGAAAGGTGCCGATTTTAATGGCTTCGCCCATCGCTCTTAAGGCTTGTTCGGTCTGGCCGACCCAGGCAATTTCAGGTGCGGTAAAGATGACGCTGGGCAGGATGTCGTAATTGACCGGATTGTGGATGCCGGCGATTTGTTCGGCGACAAACAGGCCTTCTTCTATGCCTTTATGGGCAATCATCGGGCCGAGCAAGGTCAGGTCGCCTATTGCGTAAACGCCGGGCAGGGTGGTGCGGCAGTTTTCATCGACATGGACATAGCCGTTTTCGTCGAGCAGTAAATCGGCTTCGGCGGCCGCCAGATTTTCGGTATTGGGTTTGCGGCCGGACGCAACAATCAGTTTGTCGACGCGTAGCGCATGTGTGCCTTCACTGTCCTGATATTCTACGGTGACTTTTTTATTACCTTTTTTTGCTGAGATAACTCGTGCGCCCAAGCGCAACTCCAGTCCCTGTTCGCTGTAGATGCGATAAGCTTCCAGGGCAATTTGCTGGTCGGTCAGGCTTAAAAACGATTCCTGGGCCTCCAATAACATTGTTTCTGAACCGAGCCTGTTCCAGATGCTTGCTAATTCAAGGCCGATAACGCCGGCGCCGATAATAGCCAAACGCTTGGGTACTGCATCGAGGTTTAAGGCCATTGTAGAATCGATAATAAATTCATTATCGATCGGCGCACAGGGTAAACCGATCGGGGAGGAGCCGGTGGCCAGAATAATATGTTTAGCTTCGATTACCGATACCGCCGATTGATCGGTCGGCGCAATTTCCACCTGCCGCTCATTGAGCAATTTGGCCTTGGCCTGAATGCAATCGACTTTGTAATGAGCGAACGAGTCGGCGATTTGTCGGCTGAGCGCGTCAATAATCCTGTTTTTACGCTGCATCATCTGCACAACATCCACCGAAACGGCTTCCGCCTGAATACCGTGTTCTTTCAGGTTGTGAGTGAGCGATTGATAAATTTTAGCCGATTCCAGCAAGGCGATAGAGGCGACACAACCGGCGTTGAGGTAGGTGCCGCCCAGACTGCCTCGACCTTTTTCGTTATGCCAGTTATCGATACAGGCGGTTTTTAAGCCGAGTTGGGCGCAACGGATGGCACTGGAATAACCTGCCGGTCCTGCGCCGATTACGATTACGTCAAACGATGTTGCCGGTTTTTTTGACATGGTTTTATATGTTAAGCAATAGGTGAGCGGGCGCTTCCAGGCATTCTTTGATGGTGACTAAAAATTGCACTGCTTCGCGGCCGTCGACCAAACGATGATCGTACGATAAAGCCAGATACATGATCGGCCTGATCACGATCTGGCCGTTTTCAACCACCGGGCGCTCTTTGATGGCATGCATGCCCAAGATCGCGCATTGCGGCGGATTGAGTATCGGCGTGGACAGCATCGAACCGAAAATGCCGCCGTTGGTAATGGTGAAGGTGCCGCCTTTTAAGTCGTCGTAGGTCAAAGTGCCGGACTTGGTCTTTGTACCGAAATCGACGATGCTTTGTTCGATGCCGGCAAAATCGAGTTGATCGGCATCGCGCAGTACCGGCACGATCAGGCCGCGCTCGGTGCTGACCGCAATACCTATGTCATAGTAGCCGTGATAGATAATGTCGTTATCATCGATGGAGGCGTTGATGGCCGGGAAACGCTTTAGTGCTTCGATAGACGCTTTGACAAAGAATGACATAAAGCCCAGTTTGACATGGTGCTTTTTTTCAAAACGTTCTTTGTACTGGTTGCGAAGATCGATCACGTTTTGCATGTTGACTTCATTAAATGTGGTCAGCATCGCCGCGTTTTGCTGTGCCTGTAGCAGGCGTTCGGCAACTTTGGCTCTTAGCCGGGTCATCGGGACGCGCTGTTCCGGGCGCAGATTTGAAATTACCCGGCCTGTTTCCTGTTTAGGCGCAGGGGGACTGACGGCGGCTGCCTCTCCCTTTGGCAAGGAGGGGCTGGGGGGAATTTCTTTGGTTGTCGGAACTATCAGTTGAGCTTCTTGCAGGTTCTTTTTATGGAGGTAATCCAACACATCGGTTTTAGTAAGACGCCCATCCTTTCCAGAGCCTTTGATAACGGAAGGATCCAGCGTATTCTCGGCAATTAAACGGCGTACCGACGGACTTAGCGGTATGTCGGATTCATCCTCCTCAGCTTCAGGAGCGGTCGTCGCTGTTTTTGGGCCTGCTTCTACGGCTTGCGGTTCCAGCAAAGCCAGCACTTCGCCGCCGACCACAATGGAGCCGTCTTCCTTGAGTATTTTGCCAAGGATGCCGGATTCCGGCGCAGGAACTTCAAGCACCACTTTGTCCGTTTCAAGATCAACGAGGTTTTCGTTCTTGATAACGGTATCGCCGGGTTGCTTATGCCAGGTGATCAGCGTTGCATCGGAGACGGATTCGGGGAGGTTGGGAACTAGGACTTCAATGCTCATGTTATTTTCCTGAAGGTTTGCCGTAAAGGGCCGATTGAACGACCGCTTTTTGTTGTTCTATATGGACGCGGAAATTGCCGACAGCAGGCGCTGCCGATGCCTCTCGACCGGCATAAGTCATGCTGATTTTGGAACCGAGATTATCGCTAAAGTGATGTCGGGATTGATACCAGGCGCCTTGATTTTGCGGTTCTTCCTGACACCAGATGAACTCTTTAAGTTGCGGGTATTTGCCGACTTCCGCTTTAAACAACTCGTCGGGAAACGGGTAGAGCTGTTCTATGCGGGCAATGGCGACGTGTTTAAGGTCGTCCTGACGCCGTGTTTCCAGCAGGTCGTAATAGACTTTGCCCGCACACATGATTAGGCGGGTCACTTTTTTGGGATTGATGTCGTCCTGTTCGCCGATTACCGGCAGGAATTGACCGGTTGTTAAATCTTCCAGCGTGGAAACCGCAAGTTTATGACGCAGCAAGCTCTTGGGACTCATGATGATCAACGGTTTTCGATAACGGCGCAGCATCTGGCGACGCAGCAAGTGAAATATTTGCGCCGGCGTAGTCGGATTGCAAACCTGCATATTATGTTCGGCGCACAGTTGCAGATAGCGTTCCAGCCGGGCCGAGGAGTGTTCCGGCCCCTGGCCTTCAAAGCCGTGCGGCAGCAACATCACCAGATTGCACATGCGCCCCCATTTGGTTTCGCCTGAACTGATAAACTGGTCGATAACCACTTGCGCGCCATTGGCGAAATCGCCGAATTGAGCTTCCCAAATAACCAGGGTATTCGGCATGGTGGTGCTGTAGCCGTATTCGAAACCCAGCACGCCCGCTTCGGAAAGCAGTGAGTCGAAAATCTGCGCATTGCCCTGATCTTTGTCCAGGTGTTTAAGCGGGGTATAGGTTTTATTGTGCAGTTGATTATGCAATACAGCATGGCGATGCACAAAAGTGCCGCGACCGACATCCTGCCCGGTCAGGCGAACATGGTATTTTTCCGTCAGCAGCGTCGCATAAGCCATGTTTTCGGCAAAGCCCCAATCCAGCGGCATCGCCCCGGCCGCCATTTTACGGCGGTTGTCCATGACTTTGGCGACTCTGGGATGCATTTCAAAACCGGTCGGCAAACGCTGCATTCTGTCGCTGCAAAAGCGCAGGCGTTCCATGGAAACCGCGGTATTGCACGGCGATTTCCAGTCGTTGCCCAGAAATTTATTCCATTGGTTGGTGTAAGGATAGAGGCCGTCGGCCAGAATCGGACGGGACACCACTTCACCGGCTTCGAGCAGTTTTTGGTAGTTTTGTTCCAACTCTGTCGCCTGTTTATCGGTGATCAGTCCGCTTTTAATCAGTTTTTCGGCGTAAAGTTTCCGCGTCGTTTTGAGTTTGCGGATTTTCTTGTACATCAGGGGCTGGGTGGTCGAAGGCTCATCGGCTTCATTATGACCGAGCCTGCGATAGCAGATAAGGTCGATGACCACATCTTTATTAAAGGTCATCCGGTAATCCATTGCCAATTGGGTTACCAAGATAACGGCGTCCGGATCATCGCCGTTGACGTGAAAAACCGGCGCCTGAATCATGCTGGCTACATCGGTGCAATAAAGCGTGGAGCGTGCATCTTGCGGGTTGCTGGTGGTAAAGCCGATTTGATTGTTGATGACGATATGCACGGTTCCGCCGGTGGAAAAAGCGCGGGTTTGCGACATATTCAGGGTTTCCATGATGATGCCTTGTCCGGAAAAGGCCGCATCGCCGTGGATTAGAATGGGAATTACCGTATTTATGCCGTTTATTCCCGCCCTGTCCTGACGGGCCTTGACCGAGCCTTCGACAACCGGGTTGATAATCTCCAGATGCGACGGATTGAAGGCCAACGTGATATGGACCGGGCCGCCAGGCGTGCTGATGTCGGATGAAAAGCCCATATGGTATTTGACATCGCCGGTACTGACGCCCGGCGAAAGCGGCGAAGTCCCGGCAAATTCATTAAACAGGCTCGCAGGGCTTTTGCCCAGTATATTGACCAACACATTCAAGCGGCCTCGGTGAGCCATGCCGATCACAATCTCATTTACGCCTTTTTCGCCAAGCCCTTGGGTTAATTCGTCCAGAATCGGAATCAGCGATTCGCCGCCTTCCAAGGAAAAACGCTTTTGGCCGACAAATCGATTATGCAAATGGCTTTCTATGCCTTCCGCAGCAGTCAATAACTGAAGCGTCCAGTGTTTTTTTTCAGGCGTCAGTTCAAAGTTGATTTTAGCGCTTTCCAGGCGGTTTATTATCCAGCGCCTGATGTGAGTATCGGCTATATGCATGTATTCAGCGCCGATGCTGCCGCAGTAAATCTCTTGCAGATTGGCAATGATGTCGCGTAACGGCAGTCGGTCAATACCGTAAAGCGCTCCGGTGTCGAACAAGGTGTCCATATCAGGCTCGGAGAGGCCGTAATAAGTCGGATCCATATCGGCAGGCGGCGGCAAGGTTTTGCCCAGCGGGTTATTGGCGGCAATCTGGTGGCCTCGAACCCGGTAATGATTAATAAGGCGGGCAACAGCCGATTGTTTTTTAACGCTTTCTTCGGTGAAGCCTTGTAATTTCGCCAAGCGCCCCTGGGATTTAAGCGCAAGCTGCGCAAAGCGCTCTACGACAGGGCTATGAGGCGTCTCAAAATCGGCGCCGTTGTGAATGTCGCCGAATTCTTTTTGCCAACTGGCTTCAACCGAGTCAGGGTCTTCCAGGAAGCGTTCGTACAAATTCTCAACAAATCCGGCATTGCTGCCATAGAGTGAGGAAGAATCTTGAAAAAGTTTAAGCAGCTTACTCATTATGAATGTCCGATTTCTTCTGTAAGGATTTTGTCTTTGTCTGAACTCTTAAGTAGTATATTACCAAGATTTAACGTATTCGCTGACTAAAATATGCGATGCTTAATGAGAAAAGATAACTCATTGTTTTTGTTTAAAATAAGGTTGATATGGTTTTATGGTAGACAACAGAAATATTGTAATAAAAGTTAAATATCCGGTATCCGGGAAGGCGACTGAGAACTTTGAGCCCAGGATGGTAACAGAGTGGAATGTTAAAAGAATATTGCTTGCCGTCGGCGCGCTGGTATTTTCTTTTTCGACATTGTTTTATGTGCTTAATAAAGATACGCAAAAAAACGATTCAGATAATCCGCCGTTGGCCGTTAATACTATAGAAGAGATAATGCCGCAAGTTGATATTAAATCAGCCGAGATAAAAAAACCGGATATAGCTAAACAAATAGCTCATAAGAATAACTCCCCGATTAAGCCGACAAAAGAACCTGATAAAAAATATAAACCCGCTTCCGATATTCATACTAAGGACGACATAAAAAAACAAGCCAATGAAAAAATTACTAAATATCCCTTATATTCAAAACATAATCATAATATATCAAGGGCGGTATTAACCTACAATATTAATAATAAGGAACCCGCCGGCGAAATAAAGCGGACTATAAGCGTTAGTAATAAGAATCCGGCATGGATATATTATTTTACTGAATTAAAATCAATGAAGGGTAGCAAGGTTTATCATAAATGGTTGAAAAACGGCATTATTATTTCCAGTCAGGAATTAAATATATCGAGTGACGCATGGCGCACATCAAGCCGCAAATTATTGACTGATGCTGAAAAAGGTAATTGGGCGGTACAACTCGTAGATGAGCACGGCCGTATATTAAATGAAAAGACTTTTAAGGCTGAATGACTTATATATGTAATATATCTAATATATTTATAACTAGGGTGATGATATAATTAATACAGTTTTATTATTTTAAGGACTTAAAATGACCGAGTATCAAAACCTTTCTGAGCGTGAATTACAGGCTGTTATTGAAAATGCAGAAAAGGCATTAAAAAATAAACAGGCTAATAAACGTAAAGAAGTTTTAGCGCAAATTAAAGAATTGGCAGCCTCTATCGAGGTCGTTGTGGAAATTCATGACCCCGAGAAGAAGCCTGCTCGCAAAGGCGCAAAGGTTGCCATTAAATATCGTCACCCTGACGATCATGACAAAACATGGACAGGTCGCGGAGTGGCGCCAAAATGGATGCAGGAATTACTAAGCGCCGGACATAATCGCTCCGAATTCGAAGTATAAAGCGTAAGCTATAGCATGTGGAAACGCTGAATTTTCATCGTTTCCATCTTTCCAGCGCTTTTAATTTTGGAACGCTGGTTTTTTAAAAGACATCCTCATTTTCGGGCTTTTGCCTATCCCGCGTTAAAGCTTGCCAATTCTCGCGCCGCATCGCGCATTTATAAAAAGACTTCGATTTCAATATCCCTCAGCCTTTATTAAGGTGCGATTGTTTATGCGCGCGCCTTTTTCCTGCCCATAAAAACACCTGTTTAAAAATACGGAAATTACACGGATTAGTATGATATAGTTTCTTTAATGAGAATGATTGTTGATAACTTCCGGAGCGGTTGATTTTTAATGCACTTTATTTCAATGGTTAATTTATGAAAATAAGCTTAAAAAACCTGGCTGTAGGCGATTTTGGAAAGATAGTCGGCTTTGAGCAGTCGGGCAAGGCTTATCGAAAACGCTTGCTGGCGATGGGCTTGACGCCGGGAACCGAGTTTAGCGTTACCCGTTTTGCGCCGATGGGAGATCCGGTTGAAATTAAATTGCGCGGATTTTCATTAACCTTGCGCAAGGATGAAGCAGCCATATTATTGATAGAGAAACTCTGATGAAAACTGATTTTACGGTTGGCGTTGTCGGTAATCCTAATTGCGGTAAGACGACATTATTTAATGCGCTCACCGGCGCAAGGCAGCATGTCGGCAATTGGCCCGGCGTGACGGTCGAGAAAAAGACCGGCGAATACAGCTTCGATCGTAAACTGATCGAATTAGTCGATCTGCCCGGCACCTATTCCTTAGAGGCTGCTGACGACCAGGTTTCCTTGGATGAAAAAGTCGCCCGTGATTATGTTGCCTCCAAGCAGGCCGATTTAATCATTAACATCGTCGATGCCTCCAATTTGGAACGAAATTTGTACCTGACCTCGCAACTGATCGAGATGCGGGTGCCGATGATTTTAGTGCTCAATATGATGGACGCCGTCAAGCAACGCGGCATTAAAATTGATGTCGCTTTTCTTGAGCAGTTTTTAGGCTGTCCGGTTATCCCGATTACCGCTTCAGTTAAAGGAGGGCTCGGTACGTTAAAGTCGGCAATCAATAGCGCCGCTATCGCCAAGCCGATACCTTCGGTGAAAATCACTTATACCCCAGCGCTGGAGCAAGCCATCGATGACATTTCACCGTCGTTGCTCGAGACTGCCCAGACACGCCAGTGCGACCTGCGCTGGTTGGCCGTTCGCTTATTGGAAGACGACACCCTGGCCCAACAGTTTGCCGGAACTCGCTTGTTACCGACAGTCAGCCAATTACAGCGTAAGGTAGAAGCGGAAACGGATGATGAAATAGACATTCTGGCGGCAGACGCCCGCTACGGATTCGTCAATGAATTAACCCTTGGCGCGGTCTGCAAACTCACCGAAGTGGGGCGTCATACTACCGATAAAATCGATAATATCGTCTTGAATCGTTTTTTGGGCATCCCGGTTTTCCTGCTGGTCATGTATGCGATGTTCATGTTTACCATCAATATCGGCAGCGCCTTCGTCGATTTTTTCGATCAATCCGTGGGCGCTTTATTGATCGACGGCCTGAGTCAGATGCTTACCGGCCTGAATTGGCCGCAATGGCTGATTGTATTAATCACCAATGGCCTGGGCGGCGGCATTCAGGTCGTCGCTACCTTTATCCCCATTGTCGGCTTTCTGTTCATGTTCCTGTCGGCGCTGGAAGATTCCGGCTACATGTCCAGGGCGGCTTTCGTGATGGACAGGTTCATGCGCATGATCGGTTTGCCCGGCAAATCCTTCGTGCCGATGATCGTCGGTTTCGGCTGCAATGTCCCGGCGATTATGGCGACGCGCACCCTGGAAAGCCAGCGCGATAGGATATTGACCAACCTGATGAACCCGTTCATGTCCTGCGGCGCCAGATTGCCGGTTTACGCCTTGTTTGCCGCCGCATTTTTCCCGGTCGGCGGCCAGAATCTGGTGTTCGGCCTGTATTTATTGGGCATTGCAATCGCGGTATTGACCGGCTTGATCATGCGTCACACCTTGTTTAAAGGCGAATCGGCCCCCTTTATTATGGAGTTGCCTGCCTACCACATGCCGACCCTGCGCGGCGTTTTCATCAGAACCTGGGACCGGCTCAAGTCGTTCTTGTTCAATGCCGGTAAAGTCATCGTGCCGATGGTATTAGTACTGAACTTTCTTAATGCGCTGGGCACGGACGGCACTTTCGGCCGGGAGAACAGCAATAAATCGGTATTAAGCGAGATCGGCCGCGGCCTGACGCCGGCGTTTAAACCGATGGGCATAGAAAAAGACAACTGGCCGGCAACGGTAGGCATATTTACCGGCGTTTTAGCCAAAGAAGCGGTGGTCGGCACCCTGGATGCTTTATACAGCCAGATGGCAACGACAGACGCAAGCGTCGAAAAAGCGCCGTTCAATCTTGAACAGGCTTTGATTGACGCCTGTTTAACCGTACCTAAAAACCTGCAAGACGTTGCGGACAACTTATTAGATCCATTGGGTTTGAATATCGGCACCGTCAATGATGTGGCGGTGGCGGCTAGCGAACAGGAAGTCAATGCCGGTACTTTTGCCGCGATGCAGCAAAGTTTCGACGGCAAAGCCGGCGCTTTCGCCTATTTGTTGTTTATCTTGCTGTATGCGCCTTGCGTCGCGGCAACCGCCGCAATCTACCGGGAAACCAACATGCACTGGACATTGTTCGTGGTGTTCTGGACAACCGGCATCGCCTACATGACCGCAACGATTTTTTATCAATCGATGACCTATAGCCGACATCCCGACTATTCTTTGGTGTGGATAACAGCATTAATCTTTGCGTTTTTAGCAGTATTGTTCGGGCTATGGCTACTCGGCAAAAATGCCGATGCGACAGGCGTAAAACCAAGCCGGGAGTCTGTAAGTGATCCTGTCTGATTTGAGAGATTATTTAAAGGAACAGCATCGGGTTGCTCTGGCGGATATAGTCATACACTTCAACATGGATGCCGATGCCTTGCGGGGTATGTTGAATAAATGGATCAGCAAAGGCAAGGTGCGTAAGCTGCCGTTGACGGCTTCTTGCGGCACTAGTTGTTGTCAATGCGATACGGCTTTGACAGAGATTTATGAATGGGTCGATGAGTAAATTCTGCCCGCCGTTATCGTTCGCACTTTCAAGCGGGACGGCGTAAGAGTACGCCGCCCGTTAACCCTTATTATTCAGGAAGATACTGTAATGCTTGAACGATTAACAATGTACTGGGTATATGGCGGCGCTCTTGCGGGAATACTCTTGCTCATCATGTTCCCCCTATTGACCGGTTCCTGGTCTACACCTTTAGCACTCACATTTCTTCACTTGCCGATGTATATGCTTCATCAATATGAAGAACATGACCAAGATCGATTCCGGATATTTTTCAACGAGACTATTGGCGGCGGCAAGGAAGTGCTTTCGCCGCTGGCAGTGTTCATGATTAATGTCCCCGGAGTCTGGGGCGTAATTGTCATCGCGACATATTTGGCTGCGAACGTCAATATCGGGTTGGGCCTTATTGCCGTCTATCTGGCTGTCGTAAACGGCCTGGTCCATATCGGGCATGCACTGCTCTTTAAGCGCTATAACCCTGGCTTAATAACTGGAACAATTCTTTTTCTGCCTATCGGCGCATACACCATTTGGCAGATCCAGCTTTCCGGCGGCGGCAGCTTTGCGGCGCAGGCAATCGGTATTGTCGTTGCGGTCGGCATACATGCCGTAATCATTATTTATGCACGCGCCAAGGGTGCGTTCCTCAGCAAAAGCGGCTGACTCTATTTTGCTCTGCTGTGGATTTATTTTCCGCATTCTTCCATGATGTGTCATGATTGTTTTTTCAAGTTTACAACTTTAATGCTTCATCTACTCCAGCCAATATAACCCCCAATTGCAGTCACCGGATTATGCGTATTCTTTGTGTTCTTGCTCTCATTGTTATCTCAATTGTCGAGATTGGCCCCATTCCTATTACACCTATCGTATTGATTTACGTCGTGCTGTTTCGACCGGCATGGTTTTATGAATGGGTAATCAAAATATATGACAGGGACTAAAACCAACTGTAGGCTGCCAATGAATGCTCCTCCGCGTTTAGCTGATCGCCTGGATGATGGTAGCATTAGACTATAAAGGGATCGCCCTATTAAAGCGGCCCGCACTTTGAATTACAATCATGAATCTTAGATGAAACCGATTTTTTACCGTCCTGCCCAGCTGCGTGGATTGGCTTTTTTAGGCTTGTTGTTGCTGGCTCTTGCGATACTCGGCGGCATGATCTGGCGGAACGTGCATCACTTTGAAACGGTTTTTTCCTATGTGAACTACTCGCATCGCATCCAAAATGTCTCGGTGGGCTTACAGCAATCGCTGATTGAATATCTGACCGAGACAGTATCGGATTCGCGTCCCGAGGCGCTGACCAAAACGCTGAGCGAGATGGATGCGCTAATGACGGATAATCGCTATTTGTCAGCGGCGACCCGGACGAGCCTGGAAACGGTCAAAACCATGCTGATCGATTTGTCGGCACTGAAAAAAGAAGAAAAGTACAATCGCCTGTTAACGGCCCTTAAATTGATGAGCGAAACGCTGGATAACGAGGCATTGCAGCGCGAGGAATTACTGGAAGACATTAGTCGGGACACCCAAACTGAATTGTATATGGCTTTGGCAATATTCACGGCGATTTTGGTTGTCGCTGTCTTGTTTTTACGCTTCAGAATCCTGCATCCGCTTAATGATTTACGGGAATTGTTGCAACGCTTGACCGAAGAAAACTTCACCCCGATCACCACCGATCATCTTGATCCGCTGCTGTTGCCGGTGTTTAACAGTTACAACGAGATGGTTAAGCACCTCGCGGAACTGGAAGATGCCAATCGTTTACACGCCCAATCATTGCAGCAGGAAGTCCGGTTAGCCACGCAAGCCTTACTGGAACAGCAATACAGCTTGGCCAGGGCCGACCGGCTGGCGGCAATAGGCGAAGTGGCGGCGGAATTAGCGCATGAAATACGTAACCCGCTGGCCGGAATTCAAATGGCCTTTAACAATTTACGCCGTGAAATTGATGACACAGACCAACTGGAAAGGCTGGACTTGATTAATGCCGAACTGAAACGGATGGCGAGATTGCTTAACGATATGCTCGATCAAAGTCGCCATTCGCCGGAAGTGGCTACCGCTTTTGATATGCGGACGTTAATCAAGGACCTGGTAGCGTTAACGCGCTACCAGATTGCCGAATCGACGCATTTGGAAATAGAAGCGCCCTGCGCGTTGCCGGTGCATTTGCCCGAAAGCGGGATACGGCAGGCCTTGTTGAACTTGATACTGAATGCAGCCGATGCCCTTGAAGGTAATCCCGGAACTATCCGTATCAAGGCGCGCACCTCCCAACAAGGACTGCGTATCGATGTGCAGGATGACGGCATCGGCTTTTCCAAGGATATGTTGGAGCATGGCATCCGGCCGTTCCGTACCAGCCGTCAACGCGGCACCGGGCTGGGACTGGCGATGGTGCAACGCTTTGTCAAAGATGTCGGCGGCACTATCAGCCTCACCAATCAACCGACTCAGGGCGCGTGCGTATCCATATTCTTGCCTAACGAATGCCTAGCCAGAGATAAATCATGATAGAAACCCTGCTCATCATTGAAGATGAAAAACTGTTAGGTTCCGAGTTATCCCGTCATTATCGGCAGTCCGGTTGGGAAGTGGCGCTGGCTACCAATCTGAGCGAGGCCAAAGACTTATTGCTGAAGAAAAAAATAGAGCCGCTACTGATTCTTTCCGATATGAATTTGCCTGACGGTAATGCGCTGGATTTCATGGAAAAGCTCAGGAAAGAGAGTCGTTATACCGATGCCGCCAAGGATGGCGCAGCTAAGACAGTGCCGGGAGCCTATGCCGAATGGCTGTTTTTAACCGGCTACGGCAATGTGCCGGATTCGGTCAGGGCATTACGGCTGGGCGCTTATGATTTCTTGGAAAAACCCTGCGACCTGGAGCGTCTCGATCTGCTGGTCGCCAGCGCCGCGCGTAGCGCATCCGTTCAGCGGCGGGTTGCCGATCAAACCCAGCACCGGCATCGGCGTTATTCGCCGGATGCCTATGTCGGCCATAGTCAGCAAGCGCAGGGCATACGGCAGTTATTGGCAAAATTGACGCAAGTGCCGTTCAGCGCCCTGATTATCGGCGGCGAGAGCGGCACCGGCAAAGGCTTGGCGGCGCGCATATTGCACTACGGCGGCTCCCGCGCCCAGCAGCCGATGATTGAAGTGAACTGTGCGGCGTTACCGCGGGAATTGCTGGAATCGGAATTATTCGGTCATGAACCCGGCGCCTTTACCGGCGCGGCAGGGCGGCATCGCGGCCTGCTCGAACAGGCCGACGGAGGCACCTTGTTCATGGACGAAATCGGCGAAATGCCGCTGGATTTGCAGGCCAAGTTGCTCAAAGTGATTGAAGACCACAAGGTCCGGCGCTTGGGCGGAGAAAAGGAAATTCAGGTCGATGTGCAAATCGTTGCCGCCAGCAACCGCGATCTGGAAAAAATGGCGCTGGACGGTAGCTTTCGCGCCGATTTATATCACCGTTTAAGCGTGTTCAAGCTGATCTTGCCGCCGCTACGCGAAGCGGTGGAAGATCTGGACGAACTGGTGCCGTTATTTGTCGCGGAATACAACGCCAAAGCCGGACGTCAGGTTAAAGACATTCCCGACGCGGTATGGAGCAAGCTGAAAGCGCATTATTGGCCGGGCAACGTCAGGGAATTGCGTAACGTCATTGAACGCTGCGTCTTATTTTCCGACGGGCCGACCTTCCCCGGACAATGGCTGCAATTGCCGGGACAGCCTTCCGTCGAGGCGCTACAAACCGAACAAGGCATTTGGTTGCCCCTGGATGGCAGCATGGCGCTGGACGATATGGATTGCTTTATCATCAAGACCGCTCTGGAACGGGCGGATAACAACCTGACCGCGGCGGCCAGGGCGTTGGGAGCTACCCGCGAAACGCTACGTTATCGGGTGCGGAAATATAATTTGAAAATAGCGGATTGATGTTGATACATGATAGATGTTAAGTCGTATAAGGAATGACTACTGTCGAGGGGTATGATAAAATTTGCGACTGAGTCTAAGAGGAAGTTATGAATATTAAGCTGATTCATATTTTTTAGTTTACCAACGTAACTTTGCTTCAAAAATTTTAAATAACCACAAATGCTGAAGCAAAAACAAGGGCTTGAAAACCTAAATTTGCAAACAGACTATCGTACAGGAACAAGCGATCCCATTATGGATTTATATGTTCCCTGTTTGAGCCAATCTATTCTCTATAAACGAGCAGTTGGTTACTTTCGCTCAAGCGTGTATCTTGTCGCAGGCACAGCAATTATTGATTTCGCACGAAGAGGTGGAAAGATTCAACTTGTTTGCTCACCGGAATTAGATACAAACGACACAGAAACAATTCGCGTGGGTTATTTGAAAAGAGACGAAATTGCTTCTGCGCAGTTAATTGACGAGATAGAACGCCTTCTTGCTAACACTGAGACAAAATACCCAACGCGGGTACTGGCTACTCTCGTGGCAGTTGGGGCATTGGAAATTAAAATTGCTATTCGCAAGCCTTCACAAGGGCTGTACCACGAAAAAATCGGTGTATTTATTGATGAAGCACATAATCGTGTGAGCTTTATCGGCTCTGCCAATGAGTCTTGGAGCGGCTGGCATCCACAAGGGAATTTTGAATCTATTGAAGTCTTTTGCAGTTGGCGACACAGCATTGAAGAAGAAAGGTCTGCCCGGCACGAAGTAAATTTCGACAATCTTTGGATAGGTAATACACCGGAAGTTCAAACGCTGCCATTCCCCGATGCGGTACGCCATTGTCTTTGCAAGGAAGCATTCGGCAGTCTCGATGAAGCTGAAAAGGATTGGGTACCTACGCCCGTTCCCACTCCGCACACAAACAAACGCGATCCATTGCCTCATCAAATCAATGCAATTGAATCCTGGCGTAAACAAGGGAGCAGAGGGATTTTTGAACACGCCACGGGCAGCGGTAAAACTTTTACTGCCATTGAGGCGGCACGAAGTCATTTAAATAAAGATTTACCCGTTTTGATTCTCGTGCCAAGCCGCATATTGCTTGAGCAATGGAATGAAGAAGTTAAAACAGAATTGCCTGATGCCGCTATTGTTCTTGCAGGGGCAGGACATAACCGTTGGAAAAGGCCGGGGCGAATAAGAGGCTTGAGTACACCTCAAGCAACTGGTCCTCGGGTAATTATCGCGACGATGCAGACGGCGGCTACTGATGCTTTCATGCAATGTTTGTATCAAGGGTCGCATTTGATGCTGATTGCTGATGAAGTTCACCAGATTGGCAGCCCTTATAATTCACGGTGTCTACAAATAGACGCGGGGCATCGATTAGGACTTTCGGCGACCCCGAAGAGATATGGCGATCCAGAAGGAACTACCAGAATATTCGATTATTTTGGCCCTGTTGTTCCACCACCTATTACACTGTCTGATGCAGTCAAATCAGGTCGATTGGTCGAATATGAATACCATCCCCATTCAATCCGCCTCACTGCTGATGAGGCTGACGCTTGGAAAGCATTTACACGTCAGGTTGGAATAGAAATTCTTAAGTTAAAAAATGCAGAAGGAGAAGCAAAGTTATCTGACCGTATCAAGATGTTGCTTATTCAGCGTTCGCGGATTGCAAAAAAAGCATGCGGCAAGCCACGTCTGGCAGCACAAATTATCAAGAAATACTATGAGGTCGGCCAAGGCTGGCTAATATACTGCGAAGATGTGGAGCAATTACGTGAAACAATGCAGCAGCTCAAGCTTGAGGAAATAGAGCCAGTTGAATACCATTCCGGCATGGACGGGGATCGGGATGCAACACTTGATTGGTTTCGCAAGTTTGGAGGTGTTCTTGTTTCGATAAAGTGCTTAGACGAAGGAGTGGATATTCCAGCGGTATCCCATGCGTTGATCTTGGCGTCTTCACAAAATCCCCGGCAGTTCATTCAGCGCCGGGGGCGCGTTTTAAGAACAGCCCCAGGCAAGCATTTGGCAATTATTCACGATGCCATTGTCGTTCCTGTCAGCGTAGACGACGAGCCAGAACAATTATCATTGTTGAAATCAGAACTTTTACGTGCGATTGAGTTTTCAAGCTCAGCACTCAATAAATCGGCTGGTGCAGAATTACGGCAAATTGCTCGTGAGATGGGTTTTGATCCAGAAGAAACTGGAGATATTGGAATAGAGGAAGAGGAGGAATAATGATCGACACAATAAAAGATATGGCATTGGAAGCATTGCTTGACGCTGCGCGTGAGGAAGCACCTGACTTGCCGACAGAACTAATTAAGGCGATTTATCAGGTTGAGAAGATTCACCAATTTAGTCCTGAAGACAAAGCGGCCATCGATGCATTACAGAAATTGATTGATGAAGAGCTCAGCAATTTTCAAAGAGGTAACCAATGAAACTCAAGCGTCTTTCTATGCATAATTTCATGCCCTACAAAGGGGATGCTGTTCTTGAATTTCCTCAAGATGAATCTCGTAACACACTGATTGTTTTTGGCGACAATATGCGCGGAAAAACCAGCCTGCTAAACGCTATTCGCTGGACTTTTTATGAGTATGCTTATGGTCGACACTTGCGTCAAATACCATTGCATTTGCTGCCAAACCGAGAGGCGGTTAACGAGGGCGCACGGGTAATGGAAACCCGAATTGAATTTGAAGCGAATGGCAGTCAATATGATTTGCGTCGTGTGGCGACAATGAAAAATCTGGTGGCAAAACCAGAACGCCCAGAAGATATTCAAGTTGATACTTACATGCAAAAGGATGGTGCTGCAATACCTGGAAACGAAATCGATGCTGAAATCAATCAATTTGCACCTGAACAAGTTTCCCGTTTTTTTCTCTTCGATGGTGAACTACTCCAAGAATATGAAGAATTGTTAATTGAAGGCAGTGAGCAAGGCAAGGAAATCAAAAAAGAGATTGAAAAAGTTTTGGGAGTGCCCGCGCTTACTAATGGACGAGATCATATTAAAACTATTCTCAAGCAAGCCCAAAAACAGCAATCTATTGATGCCGGCAAAATAAAGGGGCTGGAAGGGGCCGCTGAACGGCATCAGCAATGGGTAGCGAAACGCGAAAGTTTTGAAAATGATTTGGTTAAATTACAGTCTCTGCTAGATAACGCCCGCAATTCGAGATTGACCCTCGACGACGAATTGGAAAAGGTGGAAAAGATTTATAGTCAAAAGAGCAAGCTGGATTCCAGTCGTTCCAGAGGCAAAGAGATTGAGGAGGAAATAAAGCAGAAAACTAGCTTACGCCAGCAATTGGTTGGGCAGACTTGGCGTGATTTGTTAGAACCGAGGCTAATTTTAAAGAGGGAATCCCTATTACAAGAGCAGCAGCGTTTTAATGATTTGAACAAGGAGCGCAATCGTATCCAGTTGCGCATTGAGCAGACTATGCAATATTTGGCCAATCTGATTTGCCCTACTTGTAGTCAGTCTTTGGAGGCTAGTAAACGTGAAGCCAAGGAAATGGAGCTGGAACAGCTAAAATTTCAATTACACGGACTGGGAGCAGACGATTCAAGGCTTACTGATATTGCCCTTCAAATAAGGGCATTGAACAAAGTTATTGGGCATGGCGTAGGAGATAGATTATCTGATGTCGATAAGGATTTAGCTCGCTTCGAGTTTGATTTGTCAAAAATAGAAAATCAGATTGAAGAATTGCAGGAAGAGATCAAAGAGTTTGATACCGATGCGATAATGAAAATGCGCTCACGTCGTGACGGGGTGCTTAAGGATGAAGCGCGTTTGAACGCTGATGTTGACGATAGGAAAAGCAAGATTGATGACGCAGATAAAGAGATCCGCATCCTCTCACAACGCATGCAGCCTGATGAATCATATCGCGGCGCTCGTGGAACACAAATGGCTGACATGTGCGAGAAACTTTATGCTTCTTTCTCTCTGAGTATTGAAAGATTGCGCGAGGCTTTGCGGCAATCGGTAGAAACTCAAGCCAGCAAAGCTTTTAAGGCGATGAGCACACAAACAGCATACCAAGGCTTGCGGATTAATGATAATTACGGCCTGACGATACTAGACCAAAACGGAAGCGAGGTTTTGCTTCGCAGTGCAGGTGCTGAACAAATTGTTGCGCTTTCCCTTATTGCCGGGTTAAGCCATGCTGGTCGCCCAGCTGGCCCAGTTGTAATGGATACACCTTTTGGACGACTTGATACTAAACATCGCAAAAACATCCTAGGATACTTACCAAATTCAGCTAGCCAATTGATTTTGTTTGTCCATGACGGTGAGATTCGAGGTTCGGATGATTTGAACGTGTTGGCTCACCGAATTGGCGGGCAATATGAAATCAAGGAAATTTCCCCAACTCATTCAGTATTGGTGCAAAGATGATGAATTTATTGGTGAACGAAGATATTAGTAAAGTTGGGCTCAGTGATCGTGTTGACGCAAAACTTAAACGCCTGCAAGAGGAAAAGCATTTTGCGGATATGCGTGACGCCTACCGCGTGGGGATTGCTTTGGCGATAGCATCTGGCATTCGCCCTCCTGAAATTATGCCACCTAAAGTAAATCGCTATAACATTTCGCAGATTGACGAAGATAAGTCCATAGAGACCGCTATTAGCCTTCTTATGGATACCGAGGGTGTTCCACCCTATCGATGGGCTGAGCGCCTAGCAGAATGGGGTGTTGAAAAGCTATCCCAAGAAAGTGAAAAGGGGCAGATTGATTTTTTGAAGTTGCTGGCTAAAGCCAAAGAAAACGCAAAAGATATTTAACATATGCAACCGCTACGGGCTTACTTATTAATTTTTTCAGATTCAGGGTGCGATTCGTCAGTTCATCGCGACTTAGAAAGTTTGCGTGACGCTTGGGAACCGTATTCTGGTCGAAATGATATAACCGGTATTATTCATATTGGGTTTGGTCGACCTGAAACAGAGTCGTTTGCACAGTGCGCCAGCACCTTTCAAGGTCGAATGCTCTTATCGGCGAGTGCGAGATGGGCTTTAGGGACTATTAGCGCATGTGCTCCAATGGCAATAGGTGAAGCAGAAACCATCCCCCTTTTTGTGGCTTTGAATGGCTGGGGATATGAAGCATCTGCTGAAGAAATAGGGTTGATTAATTCAACAACAGACGGCCAAGTTTCTGCATTCGCCACGGAGCACACTGAATTGGTTGGTGAGCAGGAGCAAACTTCAGAAATTGATCCTGTTTTATTGCGCTCTGTGGATGAATTAAAGCTACCAGTACGTGCGGCCAACTGCCTGAGAGAAAAAGGGATTTTTCGCATAGGCGATCTGATTCAGTGTACCGAGAGCGATCTATATAACTTGCCGAACTTTGGTAGAAAATCGTTACAAGATATTAATTGGGCTCTTTCCGTCATTAACTTGCCACCAATTAATTCTGGTCATACTCCATTTAAGCAAGGTACGCAGGTTCAAATGCCCACATTCACATCTCAAGCCATGAATGCGAATGTTAATATTGACGACCCAGCTGCATTTATTCGTTATGCGCCATCTTGGCTGTTAGTCGTTTCTTTAGGTAGTCTAGGTCTTCATGTTAGAACTTTTAACGCATTAAATCTAAAGGGTTTTAATGTTGTTGGTGATATGGCATCTTTTTCGTCCCAGATGTTGTTGGATATTCCAAATTTTGGCCGTAACTCATTACAAGATCTAGGTCTGCGATTAAAGTCGGCAATTGAGCGTGGCTCGGCTTCAAGTCAAACGTTTTCTGATGCAGAGGAAAATCCCACCTCAGCTATGTTAAACAACTCAGCAATTAGGTTGGGCTCAGAGTTTAGAAATTTGGACTCGCTGGCTTCCATTATTGTCGCAGCGGTTTCTTCCTTGCCTGATAAGAATAAAAAAGCCGTTGTTGCTCGCATGGGACTTGGCTCAGAGTCTTTGACATTACAAGAAATAGGTGAAGATATGGGTGTCACTCGTGAAAGGGTGCGCCAACTTGAAGCCAGTGGTATGTCAAAAATAGGCTGTGACTCAGTTTGGAAGGATGTCTTAGAAGCAAAACTCGCCAAATTACTTGATGAACGTGATGATCCATTACCATTTTCTGGCTTGCCCATTTTGGACGATTGGTTTTGTGGTATTGAGAAAATGGAAGAACCGTTTTGTTATTTGCTTGAGCATAAAAATATTCTTGATTATGAATTCTCGCTCTTGCAAGCAAACGGTCAACTGTTTGTCTCCAGATTATCTCAAGATGAATGGAATAAGACGGTGAAACAAGCCATGCGATTATTGGAAGAAGGTGTTAATCACAGATGGGGCATGTCGAAGGCTCGCCGTAGTGTTGAGGATTTACTTGGCAAAAAAGGGGGAGAATTACGCTCCGAATTGTGGGTTGCTGCAAAGCAATTTGCGCATTTTTCTTCTCCGCATATAGACAGTGAGCCAGTGTTGGTTAGTTATGGCCGTGGTGCTGAAGCGTTGGTTGAAGCTGTTCTTTTGGAATCTGAACGGCCACTACATTACTCTGAAATTCCACAACGCATATCAGAACGGTATGGTAAAAACATAGATGTACGGCTAGTTCAAAACGCTATGTGTCGAACCGCTACGGGTAAGATAGTACTTCTTTATGGCAGAGGTGTTTACGGGGTAATTAAGCACTGCCCCTTGAATTATCAAGAAAGAGAAGTGATTCGCGAGGAAGCCTTGGAAATTATCTTTTGTGGTGCCAGTGATCGCCAATGGTCATGTCCCGAGTTGGTGGATATTTTGAATGAGCGAGGGCTGGATTTTGACGGGCGCCTTAATATTTACACTCTAAATATTGCCCTCAAAGATTCAAGCGAGATTAATTATCTTAGAAGAAACATTTGGGCTCAATCTAGCACCACTTCCAATGGAGCTGCTCATCGAATTGATATAAGGCAGGCAGTTACTTCACTACTGAAGCAAGCGGGCAAACCTATGTCAAATTTGGAAATCAAAGAAAAGCTACGAAATGATCGTGGTATTGGTTATTCTTTTCAGATACTTCCTAGTGAGTCGATAATCAGTGTTGGTATCGGTCTGTGGGGGCTAATTGAACGTGATTTAGCACTTAATGAAGATGAGCAAGCTCAGCTAAATGATGTTCTCCATAAAATATTGTGTAATCAAAATAAGGGAATACATATCAGTGAAATCTTTTCTTGTCTTGAAGGTGTTTTCGAACCCGCCTCGCGTATAAAAGATCCTCAGGTGCTTTTTGCTGTTGCCCAACGTAGTAGACTAATGAGTAAATCACCAGGGGATTATTTGTTTTTATCTGCATGGGGTGAACCACGACGTTTGAAGACATCACAAGCAATTATTGAAGCATTAAAGCAAGCAGGTTCTTCTGGCTTGAAAGGCAGTGAAATAACAAAATCGGCTTCGGCAATTTTGGGGCGTTCGATTCGGAAGGATTGCATATATTTTGCACTTTCAGCTGCTGATGCTCGGTTCAATGCAACAACGAAACGGTGGGTACTGCCTGATACAAAAGAAATTGAGGACGAAGAAACGATAAACTGATTAGCAAGATGTTTTAGCTCGTAACAAAAAGTCAATCATTTCGGTAGGAACCGCGACACCTAATGATGTCACCGGCAGCCCCATAGATACGCTGTGCGTACCTTTCGGCTTGGTATTCCCCTATAATTCTTTCATAAAGGAGACAACCCCATGCAAGCTATCGAATTTGAGAGCCAATTATCCCACGGTGCCATACCTGTTCCAGAATCTCTGCATCTTGTCGATGGCCGACGGGTGCGGGTTTTGTTGTTGCTAGAAGAGATGGAAGACCGCATCGTTGAGTCCCACGCCGCCGACGCCATTGCCGACTTGCTCGACAATCCTATGGTGCTCGACGATTTTCAGCCGTTGACGCGGGAACAAGCCCATGAGCGATGAGCGACAATTTGTCGATTCAAATATCTGGCTTTATGCCTTTATTCATCACCCGGATGATGATAAACGTCACGAGCAGGCTAAAAATCTTATTCGGTACAGTAGAGGAATCACGGTCAGTGAACAGGTCATCGCAGAGGTTTCGGTGAATTTACTCAAAAAAGGGAAGCTTTCCGAGCTTCAACTGGGTCGCATTATCGAAGCCTTTTATCGGCGCTATCGGGTGCTTGCACCTTCCTTGGAAACACATCAAATCGCGGGCAAACTGCGCGGACGCTATTGTCTCAGTTATTGGGACAGCCTGATTGTCGCGGCGGCTCTACAAACGAATTGCACTATTTTGTATTCCGAGGACATGCAAAACGGTTTGGTTTTCGACGAGAGTCTGCGGATCGTAAATCCGGTGGAATAGCCTGGAGAATCAAAGACGGTGTGAATTGCCAAGTTAGGATGTCCATATAAAATGAATGCTGGGCAAACACTCGCTACCAACCCAACTGATACACCAAAAACACCGCCAACCCCGCGCCGCCGCTATCGGCAAGCCAATCGATAATGTCAGAACAGCGACCTCCGACAAAAGACTGATGCCATTCATCGGATAATCCGTATAGACTGCAAAAGGTAATACTGAATAAAGCCAGTATAATAGGCCGGTTGAGCAGGTGTTTAAAGCTGCGCCATGCCAAGACGCCCATTATAAAATAGGCCCCGGCGTGGAGAACTTTATCTTGCACCGGAAACAAATCCGGAACCGGCAGGGTCGGTTGGTCGGAAAGCGAGTAAATGAATAGGCAATAGAGAAACAGCGACGTGAAATCTAAAATTTTGGTCATGGTTTTACAATAATGAAAAATTTGTTTGAATATGCCGAAGCATTTTTTGGTCAGGTTAATATCGATGAAAAGTTGGCGCTGACCCATCAGGCTTGGCAAGCATGCATTACCGGGGAATTAACGTTGAGCTCGGAGCGGCCGGTATTGCCGATTGAGCGGGTAACGTTTCCCGAGAAGCCGGCGTTATTGGCGCCCCGACAGATGCCGCGGCGAAAACTGACCACGCCTGACGGTATAGCGGCTTTTTTTCATGCTATTGCTCATGTTGAATTCGTCGCTATTTATCTG
The DNA here is from genome assembly GCA_036741905.1 of Methylobacter sp. Lineage (GTDB taxonomy): Bacteria > Pseudomonadota > Gammaproteobacteria > Methylococcales > Methylomonadaceae > Methylobacter_A. Next base: position 3,783 of record DAINRH010000011.1, on the reverse strand, counting down.
GCCTGGGATATTTTGTATCGCTTTCGCGGCATGCCCGAGCAATTTTATCAGGATTGGCTGCGTGTTGCCGATGAAGAAGCTCAGCATTTTGCCTTAATCAGAACGCATTTACTGGCTATGCAGGTTGATTACGGCGATTTACCCGCGCACAGCGGCTTATGGGACCATGCCAAAGATACTGCCGATGATTTGCCGGGCAGATTGGCGATGGTTCCCCGCTGCATGGAAGCGCGGGGCTTGGATGTAACGCCTGCGCTGATTGAAAAATTCAAGGCGTTGGGCGATGCGGCAAGCGTGGCTATTTTAACCCGTATCCTGACCGACGAAGTAGGGCATGTAGAGCTGGGCTCTTATTGGTTTAAGTTTGTTTGTCGGCAGCGCGGCTTTGAAGCCGAAGCCAAATATCGGGCGTTAATCGATCAATATTATGTGGGCGGCAAGCCTAAAGGGCCGTTTAACCGGGAACTGCGCAAAATTGCCGGTTTTTCCGATGCCGAAATTGATTGGTTGGAATGTTAATGATTCACCACCAAGACACGAAGAAAAAGCAAGCTCAACTGTGGAGTGCAGGCTTTGCCTGCGTTAGCACATGCCTATGACGGATACCCCAACCGATCAGGATGCATTGCCCAAACTCGAAATCGTTGAAGACGCGGGGCAACCGTGTGTCAAATTATCCGGCAGTTGGAATCTGCGCAATCTGGTAACGGCCCCCGAACTGCCCCGGAAAATCGGCTCGTACGCCGCCAATAAAAACAGGCAATGGGACATGAGCTCGATAGAGGTGCTCGACAGCGGCGGCGCCTTGATTATCTGGAAAGCCTGGGGAAAACAACTGCCGGCGACGGTGCGGATGAAACCGGAACATCAGCGTTTGTTCGAACTTTGGCAAGCCCAGAAAATTCCCGCCTCCAAACCGGCCGGTTCCAACTCAAGCCTGATTATTAAATACGGCTATCAACAGCTCGCCAACTTTTGGGGACAGTTTCTGCAACTGGTGACCTTATTGGGCCAGCTGTTTTTGGATATAGGCTATCTGTTGCTGCATCCGGGCGATATTCCCTGGTCGGAAATTTCCATTACGATTTATGAATCGGGGGTTCGGGCTTTGGGCATTACGGCGCTGGTGGGCTTTTTGATCGGCATCGTGCTCAGCTATTTGTCGGCGCTGCAATTGAAGATTTTCGGGGCGGAGATTTACATCATCGATATTCTGGGTTTGAGCGTTATCCGAGAGTTAGGGCCGTTATTAGCGGCCATTCTGGTTGCGGGTCGCTCCGGTTCGGCAATGACCGCGCAAATCGGCATCATGCGTGTCACCGAGGAACTCGATGCGCTCTCGGCGATGGGCATCTCCCATTCCTTGCGCCTGATCCTGCCCAAGGTGATGGCATTGACTATCGTCCTGCCGCTGATAGGCGTTTGGACCAGCGCGCTGGCGCTGATCGGCGGGATGGTTTCGGCGCAAAATACGCTGGACATCAGTTACCAACAGTTTTTCCTTAAATTGCCGGATGCGGTGCCGCTGGTTAACCTGTTTATCGGGCTGCTGAAAAGCGCCGTCTTCGGTTTGATGATTGCCTTGATTGCCTGTCATTTTGGTTTTCGTATCAAGCCCAATACCGAAAGTTTGGGCAATGAGACGACTAACTCGGTGGTAGCCGCCATTACCGTGGTGATTATGGTCGATGCGGTATTCGCCATTCTGTTTATGAATGTGGGCATGCCATGAGCGGGCACTCATGCGCAATACGGCTGGAGCATGTCTGGACACGCTTTGGCGACCCCGACAAAGGTACGGAAAAGCTGGTTCATCAGGATATTAATCTGTGCTTGGAGCATGGCGAAATTCTGGGATTGGTCGGCGCATCCGGTTGCGGAAAAACGACTTTGCTGCGCGAAATCATCGGCCTGCAAACACCCAGCCAGGGGGAAGTGTTCGTGATGGGCCAATCTTTGAACAATGCTAATGCCGATCACGGTCGGCGGCTGCGTAACAACTGCGGCGTGCTGTTCCAGAAAGGGGCGTTATTCAGCGTCTTAAACGTTTTTGAGAATATTGCCTTTCCGCTTCGTGAGCTGGGTTTCGATGATGAGGAATTGATTGCGCGCATCGTGTTTATGAAGCTGACGATGGTTGGCTTGGCTGCCGGAGACGCCTGGCTGAAACCGGCCGATTTATCGGGCGGCATGATCAAGCGGGTGGCGCTAGCCCGCACTATGGCTTTGGAACCGGGCCTGTTGTTGCTGGATGAGCCGACTTCGGGGCTTGATCCTATTTCCAGCGAGGAGCTCGTCAGCCTGTTATCCGAACTGCATAAGGATCTTCATTTTACCGTGGTCATGGTGACGCATGACTTGGATATATTGAGAGATTTGTGTACCAAGGTTGCCGTGCTGGCCGATAATAAGCTAGTCGCTTTTGGAACGCTGGCTTCTGTTTTAGACTGCAAACATCCCTTTGTAGAGGAATTTTTTCATAATAAACGTGCTGAACGGGTATTTCAGTATCAGGAGACTGCGCATGGGTAGAGAAAATCACGCACTGATTACCGGTCTGTTTTTGATTGCGTTGGTGACGGCATCCACGGCGATTATTTTCTGGATTGGCACCATGAATCAGGAACGCAATCTCTACGTTATTTCAACCAGGGCTTCCGTTTCCGGCCTTAATCCAGAATCTACGGTTTTTTACCGGGGCATTTCGGTGGGAAAGGTGCTTAATGTTCAGTTCGACCCCCTGGATTCAGGCACCATCCTGGTGCCGATTGAAGTCGACAAAAAAATCGTGCTGACTAAAGGCGTTTACGCGACCTTGCGCTTAAAGGGCGTCACCGGATTAACCCAGATTCAATTGGAAGATTCCGGCACTATTTCCGAACAGTTGCCGCCGGGAGATAATTCCATGATCCGTATTCCTTTGGTGCCGTCATTGACCGACAAGCTGATGGATTCCGGAGAAGAACTTTTGCATAAAGCCGACCATTTAATGCAGCGGCTTAGCTCGTTATTAAACGATGAAAATGAAAAAAATATCGGCGGTATTTTAAGCAACCTGAAAACGCTGACCGACAAACTGTCCGAATTGCAAAAAAGCGTTGATAAGGCGCTGGCCGGTGTTCCTGCGTTGACCACGGACGCTCGAAAAACCCTGAACAATATCGATACCTTGGCTAACGACTTACAGCGATTAACCAGGGACGTGCAAAATCTCAGCGCAAAAGCGGGGAACCTTGTCGATAGCGGAAAAAATACCGGCGATGCGTTGGAGCAGACCACGTTACCGAAAGTGAACAAGCTGCTGACAGAATTGCAATCGACAACGCAACAGGTAAAAAGAGTCGCCACGATGCTGGAAAATAATCCGCAGGAATTACTGCTGGGACCCACTCAACGAGATGCAGGTCCGGGCGAGCCGGGCTATAAGGAACAGCAATGAGATGCTTATTGATCGGCTGCTTGGTTTTTTTTAGCGCAGGTTGCAGCGTTCCTGCCAAACAACCCGTGCTGCATGATTTTGGCGCATCGGTATCGACAGCGACGGACCAGGGTAAAGCGTCGGTTAGCATCAATGCGCCGACTTGGCTTTGGGATAATCGTATCCGCTATCGATTGCTTTTTGCCTCGCCTTCGCAAGTCAGATTCTACGGTTTGGATCGCTGGATTGCCTCGCCGCCGGAGATGTTTGAGCAGTTGCTGCATTTAAGCGGCAAAGCTCGGGATTACGCCTTGATAATTCGGCTACAGGATTTTGAACAGCAATTCGATGCGCCTGACCGGGCT